>DASRPA010000132.1:0-16330 GCA_035646635.1 Actinomycetota bacterium | reverse complement strand
TCGGCTCGGCGATCGCGAGAGAAAATGGGTGGATAAAGGTCGCACAGTAGCCATTTACCACCACTCGGCGGTGTGGGGAGCGTGGCGGGCCTCGATCTCGTAGCGGTTGTCGCGGTAGTAATGGCCGCCGCGCAGCCACGCCGCGGTGGACGCCCACAGATAGGCGGGCATGAACAACGCCCCCAGCCGCTCGTACTGCCGGACGTGCACGAGCTCGTGGGCGAGAAGGGCGTCGTCCAACTCGTCGACGCATAGCACTACGTGACCGAAAGTTATGGCCCGGTAGCGCCAGCCGAGCCGAGTGGGCCACGAGGCTCCTTCGCACAGCAGCACCCCGGAGGAGACTCGGCGCGAGCGGAAGAAGGGGGCCAGCAGTGCCCCGACCAGGCTCGCCGGGCTCGCCCACAGGACCTTCAGCGCTCTCACCACTGCGTGTGGCCGGCCTCCTCGGTGAGCCGCTCCTTGAACATCGGGATCAGCCCGCCCTTCAACACCATGCTCACCTGGCGCTCGGAGAGACGGTGCAAGAGCGTCACCTCTGCGGACTTAGTCTCGTTGGCGGCCGTGATGCGGCGCTTCGGCCCCTTCAGGGCGTCGCGCAACCCCGCCAGGAACAGCACGTCGCCCTGCTCCACGGCGTCGAAGTCGGACTCCTGCTCGAACTCGAGCGGGAGAATCCCGAAGTTCGGGAGGTTCTGCCAGTGGATGCGGGCGAAGCTCTTGGCGACCACCACGCGGAGGCCGAGGTAGCGAGGGGCGATCGCGGCGTGCTCCCGGCTCGAGCCCTGCCCATAGTTGTGGCCTGCGACGATTGCATGGCCGTCTCCTTTTCTTGCCTCCAGAGCGCGCTCGTGGTAGGTGTCGTCGACCTGCCAGTACATGAACTCGGAGATCTTCTCGATGTTGCTGCGAAACGGCAGCACGCGCTGTCCTGCCGGCATGATCTCGTCCGTCGAGACGTCGTCCTCCACCTTGAGAAGCACCTCGAGCCGCAGCTCGTCGGGCAGCGGCTCGAAGTCCGGAAGGGATGAGATGTTCGGGCCCTTGATGAGTTCGACCGTCCCCGACTCTCGAGCCGGCGGCACCAGCATCTCGGTGTTGATCGCCTGCTCCTTCGGAGCCACGAAGCGCGGGCAGCTCATGTCGAGCGAGCGGGGGTCGGTAATCTCACCGGTTAGCGCGGAGGCGGCCGCGGTCTCGGGCGAGCACAGATAGACGAGGTCGTCCTTGGTCCCCGAGCGGCCGGGGAAGTTTCTCGGCATCGTGCGCAGGCTGATCTGACCCGAGGCGGGCGCTTGCCCCATGCCGATACAGCCCATGCACCCCGACTGATGCAGGCGCGCCCCCGCATGAATCAGGGGGGCGAGCAACCCCTCGCTAATCAGGACCTCGAGCGTCTGGCGGGAGGTCGGGTTCACATCCAACGAGACCCGCGGGTGCGACTGCTTGCCAGCGACGATCTGAGCCACCACCGCGAAGTCCCGGAGCCCGGGGTTGGCCGACGAGCCCACCACCACCTGAGAGATCTCCCGGCCGGCCACCTCTGTCACCGGCACCACGTTACCGGGGCTGGAAGGCGTGGCGATGAGCGGCTCGAGCTTCGAGAGGTCGATGCTCTCTTGCACGTCGTAGGAACAGCCCTCATCCGCCACGAGCTCTGTCCAGTCGTCGACGCGGCCCTCACTCGACAGAAAGCGGCGAACCTCCTCATCGGAAGGAAACACCGTGGTAGTGGCGCCGAGCTCGGCCCCCATGTTTGCGATCACGTGCCTGTCCATTGCCGAGAGATGCTCGAGGCCGGCACCGTAGTACTCGACGATGCGACCGCGGCCCCCTTTGACGCCGTGCCGCCTCAGCATCTCCAGGATCACATCCTTGGCCGAGACCCAGTCCGGCAGCTCTCCGGTGAGCTCGACGCCCCAGATCTCCGGCATGGTGACGAACAGGGGCTCGCCTGCCATCGCCATGGCAACCTCGAGACCGCCCACCCCGATGGCCAGCATGCCGAGGGAGCCTGCGGCGGGGGTGTGGCTGTCCGAGCCCGCCATCGTCTTGCCGGGAATGCCGAAGCGCTGCATGTGAAGGGGGTGGCTGACCCCGTTGCCCGGCTTCGAGTACCAAAGCCCAAACCTCTGGCAGGCGCTGTAGAGGAAGAGGTGGTCGTCGGCGTTTCTCTCATCGGCCTGCAGGAGGTTGTGATCGACGTACTGGGCCGAAAGCTCGGTACGCACCCGATCGAGAGCCATGCTCTCGAGCTCGAGCATCACCAGCGTCCCGGTCGCATCCTGAGTCAGCGTCTGATCGATGCGCAGGCCCACCTCCTCTCCGGGGGTCATGTCCCCTGCGACGAGGTGTGACTCGATCAGCTTCTGCGCGACGTTCAGCCCCGCGTCCTGCGACTCCATATAGCCCTCCTCGACTGCCGAGCCGGCTAGCTGTTTGCTTGCAAGACACGCTACCCGGGTTTTGTGGGACTCAGAGTGCCCTAAAGGGCACCGAGAGACGCTCAAAACGCGGGGGGCCGGTTTTATGGGACTGAGGGGGGCTACTTCTCGAGCTTGTCTGCTCCATCGACCACGTCGCGGCCCCCGAGCGGCTCGGTGAGGTCGACCTCGACCACCTTAAGGACTGCGAGCTCGGGGCAGACCTTGTCGGCCGAGTCCGATCCGGCTCCCTGGAACAGGGTCAGGGCGACCTCGTCCCCGAAGTAGGAAACGTCGACCGAATCAAGCACCGAGCAGGGCTCGACCCCTCCCCAGAAGAAGACCTTGAGCGTGTCCTCGTCGAGGATCTTGATCCTGCGCCAGTGGCCGGGGATGATGTTCTGAGCGTCGCCCTGTGGTGTGACGAGCTTGGCTCCCGGACCCGGCTCTTTGTTCGAAGCATCGTCGTTGGGATTGCTGCTCACCACATCTTCGTCGCCGGAGGAGCCGGAGCCGCCGGAACCGCCGGGCTGAGTAGAGGGCTGCCCGCAGGCGGCGAGGATGAAGAGGAGGGCGGTGAGGGGGGCGAGGAGTTTCGTCGTCTTTGTCATGGCTCTTTGACGCAGCTTCGGGGCCCGCGTGTTCCCGTCGGCCGATGCCGAGTGGTGGTCAGATGGTCATATAGGTCATCCTGCCACCACTCGGGCGAGGGGTTGGCTCACTCCTCGAGGACCTCGGCCGCCTTCAAAGCCAACCAGACCTCTAGTCGATCCTCGGCCGAGCTGAGGTCCCGGTTGAGAAGCTGCTCGGCCTGGCGCACGCGATAACGAAGGGTGTGCCGGTGGATCCCCAGCGCCTCCGCCCCGTTCTCCCAGCGCCCCCCTGCCGCAATAAAGGCCCGCACGGACTCCACGAGCTGGGACGAGCGCGACTCGTCCCTGTCCCTGAGCGCGCCCAGCACCGTGCGCACGTAGCCCTCCAGAAGTGGGGTCGGCTGGGCCGAGAGCAGGAAGCGGTAGGAGCCCAGGTCAGAGGGCAAACCCAGGCGGCTGCTGCCGGGGGCCGCGCGCAGTGCGAATACGGCCGTCAGATAGGAGCGTCTGACTCCCGAGACCGAGACCGTCTCCCCCACTCCGGCGCGGACCGCAAGGAGGCCGGGCCCGGGGCGCTGCGAGCTCAGCTCCAGCTCGTCGAGCAGCTCGGCAGCCAGGGTCTCGGGGGCGTCGTGAGCGACCAGGCAAGCAACCCGTCCATGTGTCACCGTGGTGCGCGCCGCCCGGCACCGAGGCCCCAGGATGCCGTCGAGCGCCCAGGAGAGATCCTGAAGGCCCTGCGGATCGGAGTCGTCCAGCGGCTCCAGGGCCAAGGCGGTGAGGGGGGCAACTCCCGGAAATCCGGCGAGCTCCAGCCGGCGCTCGAGATCCAAGCCTCGCAGACGCCCGGCGAACGCCTCCGATAGCAGATCTCCGGCGATACGGCGCTCGGCCTCGATGACCGCCCGCCGGGATGCCAGCAATAGGCCCAGCACGGTCACGGCGTGGTGCACCACTATGCGATCGGGTGCCTGCAGCTTGCGGGCGGCTCCGTATACGAGCACCGCCTCCTGGCGCCGGCCGGAGACAACCCTCACCGCCAGACGCGACCCCTCGGGCGACGCCTCCGCAGAGGCATCGAGCTCTTGTCCTTCCGCCAGGCCTTGGGGCAGAGCGGTCCACACCTCCTCGGGCGGCGGGGAGCCGGACCCCGAGCGAGCCACGACCCCCCCTCCCGAATCGAACAGGATGGCCCAGCCGTTACGGAGCTCGCAGACCTCATCGAGCACGTCGGCCGGGCCCGCGCCTTCGGAGATCAACGAGGCCAGACGCTCGTGCATCTCGACCGACAACTGCGCGTCTCTCAGGCGCTCTTCGGACAGCTCCAAGCTGATCGCCTTCGTGATGGCGATGAAGGGAACGGGAAGAGGTACCTCGAGCAGACACAGCCCGGCCTCCTCTGCCGCCGTGACCATGGCGTCGGGCACCCGTTCGAAGCCAAATCCCACGCCGAAGCCCAGTCCCGAGACACCTGCCGAGACGAGGCGTTCCACATACAAACACTGATCGTCCTCTTCCTGCCCCAGCGACATCCCGGTGGTCAACAACAGCTCGCCACCGGACAACCACGGGGTGGGATCCGCTAGCTCCGAGATGTGGGCCCAGGTGATCTCCCTCTCGAGTCCCCGGGCGCCGGCCACGACCGTCAGCCTCAAACCGGGCAGCTGCAGGAGTTCGGACACGGCAAAGCTCACGATGCTACAGAGTGTACAAACGCCGCCCTGCTGACACGCCTACTCGCACCTGCTCGATTGGCTACTACTCTTGTAGATTGAATCGCGAATGCTAGATGTTTTCTGCGCGCGGCCGCGCGCAGCGGGGAGATCATGGGGGAAAGAGCAGTGTTTCGCCTGGATGGTGTTGTAAAGCATGGCGATTAGCTTGAACGTCGTGCCCGGGCCCATCTCGCGCGAGCTGTCCGAGAGGCGCTCCGAGGCCGTCCCCCGCGCCGTCTTCAACACAGCACCCATTTTTGTTGCCTCGGGCGACGGCGCCCTCGTCACCGACGTCGACGGCAACCGCTTCATCGACTTTGCCGGCGGCCTCGGGGTGCTGAATGTGGGCCGGGCCAATGCCCGCGTCCTGCGGGCGGTGAAGGAACAGGTCGACAAGACGCTTCACGAGTGCTTCCACGTTGCAATGTACGAGGGCTACGTCGAGCTTGCCGAAACCCTGAACTCGATCACCCCCGGAGATCACGCCAAGAAGACCATGCTGTCGAATTCGGGGGCCGAGGCGGTCGAAAACGCTGTGAAGATCGCCCGCTACAACACTGGGCGAGACGCCGTGGTCGGCTTCACCAACGGCTTTCACGGGCGCACCCTGATGGGCATGACTCTGACCGCCAAGGAGATGCCCTACCGGCACGGCTTCGGGCCCTTCGCTCCAGAGGTCTATCGCGCTCCCTTCGCCTACTGCTATCGCTGCCCGCTGGGGCTAACTCATCCCTCCTGCGGGATCGCCTGCGCCGAGCAGCTCGCAGACCAGATCGACTCGCAGATCGGCGCCGATAGCGTCGCCGCCCTGGTGGTCGAGCCTGTCCAGGGGGAAGGCGGGTTTGTGGTCGCGCCCGACGACTGGATCCCGGCACTGCGCCAGATCGCCTCCGAGCGCGGCATCCTCCTGATAGACGACGAGGTCCAGTCCGGCATGGGCCGCACCGGCAAGATGTTCGCGATCGAGCACTACGGCGTGGTCCCGGACATCGTCACCACCGCCAAGTCATTGGGCGCGGGCCTGCCGATCTCGGGCATCACGGGGGCCGCCGAAGTGATGGAAGACCCCCACGTCGGGGGCCTGGGCGGCACTTTCGGCGGCAACCCCGTGGCCTGCGCCGCGGCCCTGGCGGTCATCGCCGAGCTGACGGAAACGGACCTTATGGAGCGCGGCCGGATCCAGGGCCAAGTGATCCGCTCCCGACTGGACCCGCTTGCAGACGAGCTCCCGCTGGTCGGAGAGGTGCGCGGGCTGGGGCCGATGGTGGGTGTGGAGCTGGTGACCGACAAGAAGACCAAGGCTCCGGCCAAGGCCGAGGCCGCCGCCGTCGTGGCTCGCTGCCTCCAGGGCGGAGTGCTGACGCTCAAGTCGGGGACCTACGACAACGTCGTCCGCCTGCTCGCCCCGCTCGTCATAGAAGAAGAGCACCTGCACGAAGGACTCGATGTCCTCATCGAGGCGCTTCGGTGGGCGGATGGGGGCATGACGTAGTGGCATTGGCGTCGCTCACACAAACTCCAATCAAGAGGACAATCTAGGTATGTCCGACGTGCGACTGGAAGACCTCACCAAGAGTTTCAAGGGCACCACTGCGGTCGACCACATCGACCTCGTCGTCGAGGAGGGTGAGTTCTTCTCCCTTCTCGGCCCCTCCGGGTGTGGGAAGACCACCACTCTGCGGATGATCGGCGGCTTCGAGGAACCCACCTCCGGCCACGTCTACCTGGGGGGAGACGAGGTCTCGGCCCTTCCTCCCTACAAGCGCAACGTGAATACGGTGTTCCAGTCCTACGCGCTGTTCCCCCATCTGAACGTAGCCGACAATGTCGCTTACGGGCTCAAGCGCAAGAAGGTTTCAGAGTCGGCGATCAAGGACCGGGTCCAGGAGATGCTCGCCCTCGTGGATCTGTCTGGCTTCGGGGCGAGACGCATCAACCAGCTCTCTGGTGGCCAGCAGCAGCGTGTGGCGCTGGCCCGAGCCCTGGTGAACTCGCCCTCGGTGCTCCTGCTCGACGAGCCGCTGGGGGCGCTCGACCTCAAGCTGAGAAAGCAGATGCAGCTAGAGCTCAAGCAGATCCAACAGGAGATCGGGATCACGTTCATCTACGTCACCCACGACCAGGAAGAGGCCATGACGATGTCCAACCGCCTGGCCGTGATGGACGCGGGCCACCTCGAGCAGGTGGGTGCCCCACAGGAGGTCTATGAACTGCCGGACACCGCGTTCGTCGCCGGATTCCTCGGCGCATCGAACTTGCTCGAGGGCGAGGTATCCAACACCAACGGCTCCGTTGCCAAGGTGGACCTGAACGCCGGCAGCACCGTGGCGCTCCCGGCCCGCAGGCTCCCGGCCGAGCACGGCTCCGTCCGCATCGGCGTCCGCCCCGAGAAGATTCACATCACGGATGCCACCGACAAGGAGGAGACGGAGCGCTCTTTGAACGCCATCGAGGCGACCGTGGTGGTGTCCACTTACACGGGCGTCAGCACGTCATACGAGTGCAGGTCCTCGGGAGGTTCCCGGATCGTGGTTTACGCGCAGAACCTCGGGGCGAGCAGCGCCGCCATTCCCGCCGGCGCCAAAGTGCGTCTGTCGTGGAACCCGGAGCACACCTTTGCAGTCAAGGCCGACCATTCAACCGATAAAGCCCACAAGGAGGCAACCGCATGACCGACTTGAGTGATCTGATGATGTCCGGTGGAGTTAGGCGCCTGAGCCGGAGGGACCTGTTGCGACGTGCCGGGGTCGGCGCTTCGGCGCTGTCCGCATCTGCGCTGTTGGCCGCGTGCGGGGTGCAGGGCGAAACCGAGCAAAACCAACCAGCGGGCGAAGACAAGCTCACCACGAACAAGAAGACGGGCGAGCTCAACTTCGCAAACTGGCCCGCCTACATCGACAAGGCCGGGGGCGGGAGCCCCACCCTGAAACAGTTCGAGAAGGCATCCGGCACCGACGTCAGCTACAAAGAGGTGATCAACGACAACCTCAGCTTCTACGCCACCATTCGCGAGCCGCTGTCCAACGACCAGCCGGTGCAGTGGGACATCATCGTGGTAACCGACTGGATGCTCAACAAGATGGCGAGCTTCGGCTATCTCGAGGAACTCGACCATTCACTGCTGCCAAACTTCGACCGGCACGCAAGCGATATCTACAAGGACCCGACCTACGACCCAGGCAACTTGCACAGTGTGCCGTGGCAGGCCGGGATCACCGGGATCGCTTGGAACCCCGAGCTCACCGGGCGCGAGATCACCAGTACCGAGGATCTCTTCGACCCCGCCTTCGCGGGTAAGGTCGGCATGTTCACCGAGATGCGCGACACCATGCACCTGACCATGCTGAGCATGGGGATCAAGCCGCAGGACGCCACGACCGACGACGCACGCGCCGCTCAGCAGAAGCTGCTCAAGCAGCAGGAGGACGGCATCGTGCGCCAGTACTACGGCAACAACTACGTCGGTCCCCTCGCTCAGGGCGACCTCGCCCTGTGCATCGCGTGGTCGGGCGACGTAGTTGGAAAGACGCTGGGCGAGAACTCAAAGATCCGCTTCACGGTGCCCGAAGAGGGCGGGATGCTGTGGACCGACTGCATGGCCATCCCCCAAGGTGCGGCCAACCCCATCGACGCCCACGCCATGATGGACTTCGTCTACCAGCCGAAGGTAGCGGCACAAATGACCGCCTGGATCAACTACATCACTCCGGTCCCCGAGGCGCAACCCATTCTCGAGAAGTCGAGCGATTCCTACACGCGTCAGGTGGCGGCGAGTCCTCTCGTATTCCCAACCGCCGAGATTGAGTCGCAGGTCTACAGCTACAAGAACCTCAGCCCGGCTGAAGAGCGGGAGTGGAACGAACTCTTCAGCACCGTACTGGAGGGATGAGTACGGCGGCGCGGCGGGGCGCGGCCCCCTATCTGTTGAGCCTGCCCGGCGTTACATGGTTGATCGTCTTCTTTGCCGTGCCGCTCTACTTCATGCTGTCGTTCACGCTTTACGAAGGAACGATCGAAACGGGCTTCGGCTACTCGGCGGAGTGGGTCCAGACCTATACGGACGCCCTGAGCGGGTATCGGACGCAGATCATCCGTTCCTTCCTCTACGGCGGGATCGTCACCGGCGTCACGCTGCTGATGAGCTATCCGATGACGTACTGGATAGCTACCAAGGGCGGCCGGCGCAAGAACCTGTTTCTACTGTTGTTGCTTTTGCCTTTCTTCACTCCCTTCCTCATCCGTACGATCTCATGGACCTTCGTGCTGGCGGACGGGGGTATCTTCCTGGGCACCCTAAAGGATGCCGGTCTGCTGTCTCAGGACTTTCGCCTGCTGGCGACGCCCACAGCCGTCATCTTCGGGCTCATCTATAACTACCTGCCGTTCATGGCTCTGCCTCTCTATGTAGCCCTCGAAAAGCTCGACCCAGCGTTGCGCGAGGCCGCGCAGGATCTCTACTCCAACCGGCGAGAAACGTTCATGAGAGTGACCCTGCCGCTGTCGCTGCCCGGCGTGTTCGCGGGCTCGTTGTTGACCTTCATCCCCGTTGTGGGCGACTTCATCAACGCCGAGTTCCTCGGCAATCCCCAGACCTCGATGATCGGCAACGTCGTGCAGCGGCTGCTGCTGGTCAACGGTGACTATCCCACCGGAGGCGCTCTGTCGTTCCTCCTTATTGTGGGCATCCTCATCGGCATCTTCCTCTATGCCCGCCTGCTGGGGACCGAGGAGCTAACGGGCTGATGTCGGCGACTACCGCCGAGAGTACCGCGCGTCCCGCCGCTGTGGGAGGAGAACCGAGGGCCACACCCAGGAAGAGGCGGGAGTGGTTTCTTCCTACCTATACCACCCTCGTGTTCGCCTACTTGCTCGTGCCGATCCTCATCATGGCCCTGTTCGGCTTCAACGACCATACGGGTCGCTTCAACCTGACCTGGGAGGGCTTCACGCTCGAGCACTACCGCAACATCTTTCAGATCCCCGAGCTCGTAAGCTCACTCAAGAACTCGTTGGTGATCGCCGCGCTCTCTACGGTTGTCGCTACCATTCTCGGCACCCTGATCGCATTGGCGCTGACGCGCTTTCGTTTCCGAGGTCGCTCGGGGCTGAACCTGTTCATCTTCATCCCGATGGCGACGCCTGAGATCATCCTCGGAGTCTCGCTGCTGGCGATGTTCGTCTCCTTGAACGTGACGACGGGCTTTACGACCATCCTCATCGCCCACATCATGTTCTCGATCTCCTATGTGGTCGTGACCGTGAAGGCGCGCACATCGGGGCTCGATGGCAGCCTCGAGGACGCGGCCTCAGACCTCGGTGCCACGCCTTGGGTGACGTTCTGGACGGTGACCTTTCCCTTGATCTTCCCCGGGATCATGGCCGCCGCGTTGCTCGCCTTCGTGCTGTCGATCGACGATTACGTCATCACCACGTTCAACTCCGGCGCCACGGTAACGTTCCCACTGTGGATCTACGGCGTGTCGCGCTTCGGCGTCCCCGCGCAGGTCAACGTCATGGGCACCATCATGTTCTCGATCGGAGTCGTTTACGTGATCGTCAGCCTCGTGCGCGAAAAGCGCACGGGCCGGACAACGGCGGCCCCCATCGCCTAATTTGTTGCCGAGTGGTGGTGAGTGGTTGCACAGCAACCTTTATCCACCACTCGGCAGGGGGGCGGGGGTTTAGCTCGTGACTTTGGCGCAGTAGGAGGCCAGGACCTCGATCGTGTGGTCGATGTCCTCCTCCGAATGCTGCACCGAGATCGTCCACTGCTCCTCCTTGCCGGGGGTCTGGTAGATGCCCCGGTTGACGACCCAGTACCAGTAGGCGCCGAAGAGATCGTCGTCGAGCTCGGTGAAATCGCGATACCGCTCGAGCGGACGGTCCCTGAAGGTTATGGAGCCCTTGCTGCCCAAGTCCGTCGTCACCGCCGGAATACCGTGGTCGTCGAGCACCTTCTGGCAGCCCTGCGCGAGCCTCGTGCCGAGTGATCGCAAGCGCGCATAGGCGTCTTCGTCCAACACCTCGGTCAGGGTCGCAAGCCCCGCGGCCACGCAGAGGGGGTTGCCGTTGAAGGTGCCCAGTGCGGCCACACCCTTCGTTATCTCGTCCATGAGCTCGGCTCGGCCCCCGAACACGCCGAGCGGCGTGCCGCCTCCTATCGCCTTGGCGAGACACACCATGTCGGGCTGAACGCCGAAGTACTCGGTCGCGCCCCCGGCGGCGATCGACACTCCGGTCTTGACCTCATCGAAAATCATGACGACGCCGTGCTGGGTGCACAGCTCGCGCACTCGCTCGAGATAGCCGGGCAGCGGCACGACGACGCCGATGTTCATCATCACCGGCTCCATGATCAAGGCCCCGATACGAGATCCGTGCTCCTCGAAGATCGCCTGCAATGCGTCGGGGTCGTTGAACGGCACCACCATCGTCGAGTGGGCGGTCTCGGGGGGGATGCCGCGCGAGAACGGCACCGTCCACGGCCGCTCGGTGGGCCCGCTCGAGTCCATAGTCGGCACCACCGAGTACATGACTGCGTCGTGGTGACCGTGGTAGGAGCCTTCGATCTTCAGCAGCACGTCCCTGCCGGTGGCGGCGCGCGCAACGCGGATCGCATCCATGGTCGCCTCGGTGCCCGAGTTCGTATAGCGGATCTTGTCGAGCCCGAAGCGGCGCTTGATCTCCTCCGCAAGAACAATGGCCGGCTCGGTAGTAGTCGCAAAATGGGTACCCAGAGCAGCCGCCTTGCGGATCGCCTCGGTCACCACGGGGTGGGCATGGCCCACCACCATCGAGCCGAACCCGTTGTGGTAGTCGATGTAAGTGTTGTCGTCGACGTCTGTGACGTTGCTCCCCTTGCCCGAAGTTAGATAGATCGGATAGGGGTCTCCGGCCTGGAACGAAGACGTCACGCCGAACGGCATCGAACGCTCGGCGCGCTCGTAAAGGCTCTTCGAGCGAGGCGTCCTCTCCTCGAAGCGAGCGACTTCCTGCTGCTGAATCTCCTGCGCTCTGTCGTCCATGACCTTCGACATGGCGGGGGGCTCCTTTGGTTGCTTGGTGGGTTTGCTTGGGCTGATTGAGGCCCCAGGTTAATCGGCTTCGGAGGGGCGCCGGTTGGCCCTATTGTCTAAGCATGCTGCTGGCGGTGTGCCACTCGGATACATCGGGCTGGAAGAGCGTGGATGATCTCGAGGAGATCTCGGAGCTGCGCTCGGAGAGCGGCAATGTCGTCTGGGCGGAGGCCGATCTCTCGACGGTGGACGACGGCGACGCCAAGGTTATGGAGGAGGAGTTCGGGCTTCATCCCCTGGCGGTCGAGGACTCGCTCAAGCCGCGCCAGCGCCCCAAGCTCGAGGACTACGAGGGCCATCTCTTTCTGGTGCTGCATCAGCTCGACGAGGTCGACGGCCAGCTCGAAGCGGCTCAAATCGCCTGCTTCGTGGGCGATCGCTTCCTGCTGACCCTTCATGAGGGGGCCGGGCGCACTTTGGAGGCCGCCAAGACCCGCTGGAGAAGGCAGGCATGTGAGCCGAAGCTCGGCTCCGCCTTTCTCATCCACACTCTCTTCGACGTGCTGGTCGACCACTACGAAGAGATCGTGACTGACTTGGAGGACCGCATCGAGAGTTTGGAAGAGAGCGTCCTGGATACGGAGCTCCGCGACGAATCCAGGCCCGGCATGCAGCGTGGGGTTCAGAGGGAGCTTTACCACCTCAAGCAGCAGCTCTCTCGGCTGCGCCGCTATGCCTTGCCGACGGAGCGAGTCCTCGACTGGATCATGAATGGCCCCGGCCTCGACCATTTCCCGACCGAGACGCGCTCACTGTTCGCCGACGTGCACGACCACATCCTCCGGATCGGGGACCAGGTCAGAAACGTCGACGATCTCACCGACGCGGTGTTGGACCTCATGCGCTCGGAACAGGCCACCCGGCTCAACGACACCACCAAGCGACTGACCGCGTGGGCGGCGATCATCGCGGTGCCGACCTTCATCGCCAGCGTCTACGGGATGAACTTCGCTCTGGTGCCGCCGGACGGGGGCCTCTTCGGCTTCTACTTCGCCGTCACGCTGATGACTCTCACGAGCGTCGGGCTCTACTTCTACTTCAAGGCCAAGAGCTGGGTCTAGCTGCGGGGTATCGGTCGAGTATTGTCGGCCGATGGCCGACGGCAGACAGAAGAAGATTACTCAGCAGATCACGCTCGACCTCTATCTCAGGGCTCCGGGAGCCGGCCTGCGAAAGGCCTACGCCGGGGAGCTCCGCAGGCTCCAGAGGCTGGGCTTTAGAGAGGTGGCTCGCAAGTCCACCTCCCGCGAGGACAAGTTCAGGGTGACACTCGAGCGGGAAATCGAACGCTACCCGGGCGTGCCCTTAGCCGCGGTACGTCCCTACCTCTAGGGGGCACTTGGGGGGAGCCGGCCAGCATTCATCCAGCAGCATCCCCCACGAACGGGTTCGAGCGGCGTTCCTCCTCGAGGCTCGTCGCCGGGCCATGGCCGGGATAAACGGATGTCTCAGGGGGTAGCTCGAAGAGCTTGCCTCGTACCGCCTGCACCAGCGCGGCGGAGTCTCCTCCGGGAAGATCGGTGCGCCCCACCGAGCCGGCGAACAACGTGTCTCCGGAAAACAGCGCCCCCTCGGACACCAGCGAGATCGAGCCCGGTGAGTGGCCTGGAGTGTGGATGATCTCCAGCTCGGCCGCACCGGCGACGAGCCGGTCGCCCTCTGTAGTCCAGGAGTCGACCTCGGGAGGAGGCGGAAGGTCCGCTCCCAGGAACAGCCGCCCGGACTCCTGCATCCACGACAGCAGGGCCTCGTCTGAGCGGTGCAGATAGAAGGGGGCTCCGGTCGCGGCGCGCAGTTCCTCCGCCGCCAGGAGATGATCGAAATGGGCATGAGTCGCAACGATCGCAGTGACCTCGAGGCTCTGGGCGGCCACGACGCCGAGGAGCTCTGAGGCATCGCCACCCGGATCGATGACGATCGCCCTGCGCGCCGTGGGGTCCCCGACCACATAGCAGTTGCAGGCAAGTGGTCCCACCACTCGGTGGTGAAGAATCGACAGGCTCATCATTCACTCGACTTTACTTCCGGGACCTTACTGCTCCGCACCGGAAATACGGTGCGCACCGAGAGCGCCACTGCGCCCCGGTTCGCCAGGCGCGAGGAGCGCTCACGTACCTGGAAAGGTACGTGAGCGACAGATTGAATCCCAATTCCGACCTCGGCGGAGCCGTGCAACGCCGCGAGCGGGGATGCAGGGGCGCTCGAATGCCACCGGATTTGCGGGGAGGTGCACTAAGTGTTGGCCGCGGAGCCGACCCGGTAGGCGTCGAACACCGAATCGATCCTCCGGATCGCCTGGAGCACGTGATCGAGATGGCTCGGGTCCACGAGCTCGAAAGTGTACGAGAGGCTGGCGATCCCATCGCGCCCCGTGCGAGTGCTGGAGGAGACGATGAATATGCCCTGGTCGGAGATAGCCGTCGTGACGTCGCGCAACAGCTTGGTGCGATCGAGCGCCTCGATCCGGATCGCGGCCACGAAGGTCGTCTTCTGACGCTCGTCCCACCACACCGAGGCCATACGCTCGTCGTCCTGGGCCCGCAGGGACTTGGCGTTGGGGCAGTCCTCGCGATGCACGGAGACGCCTCGTCCGCGCGTCAGAAAGCCCACCACGGCGTCACCGGGAACGGGTGTGCAGCAGAGCGCCAGCCGCACCAAGAGATCGTCGTGCCCTTCGACGATGATTCCTCTGCCGCGGTTCGGCCGCTTCCTGCGCCGGCGCGGCTGAACGGCAGCGTCCTCTTCCTGAGCGCTCTGCGGATCGAAGATGCGGATGATCCGGGTGGTGACCGACTGAGGCGACAGGTGGCTCTCCCCGATCGCCACGTACATCGTGTCTAGATCCGGGAACTTGAGCTCCTCGGCCACCTTCGCGGGCACGTCGCTCTTGGAGACCTTGTCCGCCGGCAAGCCGTGTTTCTTGATCGCGGCCAGCAACGAGTCCTTACCTTGCGCGAGCGCGTCCTCACGACGCTCACGCGCGAACCATTGCCTGATCTTGTTGCGAGCCCGCGGTGTCTTGACCAGCTTGAGCCAGTCGCGCGACGGCGACGCCTGACCCTTGGAGGTGATGATCTCCACCGAGTCGCCCGAGGAGAGCTCGTGGCTCAGAGAGACGAGCCTGCCGTTGACTCGAGCTCCCACCGTCCTGTGGCCGACCTCCGTGTGGATGGCGTAGGCGAAGTCGAGCGGGCCGGCCCCGCGCGGAAGAGCGATGACGTCGCCCTTGGGCGTGAACACGAAGGCCTCGTCCGCATAGAGGTCAATCTTGAGCGACTCCATGAAGTCGCTCGGGTCGATCGACTCCTTCTGCCAGTCCATGACCCGCTGCAGCCACGCCATCTCCGCCTCAGGAGTCTTGCCTCTCTGCTGATCCTTGTAAAGCCAGTGAGCGGCGATCCCGAACTCCGCGGCGCGGTGCATCTCTTGGGTCCTGATCTGAATCTCTATGGGCCTGCCCCCCGGCCCCATCAGCGTCGTGTGCAGCGATTGATACATGTTGAACTTGGGCATCGCGATGTAGTCCTTGAAGCGGCTGGAGACCGGCGTGTACAGCGTGTGGATCGAGCCCAACGCGGCGTAACAGTCCCTGACCGAGTCGACAACCACGCGGACACCGAGCAGATCGAAGATATCGTCGAACTGCTTGCCGCGCAGCACCAGCTTCTCGTAGATCGAGTAGAGGTGCTTCGGCCGGCCTGACACCTCGGCCTTGATCTTTGCCTCTTTGAGCTTTGCAAGGATCTCGTCGCTCACCTGGTCCAGAACTCGTTCCCGCTCGGGCTGCCGATCCTGCACCAGCGCCGAAATCTCGTCGAAGCGCTTGGGATGCAACTGCTTGAAGCTGAGATCCTCAAGCTCCCATTTGATCGCGTACATGCCCAACCTGTGAGCCAGCGGCGCATATATCTCGAGCGTCTCGCGCGCGATCAGCTCGCGACGCTCGCCGCGAAGCGGATCGATCGTGCGCATATTGTGGAGGCGGTCGGCAATCTTCATGAGCAGCACTCTCACGTCGCGCGCGGTCGCCACCATCATCTTGCGCAGGTTCTCGGCGCGCGCCTGCTCGGCCGTGCGGAAGCGGATGCGATCGAGCTTGGTGACTCCGTCGATCAACAACGCCACCGCATAGCCCATCTCTCGCTCGATGTCGACGAGACCCAGCTCGGTGTCCTCGACCGAGTCGTGGAGCAGCGCGGCTGCTATCGTTGTCTCATCCAGACCAAGCTCGGCGCAAATCGTCGCGACGCTCAGAGGATGGGAAATGAAGGGGTCGCCAGACTTGCGAACCTGTCCCGAGTGTGCGGACTCGGCGATCTCGAAGGCGCGTTCGATGAGCTTGGTAGAGCTCTTGGGGCGATGTTGCCGGAACTCCTTGAGGAGCTGCTCGAAACCGGGATCCCCGGCCTGTCGGGCCGGTCGCACCCGGCGCAGAACCGCTTTGACGCCTCGTGCCGAAGTCTGCTCGGGCGCCGGCTGGCTTTCAGCCGGCTCCTGAATCGAGTCCATATCCCATTGTAGGG
>DASRPA010000131.1:0-4347 GCA_035646635.1 Actinomycetota bacterium | reverse complement strand
CGCCCGGCTTTCATGCCTCATCATGGACCAATTTAGCGGCGATTAGCCAGCCCCGAACGGGCGCACAGCGCGAACGCCGGGCCGGGGAACACAGCTTTCGGGAGCGACCCTAGCCTCGCCGAGAATCATGCTACGGGTGGGCACTTGGGCGCAGCGGGAAATCGCTCGGCCCCGGACGGAATGCACTACGGGCGTGAAAGGCGACGAGCATTAGTCCACGCCTGAGCTTGCTTTGGTCCATATTTGGTCCACATCGGTATGGAAACCGGCAGTTACCAATGCGTAATTACGAGCAGGTGTTTCCGCACTTCAGAGGCGCTTTCGGTTAGATTTCGCAGGTCACGGACTGGGCCCGCGCACCCCTCGCACGGGTGAGGTCAGGGGTTCAATTCCCCTCTGGTCCACCTCCTATAGGTCCTGGTCAGCGGCTCTCTTGGTGTCGAGCTCGATAACCCCCGGGCCGGCCTTGGTCCACGTCTGGTCCACATGACGCTTCAGTGCAGCTTGCCGGCGCCGGTCGAGGGCGGCAACCAGCTCGTCCTCGCGGTCCGGAAAAAGGTGGCCGTAGAGGTTGAAGGTCGTGCGGACGTCCTCGTGCCCCATGCGCCGTTTTACCTGGAGCGGGTCGCCGCCGTCATTGATCATGAAGGCGGCGGCGGTGCACGCGTAGCTTGTGAAACTTGAGCGGCGCTAGGCCCCGACCACTGCCACATCTCAACCAAGATGCCTGCAGGGACCACTCCTCCGGCGATAAGCAACGTCGCCCGTCCCCCGGACGAACCCGCGGTCCTCTGGACGAGGGTCGCGAAGCGGGTCATCAGCCCCACGAGGGGATCGCTGCTCAGGGATTGCGGCGGGGACCAGATCACCCGCGCCCAGTAATAGGTGAGGTATGCGCCCGCGACCAACAGCAATGCCGATGCCACACGTTGCATATGGGGCAGCAGACCTTTGAGCCGGAGAGCCAGGCCGTCCCGAGCCAGTGCCGCCCCGAGCGACAGCGCCATCAACATCGTCGCCATCCCGAAGGCGTATGCAACGAATACGATCGTGCCTTCGACCACGCTCGCAGTGGCGAGCGATGCCCCGACGAGCGCCACGAAGATGGGAAGGGTGCAGCCGAGTGAGCAGACCGCGTAGGCGGCGCCGAACCACACCATCGTCGTCGGCCGCCTGCGCCTGGGAACGGAGAGCGCTCGCCGGGGGCTGAGATAGACGGCACGACCCGCCATCCCCGCCACCGCGGCCACTACCATCAGCGCCCCGATGGCGAGCCCCGCCCACGGGATCGCGCTGGTGAGCTGGGTGACCCCGTAAGCGATGGGTACCCCGACGACGGCGAACACAGCGAGGAAGCCGGTCGAGACGAGAAGACCCACCAGGAGACCCTGCGCAGCGCGCGCCGGGGCGCGCGGAAGGACGTCCTCCTCCGCTCCGACGTAGAAGGACAGGAAGGCCGGCAGCAGCGGGAACCCGCACGGGTTCACACTCGCAAGCGCACCGGCAACCAAGGCGAGAGCGAGGGGCAACTCCTATCTCCTCACGGACGCACCCACGTGTCCCCGCCGTCGCGGCTGACGTACACCGATGCTTCGGGCACCTCGAGCACCGCCGCGAACAGGAGATCAGGGTCGTGCGGGCTGAACTCGACGATCGACGCGCCCTGGGGGATCTCGAGTGGCTCCCAGATCTCGCCTCCGTCGATACTCTCGGCAGCCGATCCGAGAGTCGTGACGATCATGTGGTCGGTGTCGTTCTCGTCCCAGCTGACCCACATCGCGCCCTGTACGCCGCCAAGTGATTCCCAGGTCCGGCCCCCATCGGTGCTCTCCATCGCGCCACCGCCCATGTCGGGCGCTAGTAGATGCTCGTCGTTCGAGGGATCGACCTGGATGCGGCCCATAAAAGCGCCACCGACCTCTTCGCTGCGCGCCTCCCAGGACTTTCCGTCATCGGTTGACGCGAACGTCCCGACGCCGGCAAGACCGGCGTACATGACCTCGCCACCCGCGCCGAGTGCGTGGACGTCGGTCGACGGCAATCCGTCGTTTCGTTGCTCGAAGGTCTTGCCGCCGTCCGTCGACACGCTGAGCCCTGGATGTCCACCGACGAGGATGGCGTCGTCGGTGAATGCCCATCCCATCGCGTCGGCACCATTGAGGCTCTCGACCACCTCCCACGTCTCACCTCCATCTGTGGAGATCGAGACGCCCTGGTGACTCCCGATGTAGAGCTTGCCGGGATCGTCGGGGCTCACCACGAGGGAATGCAGATCGCCTCCCACGACTGGTTTGGAAACCGCGACTCCGGGTGCGGGGGCGTCGGTTTGGCCGGAGCGAAGTGCGATCACAACCACGCCTAGGACGACAAATCCGACCACCCATGGCAGCCACGTGTACTCGCGGTACCACGGCTGCTGCTGTTTCTTGCGGGGCCCAGACTTCGGTCTGGCCTGGGGCCGTTTCTTGCTCGGCTGGTGACGGGTTTGCGTCTTAGCCATCGAACGCCTCGGACTTGTTATCGAGCGCCCGCTCCGCCTTCAGGCGAGATATCTCCTCGCGCAACTCGGCAACTTCCTGCTGGGACGCGCCCTGATCGGCAGATTGATTGTGCTTGCGCCCCAAGAGCATGGGGACGCAGATAAACAGCATCATCACCCCACAAGCGAGGGCGGGCAGATAAGCAACCAATGTTCTCAACTTGACCTCCTTGAATTAGACGTAGCGCCCGTGAAAAGGGCGCGCAAAGACGTCTAGGCGAAGCGCGGAGGTCTATAGATAGATCGAGTTAGAAGGAACCGGTAACGAGATTCAGTAGCCAGGCGGAACCGGGTGCTGGACAGGAGCACGCTCAGGACGAGGAGAGACAGGAGCCCGGCGCAGAGGCCGAGCGCGAAGGGGAACTTGGCGGAGGTACAGACGGGACAGTCGCCCATATCGCCCATCCCAATCGGGAGGGCGACCAAGAGCAGCAGCAGGATCAGCAGGACGGCCAGGACCACCTTCATATCGTCTCAGGATACCGCCGTCGGAGTGGATGCTCGGCGGCAGGCGGCAAGATATTCGGCTCGACTCCTAGAGATCTGATAGTAGGCGACGCTCACGAGCTGCCGCTCGAGGACTCCACGTTCAATACGCTCCCCTGTACCTACTCGCTCTGCAACATCCCCGATCCCCTTCGAGCAGCAGCGGATTGACTCCGATCCCGATGAGCTAGAGGCGCGGCTCGATGGCCCAGCGGCTCCCAGGGTGGTGGCGCTCCCACGGAATAGTTGCTAGAAGCGCAAGGCATCGCTTAGGCTCCGACGGGCAACACAGCGTCAGCGTCTCCTGCCACTTGCCGAGATCGGCCTCAGCGGTCGCAAGTTCGGTCCTCGCGGAGGCTTCTTGGACCGAGATCCGGTCTGCTCTTCCTTGAGCAACTCGAGTGGGAGCGCGTTGGTGTTATCGGCGCGCAACAGTTCCGGCGCTCGTCGGCCAGTTCGGACAGCCTGCGGGTATGGGCTACGCGCATGACCGCGGCGTGTGCCTGCCGTTCGACGATCCCTTCCTCTACTCCTGCGTCCCTTCTCGCTTCCAACAAGAAGAGCGCGACACACGTGATAGGCGCATACGACGCCGGTGCCGCCGCCACGTACAGGTTCTCCAAGGCCACCATCGTCGCGGTGGAGAAGACTATCGCAAGACCCGAGAGGTTCGTCTCTAATAGAGCAGTGCTTAGCCCGAATCCACCGATTAGCCCCACGATCAAGCCGCTGAGGGTGCGCGAAGAAGGTTGAACGCCGGTTGTAGGCAGATTCGGTTCGCGAAGGTAGGCATGGGGAGTCGATCTCGTGACGTGCGGGCCGTCGGCGCGAATCCAGCGCACGCAAACGAAGGCCCGCAGGCCGACAAGTTGGGGGCTCGCGGCCGGTTAGATCCGAAGCGGCAGCAAGATCGCCCGGAGCGCGGCCAACGCCGCTGAAAAGCGTGTGGCCCACGGCCAGTTCGTGGGCAGGTGCAACATGTCCTTGCGAGCCGAGGTCGTGATCCGTCCCGGCATCGAGAAGTAACGGCGCCGCATCGTCTTGGTCATGACCAAGGTCTCTTCAAGGCCGATGCGCGCCACCCAGCGCACGAGGTTGTGAGCGATGGTGATGAACGCGTGATAGCTGTAATCGGTGTAGAGGGCGAGCTGGCTGCCGGGTGTTGGGGGGACGCGCCTAACGATCAGGCGTACCGGGAGTGGGTCCTTCTTGGTCGCGAACGGCGTGTAGGCGATCTCCGCGAGCGCGGCCCCTTTCAAGAAGTATGGGATGGGGGCCCACTGATCCTCGGGGATGTCCGAAAACGCTTGGTGGAGGGCCTT
>DASRPA010000130.1:0-16538 GCA_035646635.1 Actinomycetota bacterium | reverse complement strand
TTTTGGACACGGCTCAATCGGCTCGAGGAGAAGATCGACACGCGGGCCTCGGTCGCCGACCTCAACAGCTTGCGCTCTGAGCTCAAGGAGGACACCAGCACCCTGCGCACCGAAGTCAGAGTCGACTTTGCGGAGGTGCGGCGCGAGGTCGCCGGGCTGCGCACCGAGCTCAAGGAGGGCATCAGCGGGCTGCGCGCCGAAGTCAGCGTTCTGCGCACCGAAGTCAGGGAGGACCTCGGCGCACTGCGCACCGAATTCAGGGATGGCTTCGCCGAGGTGCGGCAGGAGGTTTCCGGGCTGCGCTCTGATATCACCCAGGTAGCGCTTGTGGTGGAGCCTCGCCGAGCTCGGGAAGGCTAGCGATTACCTCAGTGCACCTCCCCGTAAATACGGTGGCATTCTAGCGCCTCTGCATCCCCGCTCGCGGCGTTCCACGGCTCCGCCGAGGTCGGAATTGGGATTCAATTGTCGCTCACGTACCTTCCAGGTACGCAGCGCTCCTCGCGCCTGGCGAAACGGCTCCGCCGAGGTCGGAATTGGGATTCAATCGGGGCGCAGTGACGCTCTCGGTACGCAACGTATTTCCGGTGCGGAGCACTTAGTCCCGCTACAGATCTTCGGGGGCCGCGTTGTTGTCGGCCAACGCACACAGAATCGTCTTCATCTGAAACGGCGTAAGGCCCGGGTGTTTGCCTAGGATCTTCGCCACCAGGCCCGCGATATGCGGCGCGGCGAAGCTGTTGCCGGTGGCCTCGATGGTCGAGCCGTTGAGCCACGCAACCTCGACATCGATTCCCGGCGCCCCGAACTCAACCGGTGGGGACGGGTTGTAGTGGAATCGGTACGGGTCCTTGCCGTCGTGGGCCGCGACCGAGAACACCGACGAGTACTGGGACGGGTAGCTGGGCGACTGAACGTTGTTGACCGCGCTGACGAGCATCACGTTGTGGAAATAGGCCTCGTCCGCTATCTCATGGAACAGCCCGAAGTAGTCCTGCTTGCCCGTCGATAGGCTCAGGTTCACGACATGCATCCCGTGATCGACTGCCCACCGTAGTCCCGCGGCGAATACGACACCCTTTCCCGTAAGCCTTGTCCCCAGGACGCGCACGCTGTAGATCTCACACTCGGGTGCAGCCCGCTTGATGATTGCGGCACACGCGGTGCCGTGCCCGAAGAGATCCTCGTGCGGGCCCTCGACGACTTTGACATAGTCGTCCGCGTCCGGATCGAACTGGAGCGCGACTCCCCCTGCGACCGAGCCCACAGCTGGGTGGGAGCCATCGATGCCGCTGTCCACCACCGCGACCTTGACGCCCGCTCCGGTGCTGTCGCCCCACGCCCAGTCCTTGGAGAGGGGCGATGGGAGGGAGATGGATGTAGCGCGCTTCAGCGTCTCGGGGTCGAACTGCCACGACCACGCAGGCTTGCTCATCCGGGTCGGGCCCGCGCCCGCATGTATGCAACGAGCTCCCCTACGAGCCGCGTCGCAGCGAGCCGTTCCGTGGGGCCCATACGTCCGAGGAAGTTGAAGTGCGCAGCGAGCTCCGCCAGCTCCGGGTTCGGACCGGAGCCTTCCCCAGCCACCCGCTCGAGCGCGAGGCCGAAGTCTCCGTCTGCTGCCCGGCTCACGGCCTCGAACAACGCACGCCCGAGGTCCGAGAACACGAGCGAGTTCTCGATTGCCAGCGCGGCTTGACGCGCGAACAGAGCCAGCAGCTCCATGTCCCGCGCTCCCGATCCACCTTCGGCACGACGATCCAACACCTCGATGACGCCGAGCATGGCGCGCTCGGTCTCGAGCGGCATAGCGAGGATCGCGCGCGGCACATAGCCGGTGGACTCGGCGACGTCACGCGCGAAGCGCGGGTCGCGTGTGACGTCCGCGATCTCGATCGGCTGGCCCGAGCTCACGACCCACCCCGCTATTCCCTGGCCGACGGGAACACGCATGCCGATGACGTCCTCGGCGCCGGCGCCCGAAGCAACGTAGAAGGTCAGCTCCTCCTGGGCTTCGTCGAGCAGGGCCAAGGAGCACGCAGCGGCTTCGAAGATGTTCTTGGCCGCCTCGGTGATCGACCGCAGCAGCTCTTCGTGGCCGGCCGGCGCGAGCGCGGGGCCGAGGTCGGTCGCGGTGCGGGCAAGATCCTCGAGCATCTCGAAAGAACGGTCCTGAGTCATGCTTCGACCTCGCTTATCCTTGGCTTGTAGGACGGATGTGTGCGGGCCAGCCGACCTGCGATGCCCCCCGACAACGCGCCCGACACGCTTGGGACCCGCCTCACGGCATCGACGAATTCACCGCCGCCGATTCGGTAGACGAGAGAGTCCGAGGTCGCACGCACGGTCGCAGTGCGAGGGATCCTTTCGATGAGGCCGATCTCGCCGGCGTAGTCGCCCGCGCCCAGATCGCGTACTTTCTCTTGCTGTGCTCCGGCTTCACCGGACGACAGAACCTCCATTGCTCCTGAGCGTATGACGAAGAAGTCGTCGGCGTCATCCCCCTCATGGATCAAGACGTTCCCCGCAGAGACGGCCTCTTCGGAGACCGTGGCCGCCAGCGCCTCCAACGATTGTCTGGGCATGCCCTCGAAGATGCCGAGGTGAGACAGCAGCTCCACTCGGGGCGCGAGCTCGCGGCGGCGGCGGTCGGTCGCCCTGTCGATGGCGAACAGCTTGGGGACGCACAACAGGGTGAGTCCCACGAGGATCCCGCCTGCGACCAGAAGAGACACCTTAAGCCCCCAGCTCTCGATGAGAAGGGGAGCGAGCGCAGCTCCGAGCACGGTCGTCAGCACGGCAATGGAGTCGAGGATTCCGAACACTCGCGCCAGTACCGACTTGCGGACGGCTCTCTGCATCAGCGTGGTGGCCAGCACATCGATGAAGATGAAGCTGCCGCCCTCGATGGCTAAGAGCACATAGGCTGCCCACGGGCTACTCGTGAAGGGGAGGAAGGCGAAGGGGGCCGCCGACACGAGGCTCCCGGCCGTGAGGATGAGTGCGGGCCGAGGGTGATCGACGGCGCGATTGGCGAGACCCGCGGCGAGCACGCCTCCCACGCCGATCGCGGCGAAGAGGAACCCGACGCCCTCCGCTCCGGTGCCCAAGAGGTCCTTGGACACCAAGGGGTAGAGAACGCCTTCCAGACCGTAAATGAAGGTGGAAGCAAGGATCAGAGCGATCAGCAGCATGACCGATGTCGACGAAGTGATTGCTGCCACACCCTCGGCGAGCTGACGATGCAGGGGGACGACCTCCAGCGCCTTCTCTTCCTTGACGCGCGGCGGCCTCGAGACCCGGCGCAACAGCAGAGCCGAGACCGCGAACGTTATGGCATTGACGACGAAGGCGACCACTGATGAGGCCGCGACGGTGAGTAATAGGCCACCCAGGGCCGGCCCCACGGCGATGGCCAGTGAGTCGACGGTAGTGATCAGCGCGTTGGCGGGGGCGAGGCTTTTTTCATCGACAACTGAGGGCGTGACTGCGGCGACCGCGGGAAAGAACGGAGTTCCGGCGGCGGTGGCCAAGAAGGCGATGGCGATGGCGAACGCCACCGGTGCATCCGTGGCCACGACCACGGCGAGTGCGATCATGAGCGCGGCCCGGGCCACATCGGCCGCCACCATCACCTTGCGCCGGTCGTAGCGATCGGCGACTACGCCGCCCAGGCTTCCCAGCAGGATGTAGGGCGCTAGGCGGCCGATGCTGGCTGCGGCCACCCAGCCCGGGGAGTTCGTGACCTCGAGGATATAGACGACGAGCGCGACGTTGTAGAACCAGTCCCCGATGCCCGAGGTTGTGAGGCTGGCGAGCAAGAGACGAAAATCCCTGTGGGCCAGGGCCGCTCGGAACCCTTTCCTCTCTGCCCGTTCGCTCATTCCCTCGACATGCTAGCCGGGTCTCGCCGCGTGGTGGCTGGTGGTTTCACATAGCAACCTTTATCCGCTCGCGGCGGGGGGATCGTTCTCGATCTAGAATATGCTGTAGTAGCATAATACTATGTTGACTGTGCCCGAGGCAGCCAGGAGAGTGGCCAAGAACCCCGAGACGGTTCGGCGCTGGATCCGTGAGGGCAAGCTTGCTTCGCAAAGGATTGGGACCCAGCACTTCATCGAGGAGAAGGACTTGGACTCGTTGCTCCAAGGAGATGTGCTGCCCGCCCTTCCCGGATGGGAAAAGATGTGGAACGGCGATCCGATGCCGAACTGGGTCGCGCTCGTCCGCGAGGGCAGGAATTCCCGTTAGCGGCGTGCTGGTCGTTGACGCGAACGTCGCGCTCGATGCGGGGCTCGGGGGGCCTGAGTCGCAAAGAATCTTCACTTACGAGCTCGTGGCGCCGCCGCTGATGTGGTCTGAGGCCGTATCGGCCTTGAGGCGAGCAGTCTGGCGAGGCGATGTGAGATCGGAGGTGGCCTCTGTGGCCTTCGAACGGCTCATCGCGGCCCCGATCAAGCGGCGCGCGCCTCGCCGCCTCTATCGGGAGGCATTGGCGGTGGCCACTGAGCTCGGATGGGCTAAGACCTACGATGCTGAGTACGTGGCCTTGGCGCGCCTACTGGGCTGTCGCCTCCTTACTCGGGATGGCCGGCTGCAGCGGGGGGCTTCACGCCTGGTCGACGTCATAGGCCCGATGGAGCTTTGACAAGACGGGTGTGAAATTAGGAGAACGGATCGACCACGCTGACGCCGTCGTAGACCTGACCCTCGTTGAGATCCTCCGAGTACAGCACCGGGCACGCAAGTTTGGCGGCACTGCGAACGATCATGGCGTCCCAAAAGGAGATGCCTGCGAGGCGATGGATGTCTATCGCCGCCATGACATCCGACGCGACCGGAGCGTGGGTTCTCCAAGCCGAGAAATCCGAAACGATGAGGGCGGCCCCGTCCGCGTCGAGGGGTCGGGGGACCTTGCGGGTGAGAGTCACGAAAAGCTCCTCCAGTACCTGCACGCTCAGGCACCCCTCGCCGGAGCGCCACAGCTCTTGGACCAGCTCGCGCGCGCGAGTGCCTTTGTCTCCCGCCGTGCCGTCGTGCGCGTACACGAGAACGTTCGTGTCCACGAAACGGAGCCTGCTCTCAGCGCTCATGAAGATCGTTGCGGCGCCACTCCACGCGCCCGTTGGTACCCAGGGCAAGACCCTGCTCGAGCCGGGCCATGCTCCGCTGCCGGGCGAGGGCATAGCCACTCTCGACTTCGACCAGCTCCTTGAGCACGTCGGCAAGCAGGCGCGATACCGACGTGTCGCGCTGCACGGCAAGGATCCTCGCCCTGCGCAGCAGATCGGCCGGGAGCGCCAGGGTTACATTACGCGTATTGTCCACGTAAATCAGTGTACCACGGTCTTACGTGAGAGACTGAACGCTCCCCAACCAAAGCCCGGCCCCCGAAATCCACGCCTAGGCGCCCCAAGGTGGCACGATAGGCGGCGTGAACCGGAATCCCCCCCAAAAAATGGAGATCACTGGGCAGGGGAGATCATTGGAAGGAGTGAATCACCACCATGGCTGACACCTACAACGGCTACTGCGTCAAGTGCCGGGCCAAGCGTGACTTCGAAGGCGAGAAGGTGACACTGGACAACGGCTCGAAGGCGGCCCAGGGAAAGTGCCCGGTGTGCGGGACCAAGATGACCCGCATGCTGCCAAAGAGCGCCTAGTGCCCCGTCGCGGAAATCATCGTCACATTCGACCGTCCCTGCATCACCGATGGCTGCGTTCCACGGCTCCGCCGAGGTCGGAATTGGGATTCAATCTGTCGCTCACGTACCTCCAGGTACGCTCGACTCCTCGCGCCTTGCCGGCGCCCAGGGACGCTCTCGATGTTGGCGCTTCTTTCGCGACGGACCACTAGCAACCAAGCTCCAGTCGCCGAGTGGTGGCCAGATGCTCTATATGGTCATCTGACGACCACTCGGCGTCCGAAGTCGCTCTAGGTCTAGGGGGAACCCTCGGGCGGCCCTTCCGCCTGCGACGATGGCACCGCGGCCCATGCCGGGCACATCTTCTGGAAGGCGCACGTCATGCAGAAAGGCGACGGGCGGGCTCTCCAGTCCCCTGTGGTGAGCGCCCGGCGGATGGCCGCGCTGAGTGCGGTGATCTGTTTCTCGAAGGCCAGCAACATGCGCTCGTGGGGTGTAAGGGTCAGCACCGCCGGGTCCGACAAGTAGACGAGCCTGATCTCGCGCGGCATGACCCCGAACGCTCTCCAGCACACGAGGGCGTAGAAGCGCAGCCCGAAGAAGGCGGTGAGCTCGCGCGCCTCCCCGGGAACCCGCCCGGTCTTGTAGTCGGTGAGGATCCAGTCGCCGTTCGCCCTCTCTTCGACCCGGTCGATGACGCCTCGCAGGTGCGTTTCGGGAAGCTCGTACTCGACCCACCATTCGAGGCGGCTGGCGGAGACCGCGCGCGGGTCCTCGAGCTGAAAGAGATTGTTGAGAAGCCACCTGCTCTCGCCGAGCCAGGCTTGCTCTTGAGCCTCGGTCAGCTCGGACGGCCTGTACTCCTCATCCGAGGACAGCTCGCTCCATACCTCGTCGAGAACCCAGGAGGCCCCCTGCGGCGTGCGCTCTGCGGGGGGCAGGGAGAAGAGACGCTGGAGCGCCACGTGAACCAGGGAGCCGCGCGCCTGCACCGAGGAGACGGGCTCCTCCAGGCGATCCACGGCGCGGAACTTGAAGAGTTGAGGGCAGCTCTTGAAGTCGGTGGAGCTCGATGGGGACAGCTTGATGAGGGCCTCTTCCATGGCATCAAACCCTAGAGCGGGCTCCCACCGAGAGCCCGGATTTGGCGTTGCTCCAACGCGCCGGCCAGAGGTTTGGCCCAAAACCGACCGTAGAGGCCGTTTCTGGGCCAAAGTTGCCGCAGTCGGCCGGCCCCGCCGCCGGCCCCCCTAGAGGTTGCCGAGCAGGTTGTCCATGATCGCGATCGCGGCCGGGCCCACCAGCACCGTGAACAAGGCCGGGAAGATGCACAAGATCAGCGGGAACAGCAGCTTCACGGGCGTCTTGTTCGCCCGTTCCTCGGCCAGCTGGCTCCGCTTCTGTCGGAGCTGGCCGGCCTGAATGCGCAGCACCTGGCCGACCGAGATGCCGAACACGTCGGCCTGGTTGATGGCGGTGATGAACTGGTCGAGCTCCGATACGCGGGTCCTCTCGGAGAGGCCGTTCAGCGCGTCCTGGCGGCGGATCCCGATCCTGATCTCCTGCAGCAGCCGGTAGAGCTCGTCGGAGAGGGGGCCGGGGATGGCGCTGACCACGCGCGCCAGAGCGGAGTCGAAGCCCAGTCCCGCTTCGACCGCAATCGTCATCAGATCGAGAGTGTCGGAGAGGGCGATGCGGATCTCTTGCTGGCGGGTCTCGACCTTGTTCGTGAGCCATATCTTCGGCAGCCAGGCGCTGCCTGCAACCAGTAACAGCCATGCAATCCCCGGAACGGGGGTGAGCTGTGAGTAGGCGTACAGGGCCGCGGCTACCCCCGCCGGCAGAGCCGCGCTCAGGGCCAGGAAGGTGTCGGGGTCGAGCCTGTCGGAGAGCCCCGCAAGCACGAGCCGGCTCCTTACCTGCTGGGCCAGGCCTCGCGGCCCGAATCGGTACACGACCGCGGCCATGCGACGCGCCGCGGGCGCCAGCACTCGTGGAAGAAAGGGCACCCGGAGCATCAGGGCGCGATGGTCGGCCAGCGCGCTCTCGGGGACGGCTTGCTCGAAGGCATCCCGGATGCTCGAGCGCTCGGCGCGCCGGCTCAACAGCGCATAGGCGGCGCTCGTGACCGCAAGGAATGTCGCGATCAGCGCCACCAGCTCCAGCATGCCCAAGCCGAGGGAGCTCATGCGCTCACACCTCGACCTTCACGATCTTGCGCATCCACAGGGTCCCCACCACCAGCAGGGCGGCCGACACCGACACCATCGCGAGGCCCTTGCCCGTGCGATAGAGGGGCTCGAGATATTCGGGGCTGCGCAAGGCCAGGAACGATCCGATCGCGAACGGCAGCAGTCCCAGCACCCAGCCGGAGAGGCGTCCTTCGGCCGTGAGCGTGCGCAGCTCCCGGCGCAGGCGCTCTCTCTCCCTGATGGTCCCGGCGATCGTCTCCAGTATCTCGGCGAGGTTTCCGCCCACCTCCCTCTGGATCTGGATCGCGAGCACGCTCCACTCGAGATCGACCATGCGGCTGCGGCGGGCGAGCGCCTCCAGCGCATCATCCAGAGATGCTCCCAGGCGGACCTCGGCCATGGCCCGGCGAAACTCCTCAGATGCAGGGGGCTTGGCGTCCTCGCCCACCGCCGCCACCGCTTGCTGGAGGCTGTAACCGGCTTTCAGGGCGCCGCTCAACAACAGCAGGACGTCCGAGAGCTGCTCGTAGAAGGCCTGCTTTCGAGTCGCGGCCTTCCGCCTGATGTAGAGGGTCGGGGCGAAGCCCCCGCCAACGGGGCCGATCAGAGCCCACAGCGCGCCCCCCAACGATCCCAGCAGCGCCCCTCCGGCGAGGGCCAAGCCCGCGCTTGCGACAATGACCTCGCCTGGCCGCCACCTCATGCCCGCGGATTCGATCGCGAGCTCTATGCGCTCGAGATGGCCGCTACGGTCCGCCAGGCGAGTGGCGATCTCCTTCGCTCGCTTCAGGACCGCCGCGTTGATCAGCGCTTCGGCGTCGAGCCCGGGGGCGGCCGGCTCGTCGTACCACCGCAACCGGCTGCGGGGGCTCAGGCGGCGGCGACGCACCCACTCCGACAGGAATGCCACACACAGGGCCACGGTGCCAAAGATGATGGCCAGCAGTACCGGCGAGGCGATGCCTGCAGCACCCGAGGGCAACTGGTAGCCCGGCGAGCTCTCGGAGGCGAACGAAGCCTGCTTGCGATCCCTTCCGCCGCCCGGGATACTCACCTTGGCATCGACCTCGTACACGACCGCGGCCGGGTCTGGGTTCGAGACCTCAACTCGGTAGGCCCGTGCGGTTCCCTCCTCCTGAGGCGGCGCGTCAGGTCCCTGAGACGTGACCTCGACTTGGTGAGGCACATAGTCGTTGACCTTCACCTCGAAGTCTGTGGCTGAGAGCTTCTTTCTTGCTTCCGTGACCACGGTGAAGCTGATCTTGCCCCCGGCGCGCCGGACGAGCTCGACCTGGAGCGGCCCTCTCTGCGCCGCGCTCGTGCTGGGTGCCGCGAGGACCAGCGCACCCACGAGCGCGACGAACCCGCAGCGGGTCATTGGCGGCCGGGGTACTGGTGCGCGCTGAGGAGGTCGTCGCTCATGAACATCGTGGGCGCCATATGGATGCCCACGTCGGACAGCTTGCCGGTGAACTTCGGGCGGATGCCGGTGGGCTTGAGGTGTCCGAGATGGCGGCCGTGACCGTCGATGCCCATCGAGTAGTCGAACAGGAAGATGTCCTGCAGCGTGATGACGTCTCCCTCCATGCCCTCGATCTCCGAGATATGAGTTACCCGGCGGCTGCCGTCTTTCAGCCGGGCTTGGTGCACCACGAGATCCACGGCGGAGGAGATTTGCTCCCGGATGGCCCGCACGGGCAGATCCATGCCCGCCATCAGGACCATCGTCTCGAGGCGCGACAGGGCGTCGCGCGGCGAGTTGGCGTGGAGGGTCGAGATGCTGCCTTCGTGCCCGGTGTTCATGGCCTGAAGCATGTCGAGCGCTTCGCCCCCTCGCACCTCCCCGACCACGATGCGGTCGGGCCTCATGCGCAGGGCGTTACGGACGAGATCTCTGATCGTCACCTCGCCCCGCCCCTCGATGTTGGGAGGTCGCGCTTCGAGCTGAAGCACGTGCGGCTGACCCAAACGCAGCTCGACCGCATCCTCGACCGTCACGGTGCGCTCGTCGGAGGGGATGTAGGTGGAGAGGACGTTCAGCGTGGAGGTCTTACCCGCCCCGGTTCCTCCCGAGATGATCAGGTTGAGCTTGCCTCTGACACAGAGCTGGAGGAACTCCGTAACCGTGGCGGTGAGAGTGCCGAAGGAGATGAGGTCCACATCGGTGAGGGGCTCGGCGGAAAACTTGCGGATCGTAAGAAACGGCCCGTTGATGGCGAGCGGGTGGACCACTGCGTTGACTCGAGCTCCGTCCGGCATCCGGGCATCGACCATCGGCGAGGCCTCGTCGATACGCCTGCCGACGCGCGCCACTATGGCGTCGATGACACCTCGAAGGTGGTCCTCGTCGACGAAGCGGCGATTCGTCCTGAAGAGCTTGCCCGCGCGCTCCACGTAGATCTCCGAGGGACCGTTGACCATCACCTCGGTGATCTCGGGGTCCTTGAGCAGCTCCTCGATGGGGCCGTGGCCGAGCACGTCGGCTTTGAGGTCCTCGAGCAGGGCGGCCCGCTCGGCCGTAGACATCGGGGTTGGCTCCTCTCGCAAGAGCCGCGAGATGTGATCCAACACGAGCTGCGAGAGCCGGTCGGGGTTCAGGTTCTGTTGATAGAGAACGGTTCCGAGCTCCTGGGCGACGCGGGCGTGGAGACGCCGGCGCAGCTCGTAGAGCTCCGAGCGCATGGTGTCGAGATCACCGTCCCAGACGGGCACCTCGGTGCTCGGTGGCCGGGAGACGGATTGGCGCCGCAGATCGCTGAGCCGGCGGGCCAGATCCGACATGTCGGCGCTCATGACTGCGCCGGGCGCGCCCGGGCCGTCCTCATCAACGGCGAGTGCGCTCCGGGATGGGGTGCCGAGAGCAGCTCGGCCTCGAGCTCCTCGACCATTCGCCTGAGCGCGCGAGCCACCTTGGTCTTGGGGCTGTCGAGGGCCACGGGGACTCCGTTGTTGATCGAGCGGGGGACCGCAACGTCGCTGGGAAGCTCGTATGAGACCGGGCGCCCCAGCGCTTTGCTGACCTCGTCGGCGGGAAAGCCGACGTTGGAGTTGGCGCGGTTGAGCACCACTCGCACCTTGTCGAGCTGGAGGTCCAGGTGGCGGAACAGAGACAGCGCCAGCTTGGCATCCTTGACCGAGGTCAGCTCGAGGCTCGTGACCAGATAGGCGCGCTCACACGCGGCGAGCGCCGCTATCGTGAACCCGTCGAGAGTCGAGCTGGTGTCGACTACTGTCAGCTCCGCGCTGCGCCTCAGACCCTCCAACACCCGGGTCAACACGGACGGAGGGATCTTCTCCGCCTCCAGGGGGTCGGTCGGGGCGCACAGTATCCGCAGCGAGGTCTCGTGCCGGCTGAGCGTGCTCCCGAGAGCCGACTCGTCGATGGGACCGGCGATCCCGGCGAGGTCGGTGAGCGTGCGCTGAGGTCTGACCCTGAGGGCGGCGGCGCAGTCCCCGAACCACACGTTGGCGTCGACCAGCGCCGTCTTGATCCCGGAGCGGGCGGCGAGCGTGGCGAGATTCGTGGCGACCAGGGTCTTGCCGGTCCCGCCCTTGGTGCCGAACACGGTAACGACCGTTCCGGAGGCGTCCTCTGATCTCTCGGTTGACGACAGCGTCTGGACCGCGGCGCTGTGTGCTCTCTCGATTGCGGCCATGAGGCCCGACTCGGCGTCCCCCACGGGCACCACCTCCCGCACTCCCGAGCGCATGGCCCGCTGCAGGGTCTCGACCTCCAGGCGATCGGTGACCTGGACGAAGGAGGCACCGGGATGGTCTCTGAGGGCGCCCGGCACCAGTGCGAGGTCCGCCTCGTCGGTGCTGGGGCCCAATACCACCACCGACCGGAGCTGAGCAGAAAGCGCTTTGCGCAAGTCGTCCCAAGCAGAGGCGGTGACGACCGCTCCCACCGAGGCGTCGCGGCCCACGATCTCGGCGAGGATCGCGCACACCTGCCGCTCGCGGTCCAGCACCACGACCTCCACTACGGAGCCTCGTCGGGACGGGTTATGAGCGTGAACCACAGACCGGCGCGCTCCTGAGCATCGATGAGCGCAACGGCGTCCCCTGCTGTGACCGCCAGGACCATCGTGGCCGGCGCCTGGAAGTCTTCGCTCGCGGGCGGCTGTACCTCCACTACGGAAAGGCCCTCGGCTATGAGCGAGGTGCCCTCGTCGCGAGCCGAGAACGCGTTCAGCTTGTCCCCCGCGGCGACGTGACCGGCGACGCCGCGCACGTGGTCGACGGGAAGCGATAACGCCTCGGTTCCTGCGGGAAAGCGCTGGGCGAAAGCAGCGGAGGGGCTGCCGGCAAAGTGACTCGTCATCAGCTGGTCACCTGCCGCCAGCTCGCCGGCGAGCACTCTGTCGTTCAGGAAGCTTGGATCCGTGAGCGCTCCGGGGGCGACGTAGCGGGCGGGGATCTTCTGCTCAATGAGCGCGCCCTGGATCGACCTGATCTCCGAACCTGCGGTGCCGGCGGCAAACGTGCGCCCGGCGACCAGGACGGTCTGGGGGCTGAGCCCGCGCGCGGAATCCTCCTCGACTTGCTGCACGTAGACATAGACACTCGCCACCGCCACGGCGCCCGTGAGGATGGCTACAACCAGCATCACAAGCCTGCTTTTCATCGCCGCTCCGTTTCCGCTTTCGTCGAGTCACTCGACCTTTCCGCTTCCGCCCGGCTCATTCGGTCAACTTCACGACGCAGACCCCGTCCCCGCTTTCACAGGGGGCTTCGTCCATTCCTGCCTTTGCGCTGAAGAGCCCCTGTAGCAGGACCCCTTCGTAGACGGCCGCAGGACCGTCCACGGTTCCAGCCGGCTGGGTTCTCGTGAAATAGAGGAGCGCGAGCCGGGTGACCGTCACCTGCTGCGATACCCCGGGCTCTGCCGCGCCCGGATCCGCCACTATCGGCACCGCCACCAGGCAGGGGTCGTCGAGGTGCCTTACGTGGGCGAACCCGGAGGCGTCGATCGAAACCGTCTGATCGAAGCTCGAGCACCCCGCCAGGCGGCTGCTCAGCGCCCCCGCCGTGCGCGCCTGGAGCACCTCTGCCGGCTCCGCCAGAGTCGTGAGGCTCGCGCCCTTGCCGATCTCGCAGGCGAGGCCGCGCCCCGAGAGGAACTCCTCATAGCCCGTGCCCGAGAACGCCCCGGAGGGCTGGGGACAGGAGCCTTCGGCGGGGAGGCCGACGCCCACCAGGTTGCCCCGCTGCTCGGCGGTTCCGAACGACAGGGCGATCTCCTGCCCGCCCGAGAGCGACGCGCACGAGGCCGGCCCGCCTTCGGGGGAGAGGCAGTCGATGATTCCCCAAGGGATGAGCTTGTCGCCGCCGGGAGTCCCCGCCTTGAGCTCTGCGGTGGCGGACGCGCTCAACGAGGTGTCCCCGAATCCCAGCACGCCGGCAAACAGCAGCTCGAAGTGTTCCACGCCGATCTCGACCGAGCAGCCCGCCCCCGAGCAGGAGACGACGTCTGCTCCGGTGGGCGAGTGATGGTAGGGCGTGGGATTCTCCTCGATGAAGCGGCGCGCCACCGCACTCGGGTCGGGCCCCTGCCAGGCCGCCTGGGCGCCGGACAGGGCGGCCGCGTCTGCGGTCCTCTGGAGCTCGGAGCGCTCTGCGTAGATGCGGGCCGCGTCCACGGCGAGCGCCACGAACCCGAACAGGACGACGGCTACGATGGCGACGATTACGACCACCGCGCCACGCTCGTCTGAGGCCGCTCGCAGCCGCCTCACTCTTTGCGCATCCTCGCCTCGGAGTCGAGCGTGATGGTGTCGGGTAGCGACAGCAGCTGGGGAACGCCGACGTCGTAGACCGTTCGGCAGCTCATGATCGCCGTCTCCACCCCGGTCGCATCGATGTCGGTCGAGGGGCTGCAGTCGACGGCCGAGCCGAGATCGGGGACGGCGCTCTCGGCCGAGGCCGAAGCCGCTCCGGGGTCGACGCCGATCGCGAGCTGACGCACTCCCTCTCTGGCTGCGTGGGTGACGCTGATATAGCGATTGAAGATGAATCCGAACTCGATGATTCCAAAGACGAGGAGAACGAGGAGCGGCAGGACGAGCGCCATCTCCACGGCGGCCGCGCCTCGCTCGCGCGCAGCTAGCCGGTGCGTCCTAAGCTCGCACCGGCGCGCCTCGCTGCTGGCTCCATGCCGTGGTGAAACGATCCACCCCCGATCGCCGGAGTCGGGATTACCCCCCTCCGGGCAGTCCTTTCTGAATTTCCTCGAACCCCGCCCGAACGTCCGAGCCGACCGCGCTGACCACGGAGATGATCACTGCGGCGATGAGCGCGATCATGATCCCGTACTCAACCGCGGTCGCGCCCCGTTCCCCGTCGCGAATTTCGTGGACTCGGTTGACGATCTCGCACCACATCTCTAAGAGCGTCTCTTGCATCTGCTCACCTCCCCCTGCTGCCTCCCATGACTCCATTGTGCCCCTACCCTTCAGGTAATTGTTACCAGCCGGCTCCCGCTCGTCTAAAGCCGGTCCTGGTGTCGAGCCCCAGATTGCGCACCGCCACGATCACAACTGCGGCCACGAACACGAGCAGGAGGCTGTATTCGACCGCGGTCGCCCCACGCTCCCCGCTCGTGATCTCGAGCAGGCGGTTCGAGATGTCGCACCGCACACGAAGAAGCAGATTTCCCAAGACGGCTCCCAGTCCCTCGAGCCGGTCGCCCCTCCCACAAGCAGCAGCTACCAGCCTATGACAACCCTGATCCAACCCTGATCCAGCCCACGATTCCAACCACCACTTCGGGCTTGCAGGCTTCGTGCAAATGCCCGCGTTGCCTATGACCAGGATGACGCGGGCTCGGGGAACAGGGAATAGTCAGTTATGCGTAGGCGAGCTCGGCTTGGCCGGGCCCTGGCTATCAAGCTCCGGCTCTGCCGAGTCGCGCCCCGAGGTTTCTGCCGAACAAGGGATCGAGATCGTGAAGGTGGTCCCGTGTGCGCTCGAGGCGAGGTCGATGTGTCCCCCCATCGCGGACACGATTTGGCTCACCACGAACAATCCCAGGCCGACACCCTCCTGGCCGGTCGTGGTCTGCTCGATGCGGCTGAAGGCGTCGAACAGGGCGCTTCGCTTGTCGTCGGGGATCCCCGGCCCCTCGTCGGAGATCTCCAGGACCACTCCCTGCCTCACCCGCTTGACCCCCACGGAGACCGGGGTCTTCTCGGGGGTGTACTTGTAGGCGTTCTCGACCAGGTTTCGCACGACCTGATCGAGCCTTGAGGCGTCGATCTCGGCGCGGATGGGCTCGATGAAGACTTCCAGGTGGTGGGAGCGGCGCTTGGAGGCGGCCGAGTCGAGCGCCTGGGTCACCACCGTGCGCAGCTCGGTCCACTTGGGCTTCAGCTGCAAGTTCCCCGCCTGGAGGTGAGAGGTAATCATGAGGTCTTCGACCAATCTCGCCATCTGGTGTGCTTGACCGGACACGATCTCGAGCAGATTGGTGCGCTGATCGTCTGAGAGCCGGGCACCCCGGCGCCAGATCGTGTCGATGCCGGTGATTACCGCAGTGAGGGGGCCGCGTATCTCGTGCGAGGTAACCGCCAGAAATCGATCTTTCAGCTGGTCGATCTCGAGGAGGCGCCGGCTGCGGACGGCCTCAGCCTCAACTCGGGCACGCCAGCGCGAGGAGGCCTCGGCAACGGTTACGCCTGCGGCAGCCGCTGCGGCGACGCATACGAGGGCGGAGATGAACCCCACTCCTAGGAGGAGAGTCGCGGCCGCAACCCCGGCGCTTCCTCCAGCCGCTCCGCGAGGGCCGTAGCGAAGCCCTCCTTCGAGCGGCACCAGCACCAGCAGGGCGGTTGCGGAGGCTATGTCTTGGCCCTGGAGGAGCGCGGCGAACCCGCAGAGGGCGAGGGCGTCGAGGGCCCAGGCGCAGGCACCGAGTTGGTGCAGTCTTTCTGCGCCGGAAAAACGGCCGGTTCCGACCCACAATGCTCCCACCCCGGCCACTGTGACAAGCAGGAGAGCCACGGCCGCAACTCCGGCGCCGGCCGCTAGTGCGGCCACGCCGGCGAGCACGGCCACGCCCACCCGTACGGCGTTCGCGCGTCGTTCCACTCCCTGGAGGTCCGCCACCGAGTCCACGTTCCAGCTATCGGCATGAAATCGTGCGACCTGACCTCCGGCCCGCCCCGGGAGCCGCGGCCCCCGGGCCCACCGCCGCCTCAACAGCCTCTCCGCCCGGCCCGATCTGCTCCGTTTCTCCTGCCGGCTCAGCTTGGTACGAAACTGACCGTATGGGCCGTTTCTTTACCGAACCCCAGCGCACTGAGTGCCCACCGGGGGCGGGCGGGACCGAGAAGGATCAGCTCAGCCCGTCGGCCGCATCTCCGCTCTTTCTGTGGCCGCCCAGGGCGGCCTCAGAGAGCTGAACCGGGAAGTCGACTCGGGCCACCTCGTAATCGTCGAGCGAGAAGATCGCCCGGTAGACGCCCTCGACGGCGCCGAGGTCGAGGTCTGAGACCTCGTCCTGCAGCCTCTCGGTGTGGCTTCGCGTGGGCATGTGGATCTCACGCGGCACGCTCTGATAGACGATCGAACGGTCGGGCCCCTCGATACGCCATTGCTCGGTGAACGTGCCGTGGTCGTCGGACCAAGCCCGCAGGACGAGGAAGGCAGCAGCAGGGCCGCCGTTGTGCGGGATGACCACTTTGTTGGGCAGTCCTGGGTG
>DASRPA010000129.1:0-5581 GCA_035646635.1 Actinomycetota bacterium | reverse complement strand
TGGGAACTGTTCGCGATTACCGTCGGGGCTGACAAGTGCGGTTGCACGGGGCTCGGGCGCCGGGAGGCCGAGCCGGTGGCAAACGACCACGATGTGCGTCTGCCTCCGGCTTTTTGTGGGTAGATGTCCTCGGTCCGCGTTTGCCACCACAATCGGACCCGCCGGTCCGGCCTCCCAATTGACGGCTCCCATTTGCCCCGGCCCCCACCTTGCAGCCTCGATCCACTATCCTCAGTCGCCATGCTCGACAAGACCCTCATCCTGCGCACGCTGACCGAAGCCCTGGCGCGCGGCGGCGACCTCGCCGAACTGTTCGTGGAGCGGCGCAGCTCGACCGCCTTGCGGCTCGACGACTCTCGAGTCGAGGACGTCGCCTCCGGGAGAGAGGCGGGGGCCGGCGTGCGGGTCATCTCCGGAGAGCGCGCCTCCTACGCCTACACGAACCTGCTCACCGAGCAGGGGCTCTCAGAGGCGGCTCAAGCGGCGCGTGCGGGGTTCTCCGGCGCCGAGGGCGTGGTGGCGACGGACCTCCGACGCAGCCAGGGGCCCACGCACCCCGTCAGGCTTGCTCCCGAGGAAGTGGGGGCCGCGGCCAAGGCAGAAGCCCTCAGTCGGGCCAATGACGCGGCCCGCGCCCAGGGGGCCGCGGTGCGCCAGGTGTCCGCCTCTTATGCCGACGTCCACCAGCACATCCTCGTCGCCTCCTCGGACGGACGTATCGCAGAGGACGACAGGACACGGGTCCGCTTTGCGGTCCAGGTCGTGGCGGCGAGGGACGGCGAGATCGCGACCGGCTTCGAGGCGCCGGGGCACTCCGGAGGCTTCGAGCTGTTGAGTGTCCAGGCCCCCGCCGATCTCGGCGAACGGGCCGCCCGCAAGGCGCTGCGGATGCTCGAGGCGAAACCCTCGCCGGCGGGGGAGTTCCCGGTCGTGCTGGCGCCGGGCTCGGGCGGGGTGCTGATTCACGAGGCCTGCGGCCACGGACTCGAAGCAGACACGCTCGTCAAGGACGCCAGCGTCTACGCCAACAGAAACGGCGAACGCTTCGGTTCCGAGAGCGTGACGATCGTCGACGACGGCTCCGATCAGGGCGCGTGGGGCTCGTTCGGCGTGGACGACGAGGGCATCCCCGCCCAACGGACCGTTCTGTTCGACAAGGGGGTGTTGGTCGGGCACATGTCGGACCTGCTCTCGGCGGCCAAGATCGGCCACCCGCCGACCGGCAACGGTCGCCGTCAGTCCTACGCTCACCTCCCGATCGTGCGCATGACCAACACCTATCTGCTTCCCGGCCCCGACGATCCCAAGAGCATCTTCTCCTCGGTCGAGAGGGGCGTGTACGCAGCGACCTTCGCCGGAGGCGAAGTGAACCCCGCCACCGGCAACTTCGTGTTCGGTATGGCCGAGGCCTACATGATCGAGAACGGCGAGGTCACCTACCCGATCAAGGGAGCTAACCTCATAGGCAACGGGCCGCGGATGCTCGAGGTCATCGAGGCGGTGGGCTCCGACTTCGACCGCAAGGAGGGCATCTGCGGCAAAGACGGACAGTCCGCGCCGGTGACCAACGGCATGCCCACCGTGCTGCTCGGCAGGGTGACCGTGGGAGGCACCGAGGCGTGAGCGATCTTCTGCAGCTGGCGGCCGCGCTCGCCGGGCGGGCGCAGTCCTCCGAAGAGGTCGAGGCGTTCGTGACCCACGAGAAGAGCTTCAACGTCAAGGTCTACTCCGGAGAGGTCGAGTCGCTGTCCTCGGCCGAGCCCCGGGGGGCCGGAGTGCGCGTGGTATCCGGGGGCCGCGTCGGGTTCGCCTACACGACCGATCTCGGCTCGGAGAGCCTCGACCGGCTCGTAGGCCAAGCGCGCGAGAACGCGGCCCACTCGACTCCCGATGAGGCCGTAGGCCTTGCTTCTGCGTGGGCTCAGAAACCTCCCGAGGTCTCAGGGCTTGTAGACGCCTCCCTTGCGGAAGTCTCCTCGGACGACAAGGTGTCCTTTGCACTCGAGCTGGAGCGTGCCACGCGCGCGCTCGACCCGCGCATCCGGGCGGTCGAGGAGGCCGTCTACTCTGACTCCGATGCCGAGATTGCGCTGGCGACTTCGACCGGGATCTCAGGCCTCTACCGGCGCACAGACGCTTGGTGCTACTCGATGGCGATAGCGACCGAAGCCGACGACACCGAGATCGGCTTCGAGTTCGACCTCGCCAGGGGTCTTGCCGCCCTCGACGCGGAAGCCGTGGGGAAAGCGGCGGCCGAACGCGCTCTCGGAATTCTGGGCGCGACCAAGATCCCTTCCGGGCGGATGCCGGTCGTCTTCGAGCCCTACGTGGCGGGCCAGTTCCTGGGAGTGCTCGGGAGCGCGCTCATCGGCGAGGCCGTGCAGAAGGGCCGCTCGTTGCTGGCGGGCCGCCTCGGCGAGCGGATCGCGGCCGCCGGGCTCACGATGGTGGACGACGGTCGTCGCGAGGGAGCTCCGGGTGCGGCCCCCTGGGACGCCGAAGGCGTCCCCACCGGCCGCACCGAGGTCATCTCCCAAGGCGTGCTGAACTCCTTTCTCTACGACACCACCAGCGCTCGCCGCGAGGGCCGGGCCTCGACCGGCAATGCCGCGCGCGGCTCGTTCAAGTCGGCCCCCCACCCGTCGCCGTCGAACCTCGCCGTCGACTCGACCGGGGCCAGTCGCGCGGAGGTGCTGGAGCGTGCCGGCCGAGCGCTGCTCGTCGAGGACTTCCACGGTGTCCACTCCGGCGCCAACCCGGTCACGGGTGATTTCTCGGTGGGTGCCACGGGCCGGCTGCTCGAGGACGGCGTGCCGGCTCAGGCGGTCAAGGAAGTCACGATCGCGGCCCCCATGCTCGAGATCCTCAAGGGCATCGAGGCGGTCGCCTCGGACCTGCGCTGGCTCCCGTTCGGGGGGTCCTACGGGGGAGCGACCACGCTGGTCGCGGAGATGACGGTCGCCGGCAGCTGAACCCCTCGCCGAGTGGTTGCAGGATGACCATATAGAGCATCTCACCACCACTCGCCCCCAGAAGGGTGTCCGGAACCCCCCCATTTGGGGAGGAGCTTTCCCCCGGTTGAGGGGTTTACCAGAAGCGCGCTAGAGCCGACGATGGGATACAGGAAGCAACAGCTACTCACAAGGACGGACCTGTGTTTCAGCTCCTAGACGTCGTCAAGGTCGCAGTGATAGGGCTCGGTATTGGAGCCCTGCTGGTGTCTGCGGCGGCCTTGGTCGGAGCAGTGATCGTCCTCTGTGAAGGATTTGCGCGGCGGCGCCGGTCGAGACTCGTTTCGGACCCCAGGACCCTCCCGGCGCCGCCCGTATCCTTCTCGGCCGACGCTGGCCGGGCTCACACCAGCAGGAAGAACACCACGCCCGCAATCACGCAGTAGAGGGCGAACGGGTAGAGGCTGTTGGTCCTGAGATAGCGAAGCAGCCCCCAGATCGAGGCGTAGGACGTCACCAGGGAAGCCACGAAGCCGGCCAGTCCGGCCCCCAGACCCAAATTCGTGCCCCCCAGCTCCGGCAGCTGCACCAGCGTCGCTCCGACCAGCGCCGGGATTGCCAGCAGGAAGGCGAAGCGCGCCGCGGCATCGCGGCTCATGCCCAGGGCCAGGCCCGCACCTATCGTGGAGCCCGAGCGCGAGATGCCGGGCAGGATCGAGATCGCCTGTGCCACGCCGATGAGCGACACGTCCCCCGCGCGCAGATCTGGGATGCCCCGGAGCCGCGACCCCACCTCGGCACTCCGCTGTTGGTGATGGCGAGTGGCGAGCTCGGCCGCCACCAGGATCACCGCGGTGATGACGAGCTGGATGGCGCTCGCGCGAGCGTCCTCGAACGAGCTCTCGAAGTAGTCGCCCAAGGCGATGCCGGCAATCGCGGCGGGCACCGTGCCGAGCGCGAGCAGCCACAACAACCGTCGTTGCTCCGCATCGCCCCGGAGCACGCCGCGTCCGAGATCGAGCAACTCGCCCGAGAAATAGATGAGCAGGGCGACGAGCGATGCGGCGTGCAGCAGCACGTCGAACGCAAGACCCGGGTGAGACCAGCCGAGGGCCTCGGGCACCAGCACGAGATGGCCCGATGAGGAGATCGGGATGAACTCGGTCAGGCCCTGGACCAGTCCCAGGACGATTGCTTCTAGGAGTGACAACTCAGCGAGCCCGGAGGTCCGTGATCGCCGAGTGGTGGAAGGATGACCATATAGACCATCTCACCACCACTCGACCCGGTGGGGCGCCGGCCGCCGGCCCCCTCACGGTTCCAGACGGGCGCCTTGCAGCGCCCGGCTGCAGAGACAGCTCCTCTGTTCCGGGATTACAGGCACGAGGTCGAAGATCAGGCTCCGCAGGCGCTCGTTGTTCTCCGCCACCACCCTGAGAACTTCCTCGTGGTTCACCGCATCGGTCTCGCCCATGATGCCGACGTCGTAGTCCGTGATGAGCGCCACGTTGACGTAGCAGATCTCGAGCTCCCGCGCCAGATAAGCCTCCGGATACTGGGTCATGTTGATTACCTGCCAGCCGGCGTCCTGATACCACTTGGACTCGGCTCTGGTCGAGAACCGGGGGCCTTGCACCGTAACCACGGTGCCTCCGTCGTGGGCCTGCACTCCCTGGCTGCGGGCAATCTCCAGGGCGAGGGGCCTCAGCTCCGGACAATAGGGGTCGGCGAACGAAACGTGGGTGGTGAGGGGGCCCTCATAGAAGGTGTCCTTTCGGCCCCAGGTGCGATCGACGAGCTGGTCCGAGATCACGAAGTGGCCCGGCTCGACCTCTTTCTGCAGGGACCCGGCGGCGCAGGGGCCGATGATGCGAGTCACACCCAGCTCCTTGAACGCCCACAGATTGGCCCGGTAGTTGATCATGTGCGGGGGCAACGTGTGCCCGGATCCGTGCCGGGGCAAAAAAGCCGCCGTGCGTCCTCCGATGGTTCCCACCGACAAGGGGGCCGAGGGCTCGCCATAGGGGGTGTCGAGCTTGATCTCCGCGATGTCGTCCAGCAGCCGGTAGAAGCCGGATCCACCGAATATTCCGACCTCCGCCTCCTCGCTCATCGCCGTCCCTCAGAGGTCCGGGAGCCTGAGTCGGACTTACTGCTCGCTGCCTTCCCCCCGGACGACTTCTCACTCGAGGACTTCTCAGACGATGACGAGGACGACTTCTCACTCGAGGATGTCTTCTTCTTGTCCTGAGACTTCGAGCCCTCGGACTCCTTCTTCTCCCCTCCGCCTCTCTTCTCACTCTTCTTGTCGGTGGAGTAGAAGCCCGATCCCTTGAACACGATGCCCACCGGAGAGTAGAGCTTGCGCAGCTTGCCGCCGCAAACAGGGCACTCCTGAAGGGGAGGGTCGTCGAAGCCCTGCTTTGCCTCTGTGCGCTCGCCACAGGCGGTGCAGGCGTACTCGTAGATCGGCATGGCGTGAATCTTCTCACCCGCGAGGCGTAGGCCTTGCTAGACGGGTGGCCCCCCGGCCCCAACGAACCTTGAGCCGTAAACCACCTCCCACGTGGTTACGGCCACAAAGTTCGCCCCCCGGCCCCCCAACGAACTTTGAGCCGTAAACCACAATG
>DASRPA010000128.1:0-3320 GCA_035646635.1 Actinomycetota bacterium | reverse complement strand
ACATCCACGTTCCCGGCACCCTTCGGCCCAACTTTGCGTCCGTAACCACGCCCCAGGTGGTTGCAGCGACAATGTTCGGGCCCCGGCCCCGAAAATTGCCCCTCACGGCCCCCGCGAAGCCGCTGGAGGACCAAACCCGCGACCCCACCCGAGGCGCAGTGCTCCAGGCCCGAGACGCTCTGCTTGTCGGCCGCCTCCAACAGCTCTTTCTCGGCAGTGGGATCGGAGCTTGCCGCCGAGGTGATCTCCTGAGCCTGGGCCTGAGTCAGCCGGCCCGCCCGAAAGGCCTCATCGGTGGAGGACAGCTGTGCCACCTGGGAGGCGGTCTTCGAGCATCCCCACCGCTTGTCCTACCGAGGTCTTGGTCGTCCTCGCCACCCACTGCGCCGCAGAGCGATCCCCATCTTTGCGCCACGCCCCCGAGTCCGCCACTCGTCCGGCACAGAGTGTCCTGCCCGCCGCCGCCGTGCGCTCGATGTGGGCGAAGCGGTCCATCAATGAGGCCGCCGCCTCCGACTCGAGCACCTCGGGCTAAAGCCCGGCCACCACCTTCTCGATGATCTGGCTCTGCCTCGCTCATCCACTCGAGCATGAGTTCGATCGTAGAGGAGGGCTGTGACACTCTTGGTTGATCGGGAAGGCGCGCCGAGAACGGCGGTAGGGTTCGGGCATGGCCCTCACCCTGACCGAGAAGATCCTCCTGGCCCACACCGACCGGGACGAGCTCACCCCCGGCGAAGTCGTGCTGGTGCGCTGCGACGTGGTCATGGCCAACGACGTCTCCGGCCCGGTCGCCTTCAGGGCGATGAAGAAGATGGGGGCCGAGCGGGTCTTCGATCCCTCCAAGGTCGTGATGGTCGCCGACCACTTCATGCCCGCCAAGGATGCCCGCTCGGCCGGGCTGCAGAAGAGCCTCAAGGACTGGTCCGACGCCCAGGGAGTGACCTACTACGGGCAGGGCCGCGGCGGCATCGAGCACACGCTGTTGGCCGAGGAGGGCTGGGTCACCCCGGGCATCGTGCTCGCCGGCGGCGACTCCCACACCTGCACCCACGGCGCCCTCGGCGCGTTCGGGACCGGGCTCGGATCGACCGACATCGCCGCCTGCCTGGCGCTGGGCGAGTTCTGGCAGGCGGTACCGGAGACCATCCTGGTCCGGCTCTCCGGCACCCGCGGCAAGTACGTCACCGGCAAGGACGTGATCCTGGCGGTGATCGAGCGACTCGGCGTGGCCGGCGGCACCAACCAGGTGCTCGAGTTCTCCGGGGAGGGGGCCGCGGGGCTGTCCATGGACGAGCGCTTGGCGGTGGCCAACATGGCGATCGAGGCGGGGGCCGAGACCGGCCTGTTCGCGGCGGACGAGGTCACCGCCGAGTATCTGGAGGGCCGCGCTCGCAGAGAATGGACGGCCGAAGCATCCGATCCCGGCGCCCACTTCTCAGACGTGCTCGAGATCGATCTCTCAGCACTCGGCCCCCTGGTTTCCAAGCCGCACTCGCCCGGCAATGTGGTGCCGGTCTCCGATATCACCGGGACCAAGATCGACCAGGTCTACATCGGCAATTGCTCCAACGGGACGATGACCGACCTGCGCCAGACCGCCGAGATGCTGCGGGGCCACAAGATCCACGCCGACACGCGCGCGATCATCGTGCCGGCCACCCAGGACATCTATCGCCGTGCCATGGCAGAGGGGCTGCTCGACGTCTTCGTCGAGGCCGGCGCCATCGTCTCGACCCCCACCTGCGGGGCCTGCTTCGGCGGCCATAACGGAGTTATGGGGCCGGGCGAGAACGCGCTCACGACCACGAACCGAAACTTCAAGGGGCGCATGGGCTCGGGGGAGGCCGGGGTGTTCCTGGCCAATGCCTACGTGGCCGCGGCGGCCGCGGTGGCCGGGGAGATCGTCGAGCCGCATGCAGTCCATAGCTACGAATGATCATCGAGGGAACCGCAGTCGTGGTCGAGGGCGACAACATCGACACCGACGTTCTCTACCCGGGCTCGTTTCTCAACATCGACGACCCCGATGCCATGAAGCCCTATTTGTTCGAAGGTCTCGATCCCTCTATCCGGGACCGCCTCGAGCCCTCCTGTGTGCTGGTGGTCGGGGACAACTTCGGGTCGGGGTCGTCGCGCGAGCACGTACCTCTGGCGATGAAGGCGTGGGGCGTCGGCTGCGTCTTGGGCCACAGCTTCGCCCGCATCTTCCACCGCAACTGCATCAACCTGGGGCTTCCCGTGGTGACTTCGCCGCAGGCGGCCGCGGCCGCCGTCGCCGGCGCCAGAATCCACATCGACACCGACGAGGGTGCCATCGAAGTCTCGGGGGAGCGCTACGAGATCGCTCCCCTCCCTGCGTTCATGACCGAAATGATCGATTCGGGCGGGCTCGTGGAATGGGTGAAGGCCCGGCTCGAACGCTGACTTTCGCTGCCCCTACCCGACTGTCTCTGCGTAAGCTCGCCTAACCGTTTAATCGAATAATCGAGTATGGTACGGGCATGCTTTACACGACGCCTCGACCCACCCCGGAGCTGCACGAGCGAATCGAAGAACTAGATCGGCTGCGCCGAGCGCTCGGGTTGCAGGTGGGGCAGGCTGGGCCATGGCTCGGAACTCTTCGCCGCCTCGTGAGGGCAAGCTCCGTCGAGAGCTCAACCTCGATCGAGGGCTTCCACGTCCCACAAGACGAGGCGATCGCAATCGTCGGCGGCGAGGAGACACCAAGCCTCGACGACGCCAACCGCATGGCGGTCGCCTGTTACGCGCGCGCGATGGACCACGTGGGCGTCATGGCCGGCGAGCCCGGATTCCACTGGCTCGACCGCGTCATTCTCGATCTCCACTTCGACGCCTGCTACTTCCAGCGCAACAAGAATCCCGGTCGCTTGCGCACGGGCCCTATTGGCGTCACCGGCAGCGGCGGCCGCCTGATCTACGAGGCGCCCAAAGCCGACCAGGTTCCACCGCTAATGGCGGAAGTCATCGACTGGCTCGAGCAGGGCGACCCCGATGCTCACGTCGTCATCAGAGCAGCAATGGCGCACCTGCACATCCTCTCGCTCCACCCCTTCCGAGACGGCAACGGGCGGATCTCAAGGATTGTCCAGTCGCTGGTCCTCGCGCGCGAAGGACTCCTCTCGTCAGAGTTCGCTTCCATCGAGGAATACCTCGGTGCACACACCCTGGAGTACTACCAGGTACTCCAAGAGGTTCAGGGCGGCCGCTACCAACCAGAGCGTGACGCGGCCGCGTGGGTCAGCTTCTGCGTTGACGCGCACTTCGCTCAAGCGCGGAAGCGGCTCGACCAAATCGAG
>DASRPA010000127.1:0-18842 GCA_035646635.1 Actinomycetota bacterium | reverse complement strand
GTGCTCCTCATCTCGATTGGAACGCCCATCGCGCGCAGGGACTCCTTGTCTCGCTCGAAGGCCCTTCGAAAGGCCTCATCCGTCGGCTGGTCGTAGCCTGCTATCCGGCGTCGGATCTCCTCGGCGGACATCGGCCGCGGCGAGTCGAGCAGGGCCGCGATGAGATTGATGAGCCGCTCTATGCGATGCATGGGCCGAGGTTAGCGCCGGAAGGCCGGGGCCGGGAATGGCGATCCTGTGGTGGCAAGAGCACACCGTGAACCTCCACACACCAAAAACCGTGGGCAAACACACACCGCGTGCGTTTGCCACCGTTTCGGTAGCGGGCGCTGGGCCTGGTGTCTGGTCAGGGGGGTAGGGCCCGGGCGGCCGCGCTGCCGGCCGCCGCCGCCAGAAAGCCCTCCGGTGCCTCGCTGATGCTCCTGCCCATCGTGGTGACCTCGACGCCACTGTCGAGCAGCAGATCGAGGCCGGGGTGGCCGTCCTCCTCGATCAGATCGTGACGCTCGCCGAGGGCCGCGAGCTGGCGCCGGACGAGGTCCATCTCCTGCGCACCGAGCCGGGGCAGCACCGCGGTGGCCCGCTCTCGGGCGGCGACGGCCAGAGCGGTCAGGGTGTGGTGGCTCACGCCCCGATGGCGTGCGCGCGCATCCGCAAAGCTGATCCGCAGGCAGGCGTAGCCCCGTCCCTGCAAGGCGAAGGCTGCGTCGAGGACCTGACCCTGCTCGATCCCCGAGAACCCCAGCGCGGTGGCCGTGCCCACCACCCCGGGCCCCAGACTCACGACGACGACGTCCACCGCGGACGCGTGTCGCAGCGCGGCGAGGCCCGAAAAGACGTTGACCGCCTCCAGGTCGCCGCCGAAAGCATGCCCGGAGGTGCAGGTCGAGTCAACGAGGCCGGCGGCCCGCATTCCCGAGACGAGACGGCTCCAGGCAAGCGGGAGCGCCCCTCCATCCGTCATGAGGTAGCCCACGCGCGCTTCCGGGGCCCGCGCCTTTATCCCGGCAGCGACCCCCGCTATCTGGGAGTGCAGGCCGCACGCGACGACCGGCATCCCGCCGAGCTCCGAGGCCCCGGCCAGAGCCTCGTGATGAGGGCTCTCGGGCGCCTCTGCCGCCGCCACGTTCATCTGCCACGGCGTGTAGCGAAGCTTGACGATGTGGCCCGGCCCCCTGTCTTGGGGCCCCGCGCCATCGAGGTTCCACAGCACGAAGCCCACCCCGCCGGTGCCGAGCTCAAGGTCGATGCCCGTGGTGTTGACCACTATGCGGTCGCCGAGATGCAGGGGGCCGAGCATCGAGGGGAAGCCCGCCGCTTCGAAGAGACTCTCGCCCGCCTCCACTCGCACCAGAACGAGGCCGGCGCTCTCCTCGATGACCTCCACTATCTCGGCCTCGACAAAAGTGGCCACCCTCAGATCACAGCACGGCCACTACAACGAGGCGATGAGCTTCTGCACCCGCTCGTCCTGGGAGCGGAACGGGTCCTTGCATAGAACCGTGCGCTGGGCCTGGTCGTTGAGCTTGAGATGGACCCAGTCGACCGTGAAATCGCGCCGCTTGCGCTTGGCTGCGCCGATGAACTCACCGCGGAGCTTGGCCCTGGTGGTCTGCGGAGGCTGCTCGGTGGCCCGCTCGATGTCGGCCTCGTCGCAGACGCGCTCCATAAGCCCGCGGTTCTCGAGCAGGTAGTAGAGACCGCGTTTGCGATTGACGTCGTGATAGGCGAGATCCATCAGGGCGATGCGAGGGTGCGCCAAGGGGAGGCTGTGGCGCTCTCGGTACTGCTCGAGGAGCTTTCGCTTGGCGATCCAGTCCACCTGTTTCTCGAGCCTCGACTGGTCTTCCTCGAGGGCAACGAGGGCGTGCTGCCAGTTCGCAGCGATCTCCTTGAGCACGGGGTCGTCGCGATAGTCGACCCACTTCAGCGCCTTGTCGAGGTACTCCTTCTGCATGTCGAGTGCAGACGCGTCGCGGCCGTTCGCCAACCGCACCCGGCGCCGGCAGGTGGTGTCGTGGGAGATCTCGCGGATCGCCCGGATCGGGTTCTCGAGTGTCATATCTCTGATCTGGACGCCTTCCTCGATCATCCGCAGCAGCAGCGCCGTGGTCCCGACCTTGAGGTAGGAGCTCCACTCGCTCATGTTGGAATCGCCGACGATCACATGCAGCCGCCGGTACTTCTCGGCGTCCGCATGAGGCTCGTCGCGGGTGTTGATGATCGGCCGGGAGCGGGTGGTCGCCGACGACACCCCCTCCCATATGTGCTCGGCGCGCTGCGAGATGCAGAACAGCGCCCCCCGGGCCGTCTGCAGGACTTTTCCGGCCCCCGAGAAGATCTGGCGGGTGACGAAGAACGGGATCATCGCATCGGCGAGGCGGCCGAACTCGCCGAAGCGGCCCACGAGGTAGTTCTCGTGGCTGCCGTAGGAGTTTCCGGCGGAGTCGGTGTTGTTCTTGAACAGGTAGATGTCTCCGGCGATGCCCTCCTCCCGAAGGCGGGCCTCGGCGGCCTTCAGAAGCCCTTCGAGGATGCGCTCGCCGGCTTTGTCGTGCACGACGAGGTCGTAGACGGAGTCACATTCGGGCGTCGCGTACTCGGGATGGGAGCCCACGTCGAGATAGAGCCGGGCGCCGTTCTCCAAGAAGACGTTGGAGGAGCGGCCCCACGACACCACCCTGCGGAACAGGTAGCGGGCGACCTCGTCGGGTGACAACCGCCGCTGGCCCCGAAACGTGCACGTGACCCCGTACTCGTTCTCGGTCCCGAATATGCGCCTTTCCACCCAAACAGGATAGTCGGCGGCCGGGCCTAGCGGTGGTTCACGTGAGACAGTCGCACCTCAGCCACCGGTTTGGGTGGTCCACGTGCGACAGTCGCACCTCAGCCACCGTGGCCGGGAGAAGGGGCACCACCCCTCGGTGCTAGTGGAGCAGCTCCTCCAGGGCCTCGCCGCGCACGCGGCGGAACTTACGCCGGCCCCGGGTGCGGTCCAGCACCGCCACCTCGAGCCCGGACGCCTCGAGCTCGCGCTCTTCGACCGTCTGCAGCGTGTCGAGCGAGATGTGCAGGGCCGCAGAGAGATCGGGGGCCGTGCCCGGATAGCCCTCGGGATAGCGCTGCTCAAGCTCACCCAAGAGCCGGTCGGACGCGCCGCCCATGGCGACCCAGCCCGAGCGGTCCGTCACCGAACCGTCGTAGAGAATGTGGAAAAGCTCGTTTTCCTCGGTCCTGTCCCCCACCGCGCCGACCAGGATTTCGCACTCGTAGGGCTTGACCTCGGAGGTGAAGATGTTTCCCAAACTCTGTGAGTAGGCGTTGGCGAGGCCTTTTGCGGTGACGTCCTCACGCGAGTAGCTATAGCCCTTGATGTCGACAAGGCGGATACCTCCGATGCGGAGCTGCTCGAACTCGTTGAACTTGCCGACGCCTGCGAACCCGATGCGGTCGTAGATCTCCGAGATCTTATAGAGGGTCGAAGACACGTTGGGAGCGACGAAGAGTATCCCGTCGACGTACTCGAGCGCGACCACCGAGCGGCCCCGGGCGATACCCTTGCGGGCGTAGTCGGCCTTGTCCCGCATGAGCTGCTCGGGGGAGACGTAGAAGGGCATGGGCACGGCTCAGCCCTCCTCTGCGTGGCGCTGCATGTCGGCGGGAGGGCCCTCGGGGCCGCGCATCTCGTCCGCCCGCTCGGAGATGAGCTCTTCGAACAGTGACCTGATCTCTTCCTCGCCGACCTCGGCGATGCCGGCCGAGGAGATCGCGCTGACGGTGGGAAAGATGCCGCGCATGAGGTCGGGGCCGCCGGTTCCGACGTCTTCGTCGGCGGCATCGAACAGCGCCTCGATGGCGACCTTGATGGCGTCTTCGCGGCTGAGGTCGGCGCGGTAGCGCTTCTTGAGCGAGGAGCGCGCGTCCTTGCCGCCCGAGCCGGTGGCGTGGTAGTCGTCCTCCTCGTAGCGACCGCCGGTGACGTCGTACTTGAAGATCCGTCCCTGGTCCCTGCGATCGTCAAAACCCGCGAACAGGGGAACGACGACGAGCCCCTGCATGGCGGCCGGGAGGTTGGCTCGGATCATCTGCGACAGCTTGTTGGCCTTGCCCTCGAGCGTCAGTCGCTCGCCCTCGACCTTTTCGTAGTGCTCGAGCTCGGTCTGCAGCAGGCGCACCATCTCGACCGCGGGCCCGGCCGCCCCCGCTATCGCCACCGCCGACATGTCATCCGCGGCGAACACCTTCTCGATCGAGCGATGGGCGATCTGAAAGCCCTCCGTGGCGCGCCGGTCCCCGGCTACGACCACTCCCTGGTCGTAGCGCAAGGCGAGCACGGTGGTGCCCTCGGGGGCGTGCAGCCCCCCCGGGAGCTGGCCCGGAGACGACGACGGGACGCGCGCCCGCAGCAGCTCCGAGAAAGAAGGGCCGGGCCCGTGCACCGGCATCCGCAGGAAGTCTGAGCTCTGGTCCCTCCCAGGCCCCGACAACGGGCCGCCGGAGGCGGAGATCACTGACCGCCCTTCTGGATGTAGCTCCTGACGAAGTCCTCGGCGTTCGTCTCGAGCACCTCGTCGATCTCGTCCAGAAGGTCGTCGACTTCCTTGGTCGCGTCCTCCTTCGTGGATGCGGCCTCGGCCTGGGGCTGGGTCTCCTCTTCCTTGTCTCTCCTCTTTCTCGTCTGTCCTCCACCGGAGCTCATGTCGTCACCTTTCTTATGTCTCGGCTCCCACTCAACGCGCGGTTGTGCGCTGCGCTAGCCGAGTCTCTGAATGAAATGGTAAACGGGGTCGCCACGACGGGCCGCGCCCGTCATGCCCCCAGGTTCGCGATCAGGTCGCTCGCCTTGGGACTGGCGTCCAGAAGATCCTGGACGTGCGCCTTGGTGCCGCGCCCCGGCTCCATAGTCGGCACCTTTCGAAGAGGGTCTTCACCGACGTCGAAGATAAGCGCGTCCCAAGAGGCGGCCACGATCGCTCGGCTGTAGCGCCTGAGGCACTCGCCTCGGAAGTAGGCCCTGGTGTCCTCGGGCGGATGGTCGATCGCCCACTCGATCTCTGCGTCCGTCACCAGCCGGTCGATCTTGCCGGCCCGTTCGAGCTTGTAGTACAGGCCCCGCTTGCGGCTGACGTCGTGATACTGGAGGTCGATGAGCCTGAGCTTGGGATGGTCCCAGGCGAGGCCGTCGCGCGCCCTGTAGGCCTCGAGCAAGGCCAGCTTGGCGACCCAGTCGAGACGGTGGGACTGGGACATGGGGTCCCTCTCGAGACCTTCGAGCACTTCTTCCCAGGCGCTCAGAACGTCGGCCGCGCCACCGTCCGTGTCGTTGTCCTCGGCGTACTTCGAGGCCAGCCGCAGGTACTCCCATTGGAGCTCGATCGCGCTCAGCCGCCGGCCGTCGGAGAGGTCGATCGTCGCCTTGCAGAAGGGGTCGTGGGAGACCGTGCGAATTGCCCGCACGGGCTCGGTCAAAGTGAAGTCCTCGGCGATGAAATCGTCCTCGATCATCCGCAGCACCAGCGCCGCGGTGCCCAACTTCAAGAACGTGGGCAGCTCAGCCATGTTGGCGTCGCCGGCGATCACATGGAGGCGCCGGTAGTGCTCGGGATCTGCGTGGGGCTCGTCGCGGGTGTTGATGATCGGCCGCTTGAAAGTGGTTTCGAGGCCCACCTCCACCTCGAAAAAGTCCGCCCGCTGCGAGATCTGGTAGTCGACGTCGCGCGAGCTGCCCTCGGCCCCCACCTTTCCCGAGCCGGTGAACACCTGGCGGGTAACGAGGAAGGGGATGAGGTGGTCGACGAGACGAGGGAACGGCGTCCTGCGGTCGACGAGATAGTTCTCGTGGCAGCCGTAAGAGTTGCCCTTGCCGTCCGAGTTGTTCTTGTAGATCGAGATGCCCTGCCCGTTCGGCACGATCGCTCCGGCCGCCTGGATCGAGGCTTCGAGGATGCGTTCGCCGGCCTTGTCCCACACCACTCCGTCGTGGGGGTTGGAGCACTCGGGGCTCGAGTACTCGGGATGAGCGTGGTCGACGTAGTAGCGCGAGCCGTTGGGGAGGATGACGTTCACGAGGCCCGTCTCGTCCTCCACGGCGGCCCCCTCGGCGGGGGCCCGCTCGAACCCGCGCGCGTCCCGTAGCGGATTCTCCTCCTCGTAATCCCACTTTACGCGCCGCAGCGCGGGCTTGGCGTAGGCGTTGATGAGCAGCGACGATGCCACAATCGGGTTGAAGTCTGATTGGTCTCGCACCGAGATGCCGTACTCGGTCTCGATCCCGCAGATCTTGGGGATGGCCACTATTGCCCCGTCGCGGAAATTATCGTCACATTCGAGCGCCCCTGCATCACCGATGGCTGCGTTGCTTGTCGCTCACGCACCTCCCGGTACACTCGACTCCTCGCGCCTTGCCCACGGCTCCGCCGAGGTCGGAATTGGGATTCAATTTGGCGCGCAGGGTCGCTCTCGGTGTTGGCGCTAATTTCGCGACGGACCACTGAGTCGGCTACAGGTACTGGCCGGTCTGGACCCGCTCGACCTGGCGGGGGCTCTCGCCGTCCTTGTGCTCGGACACCAGTGTGCGGATGTAGACGATGCGCTCGCCCTTCTTGCCCGAGACCCGGGCCCAGTCGTCCGGGTTGGTCGTGTTGGGAAGGTCCTCGTTCTCCCGGTACTCCTGATGGATGGCGGCCAGCATGTCTTGCTCGTTGACCCCCTTGGCCTCGCCCGAGATCGCACGCTTGATCGCCATCTTCTTGGCGCGCCTCACGATGTTCTCGACCATGGCGCCGGAGGAGAAGTCCTTGAAGTAGAGCTCCTCCTTGTCGCCGTTGGCGTAGGTCACCTCGAGGAAGCGGTTCTCGTCCGCGTCCGAGTACATACGCTCGACCGTGGCCCGGATGATCGCGGCGACGGCGGCTTCCGGGGAGCCGTGATGCTCGATCTCGGTCTGGGCGATCGGGATCGTGGTCGTCAGGTACTTGGAGAAGATGTCGATGGCGGCGATCTCATCGGGTCGCTCGATCTTGATCTTCACGTCGAGCCGGCCGGGTCGCAGGATCGCCGGGTCGATGAGGTCCTCACGGTTGGAGGCACCCACCACGATCACGTTCTTGAGGCTTTCTACACCGTCGATCTCGGCCAGGAGCTGGGGCACGATCGTCGACTCGATGTCGCTCGAGATACCGGAGCCGCGGGTGCGGAACAGCGAGTCCATCTCGTCGAAGAAGACGATCACGGGCACGCCTTCGTCGGATTTCTCCTTGGCTCGCTGGAAGATCTGGCGGATCTGGCGTTCGGTCTCGCCGACGTACTTGTTGAGCAGCTCGGGACCCTTGATGTTGAGGAAGTAGGAGCGCCTGTCCGAGCGCCCGTACTTTGCCGCCACCTGCTTGGCGAGCGAGTTCGCCACCGCCTTGGCCACCAGCGTCTTGCCGCAGCCGGGCGGGCCGTAGAGCAAGACGCCCTTGGGGGGCTCGAGCTCGTGCTCCTTGAAGAGCTCCCCGTGCAGGAAGGGAAGCTCGACCGCGTCGCGGATCTCCTCGATCTGCGGCCCTAGTCCCCCGATGTCTTCGTAGGAGATATCGGGCACCTCCTCCAAGATGAGCTCCTCGACCTCGGGCTTGGGCAGGCGTTCGAGGGCATGGCCCGACTTAGCGTCGAGGAGGAGATGGTCGCCGGAGCGCAGTTTGGCGTCGATTAACGGCTGGGCAAGCTCGACGACACGCTCCTCGTCGGAGCGGGCGATCACCAGAGCCCGCTTACCGTCCTCCATGACCTCCTTGAGCGTCACCACCTCGCCCTGGATCTCGAAATCGCAGAGGGCGATGATGTTGAAGGCCTCGTTGAGCATGACTTCCTGACCGCGCGTCGCCTGGGCGATGTCGACGTCAGGGGAGATCTGGACGCGCAGCTTGCGTCCGCTGGTGTGGATGTCGGCTACGTCTCCCTCCTGGGCCAGGAACACGCCGTAGCTGCTGGGCGGTTGGGTGAGCTTTTCGACCTCGCCCTTGAGCGCAGCGAGCTGGTCGCGCGCCTCCTTGAGGGTCGAGGCGAGGCGCTCGTTGTTGTCGCGCGTGCCCTCGAGGGACGCACTCGTCTCTGCCAGGCGTCGTTCGAGGGTGTGGATGTGACGGGGGGCCGCATCGAGGCGACGTCGGGTCAGGGAGAGCTCCTCCGACACCAGCTTGAGCTGAGCCTGAAGCTCTTGCACCTCCCGGTCGTATTGAGCGATCCTCCGCTCGAGGTCTTCAGATGAGACCTTGATCACCTCCCCGGCTGACGGGTAACCCTACTCGCGGAAACGGACAATCGGCGCATCTACCTACTCGTCTGCCTAGAGTGTCGGTTTGCGAGCAGTAATTATGAAGCCCGTGTGGGCAACCATTCTGTGATCGGGCCGCACCGATGGGCCGTCCACGTTCCAGGTGCGCACGAGCGCCTCGAAGGTGTTGACGAGCACGAAACCGGCCTCCCGGGCCGCCTCCACCGTCCGCTGCACCTGGGGCACGGTGGGCAAATAGCAGCACAGGATGCCGCCGGCCGAGAGCGTGGTGGTGGTTTGTGGCACCGCCCTCCAGGGCTCGGGTAAATCGAGCACGATGCGGTCGAAGTCCGGCTCCGGCACGCCCTCGAAGACATCGCCCAAGCGCAGCTCGACCTGGGGTGGGATGGCGCCGTGCCACGAGGCGACGTTGGCCACGGCCCGCTCGAGGTGGTCCTCGCGCAGCTCGTAGGAGACGACCATGCCCGTGGGGCCGACGGCCCTCGCCAGTCCCAGCGTCAGCGAGCCCGAGCCGCTGCCGGCCTCGAGCACCCTGGCCCCAGGAAAGATGTCGGCGTAGGTAACTATGAGGGCGACGTCCTTCGGATAGATCACCTGGGCGCCGCGCTGCATCTTGAGCACGAAATCGGCGAGCGTGGGGCGAAACGCCCGCAGGCGGGCTCCGCTCGAGGCCTTGAGCTCGCTACCGTCCAGCGCGCCGATGAGGTCGTCGTGGGCGACGGTCCCGAGGTGGGAGTGGAACTGTTTTCCGGGCGCCAGCGTGATCAGGTAGCGGCGGCCGCGAGAGTCGATGAACAGGGCTCTCTCCCCCGCCGCGAACGGAGCGCTCATTCCTTCCCTCCTCCTCCCTCGGCCCGGGCTCGCTCGGTGCGGGCCTTCATCTTGCAGAACGAGCATTGAGGATCGCGGCCCTCGGCCACAATCGTCGGCGCCCCGCACGAGGAGCAGGCCACCAGCTCGACCGCCTCCGACTCTTCGGTGAAGAGGTGGGCGGCCCGTTTCAGAAAGCCGAAGTACATCTGCTGCTTGGTCCCGGGCGAAGACTCCTCGATGAGTGTGATCGCCTCCTTATAGCGGTGCTGGGTGTTGCCCTCGACCAGGGGGCACTCCTCGACGATGTAGTCGATGCCCCGGAGCACGGCGTAGGCCGCGGTCTCCCGCTCCGCAAGACGCACGAGCGGCTTGACCTTTCGCACCAGAGCGGTCTCGGAGCCGATCACGCGCTCCTCCAGAACGGGGGCCTGGCGGCCGAGCATGTCCAAGTTCCAGTGCAGGACGTTGCCGAACAGGGTGGCGACCTCGTCGTCGAGGTTGTGGCCGGTGACGAGCACCTCGTAGCCCTCCTCGAGCGCGGCCCGGTTGAACTCGTAACGCTTGTTGAGCCCGCAACCCGAGCACGGCACCCTCCCGCTGAGGCGAGCGAGCTGGGGGACGGTGTAGCCGTGCTCCTCAGACAACGAACGGACGATCAGCTTGGCGCCGCGCGTGTCCGCGAACGAGATGCACGCGTCCCTGGAGCGGTCGGAATAGCTCCCAATGCCGAGCCCCAAGTAGAAGCCCGCGGTGTCGTATCCGAGGTCCAACAAGACGTCCCACAAGGCGAGGGAGTCCTTGCCGCCCGATACCGCCACCAGCAAGCGGTCGGAGGGCTCGAACATCCTGAACTCGTGGATGGCCCTGGCGACCTGGGAGCGGAAATGGGCCATGAAGTGCTCGGGGCAGAAGGCGGCGTTGTGGCGGCGCACCTCCACCGCCGCCGGGCCGCGGCACACCTTGCACTTGGTGTGGGTTCTCACGATTGTTCCGTGGCTATCCGCCACTGCGACCCGCCCGAGAGGACCGGGCGCACCTCGACCTCGTCGTCGTCCGCCAGCGACTCACCTCGCAGCAGCAGGGTGCCGTTTCGTATGACCAAGACCGCCTCCGGGACGATGTCGAGCCGGCCCAGGAGGTCTGACACCGGAAGGGGGCCCTCGATCTCCATGACGCGGTCGGGGTTGCGCAGCTTGACCTTCACTCCACCAGCCTAAACATTGTCGAGTGGTGGATAAAGGTTACTGGGCAACCACTCACCACCACTCGGCATGGTTGCGGCGGCCTGTGCTACTGGAACGAGGGCGGACGACGCTCCAAGCGCACCATGACCGAGCGGGGGCCCGAGGAGCCGAGCACCTCCAGGGACACATTGTCTCCGGGCTTGCGCCGCGCGATCACCTTGATGAGCTCGAGGTCCGAGGCCACCGCGGTGCCACCGATGCCCGTAATGATGTCGCCCGCTTCGAGCCCGGCGTCACCTGCGGGGCCACCGCGCACCACCTTCAGGACTGCGGCGCCCTCGGTGTCGGCGGGCAGGCCGAGCTGGCCGGCCAAGTTGGGATCGACCGTCTGAAGGTAGACCCCGATCCAGGGCCTCTGGCCGGACAGGATCTGGTTGATGGTCGGCAGCACCCGATCCATGGCGATGGCGAAGCCGATGTTCTCGGCCGCCCCCGCCTGGGCGGCGGCCGAGTTGATTCCCACCAGGCGGCCGTTGAGGTCCACCAGAGCCCCGCCGGAGTTGCCCGGATTGATGGCGGCGTCGGTCTGGAGCAGCCCCTCGAATGTGCTGGATCCACCTTGGGCGTTGGGAACCTCAATCGTGCGCGTGGTCGCGCTCACGATCCCCTGGGTGACCGTGATCCCGAGGCCCAGGGGGAAGCCGATGGCGACCACCGGGTCGCCCGGCAACAGCTCCAAGGAAGCACCGATCTCGATGGGCTCGAGGTCCTGGTCGTCGACTTTGACGACCGCCAGGTCGTTCTCCACCGCGGTGCCGACAACGGTCCCCTTCAACCGGCGACCGCTCTCCGGAAACACCACGGTGACATCGGTGGCCCCCTGGACGACGTGATTGTTTGTGACGAGGATGCCGCGGCGGTCGATGATCACGCCCGAACCCTCACCTCCACCCACTCGCACGTTCACCACCGAGGGCAGCACGCGTTGCACCATCGCGGTGACCTCCGAGGAGGGTGGCGCCTGCTCGCCTCCCTCGATCTCGATGTCGGAGGTGTCGGTTTGGGCAGAGGCGCCGGGGGACTGCGGCGGGGCGCTCCGGGCGGTAACCGAGCACGCGGAAAGCAACATCGCCAGAGCCGCAAGCAAAACTGGGGGCCGAGTCATCTGCTCAGGATAAGAGAGCGCGGAGGCTATCTCTTGCCGAGTGGTGCTGAGATGACCACATAGAGCATCCCGCCACCACTCGGCACCGCTGCTCAGCTTTCGGGCGCCTCGTGGGCCTCGACATCCACCTCTCCGCCGGAGATTCCGCCCAGCGCAAAGAACAGCCTGTAGGTGCCCGGCTCGAGCGCGACGGGCTCGTCGATGCGGTCGTTGATCTCGGTCGGCGCCTGCAGGCCCCAGATGAGCAACAGGTGCTCGGGCCCCTCGAACAGCACCTCCCGGCTCTCCGGGTCCACGATGTAGAAGCGCTCGCCGTAGTGGCCGGCGGGTGCGCTCCACAGCCTGCTCACTCGGAACGGGAGCGTCCTTCCCCCTCTCACCGGGATACCGGCATCGCCCTCCGAACGCCGCACCGGCGCCACCGTGGTCGAGATGACCTTGCGCTGTGAGCCCGAGATGGCGGCCTCGAAGTCGGAGAAAACCATCACTGGACCTCGAGCTCGACGATGAGGGGGCGACCGTCAACCTCGGCCCAGGTCGAACGGACCACCACCGCGTCGTCGCCCCCCGCGTAGCGAATGAGAGCCGCATAGCCCTCCGCCGCCGGCTCCACCGAGGTGACCTCGGCCGCGGACAGCGGGGACGGCAGGCGTTTCATTACCGACGATGCCTTGGGCTTGACCTGCTCGGAAAGGTCCGCGACGGCCACGGCCAGCTCGCCGGTCACCACCGCGCGCCCGTGGCGCTCGGCGTGCTCTCTGACCACGCTTTCATCCATAAATCCTCCTCATGTGCTGCATTCAGCAGGCCTCTCGAACATAGCCGCACCGGGTCCGGGCCGAGCATCGGAAGCCGTACTTTCGTACAAAACGCGGGCTATAGCCGCGTTTTGTACGAAACCTCCCAAGTGCCGGGGACGGCACCGGGGCGTAATCTCCGCTCAATGTGCAGCTTCTGTGCCATCGCCGCTAAGGAGAAGCCGGCCGTGATCGTGCTCGAGGAAGAAGACATGATCGCCTTTCTCGATTACCGCCCCCTGTTCTGGGGCCACAGCGTGCTGATCCCGAGGCGTCACTACGAGACGATGTCGGATCTCCCGGCCCGGCTCATCGGGCCGCTGTTCGAAGGCGCGCGCCGACTCTGTCTCGCCATGGAAGAGGGGCTCGAGGCCGCCGGTTCCTTCGTGGCCGTCAACAACAAGATCAGCCAGAGCGTGCCCCACGTCCACGTTCACGTTGTGCCGCGCCGGCCCAAGGACGGGCTGCGCGGGTTCTTCTGGCCCCGCACCCGCTACGACAGCGACGAGCAGGCCCACGAGGTGGCCCAGAAACTGCGGGCTGTGCTAGCCGCCCCGCCGAGCCCGTGACCTCTCAGAAAGTGCCCTGCCGCTCAACCGACGGGCTCAAGCTCGAGGCCGAGGCCGACGACGCCGAGGAGCCGAGCGTGGCCGTGGTCCTCTGCCATCCTCATCCCAAGATGGGCGGCACCATGAACGCGCCCTTGCTTCTCGCCCTGCGGGACGCCTTCGTCCGCCGCGGCTGGCCGGTGTTGCGCTTCAACTTTCGCGGCATCGGCGCCTCCGAAGGCGAGTCTTCGATCGGACTGGCCGAGCTCGACGATGCTGCAGGGGCTCTCACCAGCGCCCGGGATCGCTGGGCCGGAGTGCCGATCGTGCTCGCGGGCTGGTCGTTCGGGGCGGCGGTGGCAGTGCGTCTCGCCGAGCGCGACGACTCGCTGGCCGCGTGTGTGGCCATCGCCCCGGCAGTACTCCCCCGAGAGGATGTCACCGTGGGGCTCCCTTCCGCCACCGAAGCCGAGATCGACGTGCCGCTGCTGCTGGTGTGCGCAGCCAACGACGAGGTCGCGTCGTGCCCCGATTGCGAGGCCTGGGCCGAGGAGGCGCGCGCCGACCACCGCACGATCTCGGGAGCCAACCACTTCTTCTGGGGCAAGTACGAGCACCTTGCTGCCGAGTTAGAGGAATGGCTTGATGATGTCCTGTAAACGCACGCATCAGCGATCCGCTGGAGGATCGCGCAGAAGAAGTGACGATCCGCTGGAGGATCGCGTAGAAGAAGTGACGATCCGCTGGAGGATCGCGTAGAAGAAGTGACGATCCGCTGGAGGATCGCGTAGAAGAACCGCCGGAGGATCGCGCAGAAGAACGTGACGATCCGCCGGAGGATCGCGTAGAAGGAAGTGGGTCGCGGAGGATGAGAACGCGGCAAGATGAGAGGAAGTGGATGAGATTCGGAATCGACCTCACGCAGCACCAGCTCACCTGGGACGAGCTTGCTCACAGGGCCCAGCTTGCCGAGAGGCTCGGCTTCGACGGCGGCTGGGTCTTCGATCATTTCAAGCCCCTCTACGGGGACCCCTCTGGCCCCTGTCTCGAGGCGTGGACCCTGCTGGCCGGGCTCGCAGCCTCGACCTCACGGCTGCGCCTGGGGACGCTCGTCACCGGAGTGACTCACCGCAACCCCGCCCTGCTCGCAGCTCAGGCCGTAACCGTCGACCACATCTCCTCCGGCAGGCTCGAGCTAGGCATTGGTGCCTCGTGGAACGAGCAGGAGCACCGCCAGCTGGGGCTGAACTTCCCCCCGCCGGCCGAGCGCACGGACCGGCTCGAGGAGGCCATCCAGATCATGCGCTTTCTGATGACCATGGAAAACGTCACCTATCTCGGGCGCCACTACCGGCTCAACGGCGCCAGCTATCACCCCCGGCCCCTCCAGTCCCCGACGCCGCCGATCTGGATCGGCGGCGTCGGGGAGCGTCACACCCTTCCCGTGGTGGCGAGGGCCGCGGATGTCTGGCACGGGTTCGGCTCGGTCTCAGACCTCGTCCACAAGTCCAGGCTGATCGACGAGCACGCCGAGCGCGCGGGGCGCGACCCCGGTCTCATCGCACGCTCGGCGAGCGTGTCGATCTCCGAGTCGAAATCCCAGGTCGAAGGCCGGATCGAGGGGCTGCATGAGGCAGGGTTCTCCTACCTCGTTGTCTCGTGGCCGGAGGTGGGCGAAGAGCGGGTCGAAGAATTCGCCCAGGTAGTCATGGCCGCCCACGTCTAATGGTCGCCCAGGAGCTGCCTCAGAAGTAGAGCTGTCTCAGAAGTAGAGCTGTCTCCACGCGCTCCACCACTCCTCGGCTCGGCTGACTACCGTGCGGCCGTCCACCAGCTCGACGCCGGCCCGGAAGCGGAAGGGCTCCGCGGCATCGGGTGTGGCGAGCTCGACTTCGATAGCGCAGGGGCGGCCGGGATCGTAGGGCGGCGGCCGGTCGCCGCTTCGGAGCGCTTCGGTGGCGGCCTCCTCGATCAGGCGGCAAGCGCGCGCCGGCGACAGGTGGCGGGCGCTGAAGCGGCCCAGGCCGCGCTTTACCGCCACCGTCCGCAGCTCCTCACCGAGCAGTGCCTTGCCCTCGGCGCAGGTGGCCTCGTCCCCCGTCACCAGCACCACCGGACATCCCCAGGTGCCACAGAGCGCGGCGTTGATGCCGGTCTCTCCCACCGAGACGCCGTTGAAGCGGAGCTCGCGCCACTCGGTGCCCGACACCGTATGGCTGAGCACCCCCCGAGGAGTCCCGGCCTTGGCGTGCATGGCGATGAACAGCGCCGCGTCGCAGCCCTGCTCCAGGATCTCCGTGTACTCGGTCCACTCTCTCTGGACCACGAATTCGCAACGCTCGTCCAACAGCTCGGGCAGCAGCGAGTTGAAGGTCCAGCCCTTGCCGGCCCCGTGGCAGTCCATGACCACGACCTCGGAGGCACCGGCGGCGAAGGCGCCGCGCACGGCGGCATTGATCTCCTCGGTGTAGAGGCGCCGGCCCTCTTCGTAGAGCGACTCGCCGCCCGAGACCTGCTCCCACTTGGTGATTCCGGCGACGCCTTCCATGTCCGAGACCACGAACACCCTCACTTCATCCCTTCTTCGCCCTATCACTCCCTCCTCCGCCCTTCAATCCCTCCTCCGCCCTTCAATCCCTCCTCCACCCTTCAATCCCTCCTCCACCCCGACACCTGCCGCCTGATCTCGTAGAGCAGCACCCCCGCCGCAACCGCCAGGTTCAGCGACGACGCGCTCCCTCGCATGGGGATGCGCACCGAGAGCTCGCCGCGCTGAAGCGCGTCGGGAGAAAGACCGTGGCCCTCGGAGCCCAGCACCAGGAGCAGAGGCAGACGGTATCGCACCGAGTGGTGCTCTAAGCGGGCATGGGCTGAGGTGGTGACCACCTGGAGACCCCCCTTCGCCGCCCAAGCAAGGGTCTCCTCGAGGTCTGCGGCGCGCGCCAGAGGGACCGAGAAAATACTGCCCATGCTGGCCCTGACCGCCTGCGGGTCGTAGGGATCGGCGCTGTCACCCATCAGGACAACGCCCGAAGCTCCCACCGAGTCGGCGGTACGCACGATCGCCCCCAGGTTGCCCGGCCCGGACGACCGGTCGAGCGCAACGAAGATCGAGTCATCGGAGGGGACCAGCTCGCTCACGGTCGTGAACGCGGTCCGCACGATGGCGGCGAGGCCCGTGGGCTGGTCGCGCTCGGAGAGGCTGCGGAAAGCGGCGGCGCCCAGATGCGCCGAGGGTAGTCCCGCGCTCTCCTGCGTCTCCACCAGCCGGGCGCCCGAGTCGCTGTCGAGCAACTCGGGCGCAACCAGGAGCCTCTCGATCGGGGCCTCTTGCTCGATGGCCTCCCATACGGCGCGGATCCCCTCCACCAGGAAGGCGTCTTCTCGCTCTCGGTTCTTGCGCAGCTTGAGCCCGCGCGCCCTCTTGACCAGAGGGTTCGAGGTGCTTGTGACGAGCGGCGGGTTCAGCCGGGCTCAGCCCGCGCGGTCGGGAGCGAGTTGCTCGAGGAAGGCGCGACAGCGGCGCGCCTCTTCCACCTCGGAGAGTTCGCCGGCCGCAGCCGACAGCCCGGCGAGGCAGCTCAGAAAGCCACGGTTGCCATGGTACTCCCACGGAACCGTCCCCGCTCCCCGCCAGCCGGCCCGGCGAATGCGATCGAGGCCCCGGTGGTAGCCCACCCGATAGTAGGCATAGGCATCGACAGACCGGCTCTCCGCCATCGCGGCGTCGCCGAGGCGGCCCCACGCGCTCAGACAGGCGGGCCAGCGCGCCGCCACCGCCCGGACCTCCTCCAACGAGGAGGCGGACGCCAGTAACTCGAGCGAGCCTTCCGGCTCCTCGACCCTGGTCTCCAGGGGCTCGGTGATTGGTAGCTCCGGCATGAGGGCGATCTTAGCGGGCCAAGTACACTCCCTCTCCCCTCTCGAAAGGAGAAGCCATGGAGTGGGCGCTGGAGCTGGCCCAGAAGGGTCAGCAGATCGACATCAACTTCGCGCTCAACGGGGTGGTGGCGCTGATAGCCGGGATCCTGATCCTGATCTTCCCCAGCTTGCTCGCCCGCCTGGTCGCCGCCTACCTGATCATCATCGGGCTGATTCAGGTCTTCGACCTGAGCCTCTGACGGGAGGGTCGCCGGCACCGAGCGCGTGACCCTCAACTCTGCGGCCGTAACCACCTGTGAGGTGGTTGAAGACGCAAGGTTCGGTCTGAGGGCGCGCCGGCCTACTCCTCGAGAGCCTGAGCGATCAGGTACACGGCGCTCGCTCCCACGCCCGTGTAGACGAGGCGAGACAGCTTGGAGCGGTGACCGAACAGGCCGGCGACGAGATCTACGTCGAACAGGCCGACCAGGCCCCAGTTGAGCGCGCCGACGGCTACGAGCACCGACGCCGTCAGGTCGCGGTTGTCGAGGGCGTCGAGCTTGTTCTTGTCCTTGCTGCGCAGCGAGGGCATACAGGCTCCTTTCACAGAGAGTGTTGTCTTGCTTCTTATGCCCCAGGGAGCTTTCGTTAAGCTGTAGCAGGGGGCCTTTGAGGCATGAGCTCCTGAGTGGGGGCCGCCACCGGCGCGGCGGGCAGGAAGACGCGAAAAGAGCTGCCTTGGGGAGGCCGGTCCTGGACCCAGGCGCGGCCCCCGTGCATCTCGGCGAACCTCGACACGAGCGACAGTCCGATGCCCACCCCCGGTGAATGAAGCTTCTCGGCGGCGCCTCGCTCGAATGCTCCGAAGATGGAGCGCTTGAGCTCGTCGGGCACTCCCGGCCCGGAGTCGTCCACGATGATCGTGACTCCCCCGTTTCCGGTTTCCATGCGGACGGCGATGGTCGATTGCTCGGGGGTGTACTTGGCCGCGTTGGCAACGAGGTTCTCGACGATACGTTCGACCTTGGGAGCGTCCACCTCCACAAGGGCAGGGGCTAGGTCCACCTGGACGCGGCGATCGCCGACGGGTGTCTCCTGGACCACCCGCCGCACCAGGCCGGCCAGGTCGGTGGAAGTCAGGTTGGGTTCGACAATCCCGCGGCTGAGGCGGTCGACGTCGAGTAGATCGACCACCAGCCGGTTGAGCTTTCGCGAGCTGAACGCAAGCTCGGACAGCGCCATCTCCCTCGTCTCTGGAGAAAGCTTGTCCTGCTTTCGCTCGAGCAGCAGCGAGTAACCAAGAATGGAGGCGAGCGGGGTCCTCAGCTCGTGGGAAACTGCTTGGAGAAACGAGTTCTTGATGTCATCGAGCTCACGGAGCTGATCGGACACGGCCCGTTCGCGCTGGGCGGCGCGCACTGCCCAAGCGGCCGCGGTCAGCGAGCCGCCTACGAGCAGGACCGCTATGGTGGCCATGACCTTGAGGCTGGTCGTCGGCTCCGTCGGGACCCCCAAGCTCTCAGCAGACCACACCTCGCTCAACACAAAGCCCGCCGACATCGCCGCCCACACCCCCAGGGCGATCGGATAGCCCAGCAGCAGGGTGGCCTCGGCCACGATCCAGAAAAGGGCCAGGAGGTAGCTGCGGGGGTCGAGGCCTGAGAGCACGGTGAAGGCGAGCAAGGCTGCGCCGCCGAGAGCAAGAAAGGCGAAGCGGCGCTTGTCCCACACGGTGGTGAGCATGTGGATGATGCCCGAGACCGCCAGCAAGCCCACGACCAGAGCTGCAACCAGCCTCACGTAAGCGGGCTCGCCTCCCGCCGCGGGCACGTCCCGCACGACTAGGAAAACGGCCATGGTGGCGGCGATGCCCACGCGCGGCAGCGCTACGAGCTCGGGCCGCTTGAGCAGCTCAGAGCGCGCCTCGTCGGCGTTCTTTCTGCCAAGCCCCATATGAGTAAGAGCCTGACCTCTGCGAGGCGCTATTGCCATACGAACAATTACCTAGTCTGCGGCGCGTAGGAAGACCGCCGCCTCTGCCCCATGGCGAGCGATGGCCTGCTCGCGCTCAACGCCGGCCGCGTCGCCTGATCCGTATCTGCTTCAAGGTTTCGACCTCCATCCCCTGAGTGCCGAAAGCTAATCAATAGCGTAACCAGTTATTGTCAGTAAATCGGCAATTCTGCTGAGGGAGGG
>DASRPA010000126.1:0-3704 GCA_035646635.1 Actinomycetota bacterium | reverse complement strand
GAGCTCCCCCTTCACCGCGCGTCCCGCCCCGCGGCGGAGATCCGAGCGGACCTCGAGCTCGGTCGAGTCCATTTCCTTGGCGTAGCGGCTCAGAGACAGCCCAGCGCCGGTGAGCTCTTCCTCGAGGTGCTCGAGCCGGTGGGTGAACTCGGCCTCCACGAGCCGGGCCGGAGCCTCCAGGACCGAGGCGTCGATCAACGCTTCGAGGACGGCTCCTCTCAGCTCCTCCCGAGCGCGCGCCTTCTTGACCTCGCGCAGCTCGTCCTTGATCGCCTCTCGAAGGTCGGCAATCGTGTCGTACTCGCCGGCGGTCTTGGCGAACTCGTCATCCGCCGCCGGCAACCGCTTGGCCTTGACCTCCTTGACCAGCACGGTGAAGGAAACGTTCTGGTCCGCCAGCTCCCCCGCCCCCGGTCCCATGCGGTCGGTGAACCGCAGGATCGCCCCCGGACGGGTGCCCTCGAGCTCTTCGTCCAGGGAGGGCGGGCCCTCGCGCGAGCCGACCTCGTAGAGGTAAGCGGTGGCGCTGGCGTCCTCGATCACCTCGTCGTGCTGGTAGGCGTTCAGATCTAGCAACACGAAGTCGCCACGGCGGGCCTCGCGACCGACGCCCTCGAGCTCGGCGAAGCGCTCCCGGAGCCTGTCGATCTGCTCGTCGACGTCGTGAGGGCGGACTTCGGAGTCGGGTGCTTCGACGCGCAGGTCGCCCAATTCCGGGACCACGACTTCGGGCCTCACGTCCACCGTCGCCTCGAAGACCAGGGGCGTCCCGGCGGTGAACTTGACGATGTTGACCTCGGGGGGCGCAATTGGCTCCAGCGATTCCGCCTCCAGCGCTTGCTGGTAGAAGCCCGGCAGTGCGTCCTTGAGCGCTTCGTCGCGCACCGTCTCTATCCCCACGCGCTGATCGATGAGCCGGCGCGGAACTTTTCCCCGCCGGAACCCGGGCACCTTGATCTCCTGGGACCAGCGCCGGTAGACCGCCGACAGCGCCGGATCGAGCGCGGCCTCCGGGACCTCGACCCGCAGCTTGATGCGGTCCTTGTCTACGCTTTCACGCTCGGTGGCGACATCGGGAGAGCTCATTGGAGTCATCCTAGAGCCTCATCGGAGCCCCAAGCGGTGCACCGACTTGTCCCCTGGCCGGGGTTCACCGGTGGCAACCGGTTGCTCGGGGGCTGACTTCCGGGCTGGGAGCCGGGGAATGTCGCTAGTTGGGAACGGTTCCCTCTTGACCACCGCATCCGGTGGCTAAATGGGAACGGTTCCCTCTTGACCACCGCCCTCGGCCCGGGCGCGGCCGCACTGCGGCGGGCTGGTGGAGGCTTGGGCTGGAAGCCGGGGCTTCAGACGAGGTTTGGTACGAAACGCGGGCTATAGGCGCGTTCTGTCCCAAGGCTCCGCGGAGGCGGGGCCGGAGTAGCTCGGGGCCGGGCCGGGGGCTCAGGTAGTCGATCGCGCGTGGCGCGCCCTGGAGTACCGATTCGGTACCCAGGCGCGCTTTGCGCGCGTTTGAGTACGGGACGAGGGCACCAGGAAACCGGTTGCCGAAGAGCCCGGGTTGGGAGCCAGAGGACCGCGCTAGGCGGACGAAGTGGGGATGACGGGCCTCTGGCCCCCAGCCGAGGCCCTTCAGCCCGGCCAGATCTGTCTTCGCCGCATCGGCGGCCCGTACATGCGATGCTGAGATGAATCGGGGCGTAGCGCAGCTTGGTTAGCGCGCCTGCTTTGGGAGCAGGAGGCCGGCGGTTCGAATCCGCCCGCCCCGACTCGGCGGCGGCTGCAATCGTTTGCAGATGGCATTCGTTTCCCCCCCCAGCTATCCCCATCCGAGAGACTACCCGCTTACTGGAGGGCCACCCGGCAACCGGCTAAATACTGCCACGGGCGGGACGGCCGCGGATCTATCCACTTTGGCCAACCCTTTTTCGATTATCCATCGACTCGTCTAAAGGGCCGCCTACTTTGTCGTTGAGCGCGAAACCCGGTGCTTTTGCAGCTTGTGGCGGGACCGGAATGGCAAAACGTCGACCCGAACCCAAGACCCAACCCCCTAGGGCCATGGCCGACTCAAGTTCGGAGCACTTAGGCTGAGGGTTGCGCGGGTGTAGCTCAATGGTAGAGCTCCAGCCTTCCAAGCTGGTGATGAGGGTTCGATCCCCTTCACCCGCTCCACTCGGCGGCTTAGGGCGAAGACCGACGCCGGCCGAACTTTGAATCCGTGACCACCCGGGAGGTGGTTGGAGGCGCAAGGTTGCCGCATTGGTCACGGACGACCACGAAAGGCGCCGCTTCCGCGACCGTCGCTCGACAACTCGTCGTGTACCCGATCACCCGTGAGAATGGGGTGTTGCGGTCAGGCGCCGGGAAGACCGTGGTGCTCCGCGAGGCTGCGAAGCGCGTCATGTAGAGCCGCGGCCTGGATGGCATCGAGGGGCGCCAGCAGATTCTTGTCGAGTTGGTGTGCCAACCGCGCAACCTTGCGCGCCAGTGCGCGACCGTGTTCGGTGACCTCAACGCGCTGGCGCCGACGGTCAGCGGTTTCGCGTACCCGGCGGACCGCGCCGAGATCCTCAAGCTCGTCGAGCATGTTGACGAGTCGAGCTGATCCCGAGCGAGAAACGGACCTACTGCGCCTACAAGGGGCAGGCGAGGTACTCGTCGGCCGCAATCGGCGATCACCTTGTCCCCGACCTCGCCTGGACCTACGAGCAGCCGCTGCATGACGCGTCGCAGGTCCGCCAGCTCGTCGCGTTCTTCGAACGAACAGTGCAACGTGGTCCTTGGCGGGAAGCGCCAAGAGCGCCCTCCGACGCGCTGGTCATCCGATCCCCGCGTATAGGCCGCCGGACTGTGCACCAACGGACCGCGAGCCACCGGAGACCGCAGGCAGCCACCGGCTGTCGTCTCGATCCAGGCGGCTTGCGGCACCTCGAGAAACCGCGGCGGATCAGGCTGAGGCCCCGGACGTACTCGGTCGTCTCGGAAGTACTGGCCGATGACCCTCCGATGACCTCCGAGACGAGGCCGCCGCGGTGGAGCGGCTGGTCTCGCTGGGGGCCGGGGGGGCTGGCCGGGCCAGCATCACTCTAGTGGCAAAATCTCGCCATGCTGAGTATCGGGACCGTCGTTCTGGGCGTAACCGACTTCCGGCGGGCGCTTAACTTCTGGATGAGCGCCCTTCACTACGTCCCGCGCGACGAGCTCGAGGAGGACTGGGCCGTGCTCGTGCCCGCTGAGGGCACGGGGACTCACTTGGCCCTCGATTCCAGCGAGACGATTCCACAGGAGCACCCGCGCGTGCATCTGGACCTCTACGCACGGGATGCTTCCGAGCAGGCCTCGGAGGTCGAGCGGCTCGTGGCGCTGGGGGCCGAGCGGGTCGACTGGAACCTGTACCCGGACGACCCCGATTTCGTCGTGCTCTCAGACCCCGAGGGCAATCGCTTCTGCATCGTCGACAAGAGCCACGGCTGAACCACCCGGCTCGACTTTTTCCACCTCAGCAGCGCGTTGCGCTCCTTTTGCGGAGAAGGTCGGCGGCGGGATTAGATTGCCACTCACCACTCACCGCTCACCACTAGGGGGTCCTTCTTGTCACTGCGCGACGTGATCGATGCCAGGCGCGACCGCTACCTGGAGTGGCTCAGCCAGGCATGCTCGATCCCATCGCTGGCGGGCAATCCCCAGGGCCTTCAGGCCAT
>DASRPA010000125.1:0-5980 GCA_035646635.1 Actinomycetota bacterium | reverse complement strand
TCAGTGGCCACTGTGGGAGGGGGAGTGGTGACGCCAGGCCTCCAGGGCAGCGCGCGCCGGCTCGGTTAGACGACCTGCCGCGTCGCGCACGACGAAAAGTCCCGTCATGCCCACGTCCGAGTGCCCCTGCACGTGACAGTGGTACATCCACGCCCCCGGCCCCACACCTTCCCCGGCGATGATCTGGAAGCCGAACGAGTCGGCGGGCCCGCTCGTGCGGTTGTCGATCACCTGCACCGGATCGTCGGGCGATGCCGGGATCCCGGTGCGATTGTCGGCCCAGCGGTGCCCGTGCAGGTGGAAAGTGTGGAAGAGGTCACCGTGGGTGATAACGACGAACTCGACCCGCTCCCCTTCGTTCGCCCTGAACAACGGTGTGCGGGGCGCCTCCTTGAGGTTGATACGGGCGCCCGGCCCCATCACCACCACGAAGGGCCTGCGATCGGGAACGGGATCGCCGGAGCGCCGCACGATGATGGCACCGAACAGGCCGGCGCTGATCCCGCCGGTGCCGTGGGGTGAGCCGCGGCAGTGATCGTGGTAGTGCCAGTAGCCTGCGCTGCCTGCCTCAACGGTGCCGTCGCCGCGCGTCGAGGCTTCGTGCGTGCTGAAGAGGTAGATGCGAGAGCCGCCGGGCTTGGTGCAGCTCCTATTTAGCCTGGTCCCATCGGATGCGACCGTGTAGTCGACACCGTGGGAGTGAACGCTCACGCGCTTGTTGGTCCGATTCACGAGCCTTACCGCGAGACACTCGCCCTCCTCCATCTCGAGCGTCGGGCCGGGGATGCTCGCCGTTGAAGGCGTCAAGCCGTAGCCCACGCGGCGAGGCGCTATGCGTTTTGCGTAGAGGGTCACCGAGCGGTCGGGGTTGTCGCACGCCTGCGGTGCAGCCACCTGCTGCGCTCCGGTGGACACCGAGCCCAGTAGCGCGGCAACCAACACCGAAGCGCCGAGCGCGGCGCCGCCGCGCCGCATAAACGCCCGCAACGGCGACGGCCCCTCAGGGGGCCGTCGCCTGAACCTCGCCAACGCCGCCGCTAGCCTCGCGCCCTCACCGCCACCTTGCCCTTCATGTCGGGGTGGAGCATGCAGATGTACTTGAAGCCCTTGCGGTTCTTGCGCGTGAACTTGAGCTTATAGGGGGACGCCCCGACCTCGACATTGGCGCCCGAGATGCCCGAGTTGCTGTAGTCGCCTCCGCGGTAACGCTTGTCTCCCCGCCTGTAGGCGAACCTGGGCTTGATGTCGAGCTCCAGATCGTCTGGGTTGGTGCAGAACGGAGGGCCTTGAATCTGGGGTGGTTCGTCGGGTCCCGACCCGGTGTCACAGAACGGAGCGAAGCCGTTCTGGGCAACCGCGGCAGCCTTGCGTTGGGGGAACGTCACCGTGTGGTCCTCGTAGCGCAACGACGAGAAGTGCCACTTGACCTTCTGACCTTTGCGGATGTGGACCTTTCTCGGATACATGGAGAAAAGCACGAAGCCCTTGCCGTCGTAGCCGGCGAGGGCGTGCCTCACCAACGTCCCCGACGAGTCACGCGTGACGCGGTCGTAATTGAGCAATTGCTGGTGGCGAGCTAGAGCGCGCGCCGCGTCACGCCTGATGTGACGCCTCTTGTAGCGATCGATAGCGCTCTGCTTGGTGGCAGTCGCACCGTTGGCGACGACCTCGATGCGCAAGCGGGCGCGCGGTTGGATCAGGTTCAGAGCCCAGAAGACGTCGCCCACATCGGCGTTGACCTTCACGACGAACTTTGGCCGGCCGAAGAAAGCGCCGTTGGCCACCACGCGCGACCCATCGTAGGCACACGGCTGGGCGCCGTAGCCACAGCCCCGCTGGGCGTTGAAGACGACCCGGTTGTTGAGCTTGAGGTGCTGCCTGGGCTCGTCCCTGTCGCGCACCGCGATCGACCACTTCTTGCCGATTCCTCTGGTGTTGTTGCGGATCCACTTCTTGATACGAACGTTGGCCGGCGCCAGTCCGGCGGAGCCTTTGAACTTGATCGTGTCGCCCTTGTGGACCCTGAGCGAAGGCGCGTAGAAGCGGGTGCCCAAAGCGGGCGCCGGTGCGGCAAGTTCGAAGAGCTTCTGGCTGCCGAGGGAAACCGTGTAGTCGGCCGGAGCCGCACCGGCCTCCAGCGGCGCCACCAGCAGGCTTCCCACCAGCCCCACGATCGCCATGGTCGCGACAATCCGCAAACGTCTCGCCATTGAGCCCTCCTATCCGGGTTGAACGGTCCTGGGCATCAAATCCCGACTCGCCGGTGCGAGTCAAGCTTCTCGCCCGCTTCCTTTGACAGCCTCCTTGGCCAGCGACTCAGGTTCGAGTCCTTAGCTTCCTACTCCCCGATCGTCTGGAAATCGTTACGAGACTGTTGCCGATCGAAGAACACGGATGAACTTCATACGAACCCGAACTTCTCGAAGTGGATGCGACGGCGGGGCACGCCGAGCGCGACGAACTGATTCTCGAGCACGTCGATCATTGCCGGGGGGCCGCAGATGAGGATGTCCTTGTCGCTCAGCCCGGGGGTCAGCCCGGCGATGTCCGAGGCGCTTACGAACCCGAGCCGGTCCCTGCGGATGGGCGCCACTCGAAGCCTAGGGACGCGATCGGCGATGTCGTAGAGCTCGTCGAGGAAATAGCCCTGGTGACCGTCCTCCATGCAGTAGTAGAAGTCGATCTCGTGTCCTCCGGGTGTCAGGCTGCGCGCCATGCTCAGAAACGGCGTCAGACCGATGCCCCCGGCGATCCACACCTGGCGCGGGTTGTTCACGGTGAGATAGGAGAAGCTGCCGTAAGGCCCTTCAACGCGGACGCCCGCCCCGGGCTCGAGATTCGCCATCGCCCGCGTGTAGTCGCCCACCGCCTTTACCACGACCCTGAGGTCGCGCTCGGAGGGACCCGAAGTGATCGAGAAGGGATGATATTGATTCGCGACCTCGCCGGGCCGCACCGACACCACCCCGAAATCGCCCTCGGCGTGGATCCAGAAGGGCCGGAAGCTGCGCCTCATGGCCTCGGACTCGAACGTGACATACACGAACTGCCCTGGGGTGAACGAAAGCGAGCCGTTTCCTTTCTGTCGCGATCGCCGAGTCGATCGCTCGTCCCGCGGCGCCATCGCCACCTCGATGACGTCGTGGCCGACTGCCGTGACGGAGTCGATGACGTAGGAGCGCCGGGGCACGAGGCGCTCGCCCAACAGCGAGCGGTAGATCCAGGCCCCCAAGCCCAGGGTGAAGATTGCCGCGAGATAAAAGGTCAAGGGCCTCGATATCGCCTTGGTCCCGGGCACGAGGAAGACGTGCAGCGCGGCGACACAGAACACGAAGCCGAAGAAGCGCTGCACGTACACGAACGTCTCGTGGCCCAAACGCGCGTAAAGCGTTAGTGCGATCGTGACGGTCATGAGCACAATTGCGATCAGCCCGAACGTAATCGTCCAGTTGCCGCCTGCGGGGAGAAGGAAGCGGAGGCCCGCTGCTCCCGATGAAGCGGCCTGGGCCGCCGCCATCGCCACGCTGTGGCCCAACAACAGCAAAAATGCCACGCGGCCGTTGATGCGGTGCACTCCGTAGAGCTTGTCGAGACCTCCGAAGACGCTCTCCAGGATCTTGATGCGACCGCCCAACACAAGGTTGAGCGCGAACGAAGAAACACCCGCCAGCGCCAGCAGGGTCCCGACGCTCGTCAGGGACTGGGCGGTCCCCGCGAAGCGGGGGCCCAGCGGCGCCGCGACAGCCCACATGAGAAGCGGCACGATGCCCACTGCCGCCATGACGAAGGCTCCGGCGCGTTTCATGGGCTCAAGTGAACGCGCGCAGGCCGGTGAGCGCCTCGCCGAGGATGAGCGTGTGGATCTCGCTGGTGCCCTCATAGGTGAGCACCGACTCGAGATTGTTCATGTGGCGGATCACCGGATACTCGAGCGTGATCCCCGAGGCGCCGAGAATCGTGCGGGCCTTTCTCGCCACCTCGAGCGCCTCGCGCACGTTGTTGAGCTTGGCGAAGCTCACTTGCTCGACCGTAAGCCGTGAATCGTCCTTCATGCGGCCAAGGTGGAGCGCGACCAAGAGGCCCTTCTGGATCTCGAGCATCATGTCGACGAGCTTCTGCTGAGTGAGCTGGAACCCTGCGATGGGACGCTCGAACTGCGTCCGGGTCTTGGCGTATTCGAGGGCGCTTTCGTAGCACGAGCGCGCGGCCCCCATCGCGCCCCACACGATCCCATAGCGCGCCTCACTAAGACAGCTCAGCGGGCCCTTGAGCCCGGAGACGCCCGGAAGGACGGCGTCGGCGGGAAGCCGGCAGTCGTCGAGATGCAGCTCTGATGTCACCGACGCGCGCAGCGACAGCTTGCGCTTGATATCGCGGGCCTCGAGGCCTGGGGTGCCGGCAGGAACCAGGAAGCCCCGCACTCCCTGCTCGGTCACCGCCCATACGACCGCGAGACCGGCGATCGATCCGTTCGTGATCCACATCTTGGTGCCGTTCAGCACCCAGTCCGAGCCGTCCCTGCGAGCGCTCGTCCTCATGCGGGAGGGGTCGGAGCCGGCGTCCGGCTCGGTCAGGCCGAAGCATCCGATGATTTCGCCGGAGGCCATCCTCGGAAGCCATTCTTCTTTTTGCTCCTCGGAGCCGTAGGCAGAGATCGGGAACATCGCAAGCGAGCCCTGAACCGAGACGAAGCTGCGGAAGCCAGAATCGGCGGCCTCGAGCTCGAGACAGGCGAGGCCGTAGCCGATCGCGTTGACCCCGGCGCAGCCGTAGCCCTGCAGGTGCATACCGAGGAGGCCGAGTTGGCCGAGCTCGGTGGCAATCGCAAGGGGGAACTCGGCGTTCTCGAACCACTCCTCGACCCCGGGAAGAAGGCGGTCCAAGGCGAAGCGCCGGACGGACTCCTGGAGCATGCGCTCCTCCTCGGTGAGCAGCGCACTCAGGCCGAGAAAGTCGAGCGGATCTACTCGGCGGCGGCTCATCGGCGGGTAGGGTCTGCCGCCGAGGGTCGGGCAGTGTCTACAGAGTCCATGGCGTGAGGCTACCGGAGGCGAATGCATCGCTCATTGCACGACATCGAGGCAATCGTGTGCGATCTCGACGGCGTCGTTTACCGCGGCAGCAGCGCTCTCCCCGGAGCGGTTGAGGCGATCGCCCACATACAGACTCAGGGAATCAAGGTCCTGTTCTGCACCAATAACTCCCGTGCCACGCGCGCCCAGTACGCCGCCAAGCTAGCCGGAATGGGCATCGAGGTCCCCCCGGAGCTAATCCTGACTTCAGCCGTAGTGCTCGAGGAGGTGCTACGGGGGCGCTCGCCTCGCCCCGAGAGCGCCTTCGTCATCGGAGGGGACGGCGTTCGCGAGGGGGTCGAGGGGGCCGGGCTCGAGCTCGCGGATCGTGACGACGTCGATGTCGTCGCGGTGGGCTGGGACCCGACCTTCACCTACGACCACCTCCGCCGGGCGGCATTCGCATTACACGGGGGAGCCGAGCTCATCGCCACCAACGCCGACGCGACCTTCCCCGCCGAGGACGGGAGGTTGCTCCCGGGGGCGGGTCCGATCGTGGCCGCGGTCGAGGTCGCCGGGGGAGTGAAGGCCGAGGTGCTCGGCAAGCCGCACCGTCCCATGATGGAGGCGGCCGCGGCCCGACTGTCCCCGGCCGCTCGCATCGCCGTCGTCGGCGACCGTGCCGAGACGGACCTCGCCGGAGGCCACGCCATGGGCTGGAGAACGATCCTGGTGCTGTCCGGGGTCACCTCTGCGCGGCAGGCTCAGGCGCTCGAGCAACAGCCCGATTCGATAGTCGAAAGCCTCGCCGAGCTGGCCATCTGAGAGCCGAGTCATCATGTGAACTGACTCAAGTGGCCGGCCACGTCCGCAAGGATTCGTGGATTGATCGCGGGACAAGCCCGCGGCCCTAGCCACATACGGAGGACCGGCCATGAACAACACTACCCATCTCGGACTGGACGTCC
>DASRPA010000124.1:0-5751 GCA_035646635.1 Actinomycetota bacterium | reverse complement strand
TGCCGAGTGGTTGCTGAACCAGATCTTGCCCTGCTCGACCTTGGCGATCCCGGCATAAGCGTCCTCCCATTCCTCTAGCACTCGACCTGTGGGTTGCTCGAGGCAAAGGCTGCCGAGGCGAAAGGAGAACTCGTCGGATATGGCAAGGTCGGGACCAATGTCGTCGACGATCTCGAGGCCGTCTTGGGCATCGGCAGCCTCAATGAGATCTTCCGCTCGTAGCCACTTGAGAAGCTTGCGGACAACTGTTCCCGACGCCTTGAGCAGGTCCTGGCCGGCCATCACCTTGCGAATCATGAAGTAGCCGAGGAACTCGCCAACGTTCTCTGGAATCTTGTCCGGACCGAACATGTTGCAGAACGCGCCCGCCTCTTCGTCTTGCATAAAGGCTTTGTGCCAGACCTTCCCCTCTCGCGCCGAGAGAGACAGGTGGCCGTAACTGTCAAGGCAATCACCGAGGAGATGGATCACGGCTTCGTACTTGGCGTAGGTCTTGGTCGCAAGTCGCTGTTTCCGCTCCCCGAGAAACGCCTCGAGCGCCTGGTTGATCGTTGGGTTCGCTTGTTCCATTTCCCCTCCCCGAAAAGGGTGCTGGTGGACGGTGGGGAAGCGCAGCCATCAGGCTACAAGAGTCCGTCCGCACGGCCCGGATCGACAGGCCCGGTGGTCCGATTGGTAGATAACAGATTTGTTATCATGCTCGAGTGGAAGCCAGCCAGGCCCTCCGTCATGCTCGGCGTGCCGCAGGGTTCAGCCAGCGCGACCTGGCTGCGAGGGCAGGGGTCGCGCAGCCCGCGATCGCCCGCATTGAGACTGGCCGGGTAGTCCCGCGCGTGGACACACTGGATCGTCTGCTGCGTGCTTGTGGGCGCGCCTTGGAGGTTGGCGCGCTCTATGGGGAGGGGATCGACCCGACCGCCATTCGCGAGTTGTTGAAGCTCACCCCCAAAGAGCGACTGGAGCTTGCCGCGCAGGAGGCGAACAACCTTGCTCACCTCCTGGTGCGGGCCCAAGCCCGATGAGATCCTTCGATCCCCTTGGCGCGCTCGAACGACTCATCCAGCACGACGTCGAGTTCGCGATCATCGGGGGCCTTGCAGCTCGCCTGCGAGGATCTCCGACCGTGACCGACGACCTCGACATCTGTCATTCGACGGCCGAAGCTAACCTCACGCGATTGGCTTCGTCATTGAGTTCCATGCATGCGATCCTGCGCGGCGCCGAGGACGTCGCGTTACCGCTCGGCGCGCGCCTCCTTCGACAGAGCCACAACTTGGCCTTCTCGACCGACTTCGGCTCTTTGGACTGCCTCGCCCAGCCCCCAGGAATCGCCGGCCATGCACAGCTCCTCCGTAATGCCGATTCGATCGAGATCGATGGAGTTCGAATCATGATCGCGTCGTTCGACGATTTGATGGCCATGAAGAGGGCCGCCGGTCGGCCCAAGGACCTCATCGAGCTCGAGGTTCTCGGCGCCCTTAGGGACGAGCTGGAGGCGGGCCGCCTCCGGGAAACAAGATGATCGTTTGCCTCGCCGCTAATCCTTCGATAGACCGGCTGTTCGAAGTCGATCGGGTCGTGAGAGGCGAAACACACAGGCCGACCCGATTCGTGCAGGTCGCCGGCGGCAAAGGGCTGAACGCGGCGCGGGCGGCAGCTACCCTGGGCGCAGATGTGCGAGCCGTTGCGATTCTCGGCGGCCATGCCGGAAGGTGGATCGCACAGGAGCTCGATTCGGAGGAGGTTCCCTACAGGGCGCTGTGGATCGATGGGGAGACGCGCTCGTCGCTTTCGGTCGCCGATCGCTCGAGCGGCGAGATGACGGAGTTCTACGAACGCGGTGAGACCATCCCGGAGTCCCTGTGGCCCGAGGTGACGGCGGTCTTGGCGGACAATCTTGCAGGCGCCGACGTGCTCACGATCTCGGGCTCATTGCCACCCGGCGCGCCGCTGGATGGATACAAACGGATCGTGGAGCTGGCTCACGATATCGGTGTGCCGGTGGTGCTGGACGCGGCCGGCGACTACCTCGAACGGGCGCTCGAGGCGGGACCCGATGTCGTCAAGATCAACTCCTCGGAGGCCGCCGGCCTGTTTGACGTGCAGCCCGCCGAAGTCCACTCCTGCGACGCAGCTTCTGCGCTGCGCTCTCGAGCGGGAGGAGAAGGGCACGCCGCCATCATCACGCTCGGGGACCTTGGCATAGTGGCGGCGGAGCACGATGGTTCCGAGTGGAAAGGCTCGATCGACACCAAGGGGAGGTATCCGGTTGGTTCCGGGGATGCCTTCTTGGGCGGGCTCGCCCTAGCGCTGGATCGAGCACTCCCCTGGCCCGAGGCGCTCGCGCTTGCCCTCGGTGCCGCGGCTGCCAACGCCGAGCTTGCGGGTGCGGGCCGGCTCGATGCCGCTCGCGCCTACGAGCTCCTGCGCGTAGCAGAGGTTCGCCGCATGGCCGCCAAACCCGAAGCCACCCCATGAGCTCCGGTAACGTCATCAGGCCGGGAACGAGAGGAGAATCCGGCAATCGAGATCTCTATCCGCCGATCGAGCCGTACGAACACGGAACGTTGGAGGTGGAGGACGGCGAACTGATCTACTGGGAGACAACCGGCAATCCACGTGGCAAACCGGCTCTCGTCCTACATGGAGGCCCCGGTTCCGGATGTGTGCCCTGGCACCGACGCCTCTTTGATCCGAGCGCCTTCCGACTCGTGCTGTTTGACCAGCGCGGCTGCGGGCGAAGTAAGCCGCATGCGAGCGAACCCGATAACCGACTGACGAACAACAACACACCCAGCCTGATAGCAGACATCGAGTTGCTCCGCCAACACCTCGATGTCGAAAAGTGGCTTGTTTGGGGTGGATCGTGGGGAAGCACACTGGCGCTCGCCTACGCCGAGAGCTACCCGACTCGGGTTAACGAGATGATTTTGTGGGGTGTCACCACGGGACGTCGATCGGAGTTCGACTGGTTGTTTCGTGGCGGGGTGGCCGCCTTCTTTCCCGAGCAATGGGACCTTCTCCGGGCCGCCTTGCCAGCCGCCGACCAAGACGGAGATACCGTTGACGCATACCATCGATTGCTTAATGATCCCGACTCCGCGGTCCGACGGCGAGCCGCCGAAGCCTGGTGCATGTGGGAGTCGGCCACGTCTGAATGGCCCCCAACGACTGAGTTGGCAGAGAGGTTCACCTACCCAGCATTTGCGATGGCGTATGCCCGCATCGTGACCCACTACGTCGGCCACAACGCATGGCTCGAGGACGGAAGTCTGCTGGCCGGCGCAGCCTCTCTGAACGCAATTCCGGGAATCATGGTGAACGGACGCTTTGACTTTCAAGCACCGATCGGCAACTCTTGGGAGCTCCACCGTGCTTGGCCCCAAGCCGAGCTGGTGATCGTCGACAACGCGGGCCACGCCCCCAGCGGCCCGGCTCTCACGCATGAACTGATCCGCGCCGGCGATCGCTTCTCACGCTACTAATAGCCGTAACCCGCGCCGAGCGCGGGTTACGGCGTAAAGGTCAATCTACAGCGCGGCCCGCAGCTTGGTTGCGGCCCTGATCATTGCGGACATGCCGTCATCGGCGGCCGAGTCGGCTGCCGCGGACGCCTTCATTACCTTGTCTTGAATAGTCGTCACGTTGCGCAACGCGACCCCATGGGCGAGAGCCGCAGCAGTGCCTGCGGTCGCTCTGTCACCTGACTCCGCGGCAGCCAACATGCGGCGAGCGTAGAAGTCGATCAACTCGAGCTCGACCGAGCTGCGGCCTCGGTAAAGGCGAGCGATGTCAAGCATGGTCTGCTCCAGGTCCAGAGCGTTCATGCGCGCTTTTGCGTTCTCGGAGCCTCCGAGGGCTCGATCGAGCGGAAGTAGCTGAGTGCGGCCAAGCTTCATCAGAACAGAAGGAATCGGGTCGCCACGTCCGGCAAGCTTCACAAGGGAGTTACGAACCACATTCATATCTCCTGAACCGCGGAGGCCGATGGTTCGCAACTCGTTCAGAGCGGCGTTCAGCTCGCCAGGACGAGAAGCATCGATGGCGTCGTTGGGAAGGGCGTAGACGATATCGACGATTTCCCGGGCCCCGGGCACCTCGACGTAGACGTTTCCGTAACCGCGCGCGTAGAGCTTGAATTCCTCCATGCCATCGCTGAGGGTCTCATGCAGCTCGACCACCCCATTGAGGCGTTTTCCGTTTGTGAGCTTGTAGGAGGCGTCCATCGTCTTGACGTCGACGGTCTCGAACACGTTGCCGGGGATGTTCTCCGGGTTGAATCGTTGCCCGGCGCTGGGCTCGCCCGGCATAATCATTCCGGGAGGCCCGTCGACGCCGGCGGTCCAGCTTCCGTCGGTGTTGGCAACACGGCCCTTTTCATAGTTCCACACGTCCTCGCCGAAGTACCACACGTTTCCGGCGTCGTCTTGCGCGAACCAGTCGACCGCAATCTCGAGCAGGGAACGGCCTGAGGTGGCCGTGAACTGGGAGATGGCCGCAGGCGTTTCGCCACCCTTCCACTTCAAGGTCTTGTTCTTGCCGGTGGGAGCCACCTCGATCCGCAGTAGCTCTCCTTCCTCCTTACCGAGATAGAGACGGTAGTCCACGCCGGTAACGCCGAAGTAGGGATTGTCTACGGTCGTCGGATGCGAGAACTTCGTCGCGCTAGCCGACTCGGCATTGTGGGGCAGGCGATCGGTCAGGCTAACCTCACTCGAACCGCTGCGAGCGAGCACCGCTCCGATCTGGGGGACGAACAAGCTCTCTGCCGCAGGATTGGCTTGGATTGCGCCCAGCAGCAGACCGTTGTCCACCTGCCCGGCCGGCGTGGTGACGGACTCGGTCCGAGACAGGACCTCGTAGCCACCGGCGTCGACGAGACCAATCAAGTCCTCGGTAATGGAGGCGTTCTTGACTTGAGGATTGCCGGGCATGACCAATCCGGGTGTTGCACCATCGGCGCCGGCAAGCCAACTGCCGGAGTGATCGAAGAGCTTCTCGCCCTTGAAGTTGTCTACCTGTTCCCCCATGGCCCAGACGCTGCCATCATCCTTCTGCGCGTAGTAGTCGTGCGACTCTTGTTTCAGGATGCCGTCGACCCAGCCTCGGCGGCGAACGACAACACTCTCGATCGAGTTGCCGTTCCAGTCGATTGTCCTCGTCGAGGGGGTGACCGCGATCTCAATCAGCTGCGGCTTGCCCGCCTGTTCGCCCTCATATATCCAGCGCCCACCTTTTTCCAACGGCACATACTGGTTTGTGATCTCGGCGGGATTGGAAAACGCACTGCTTTGTCCTGCGTTGGACTGCGACTCAGCCGGCGAACGAGCCGACTCTCCTCCCGTACACGCCGCCAGGATCAGCGCCGTGCCGACCATGCCCCCTACGAGTCTGTTCGCTCGCATCGCACTCCACCCTTCTTCAAGTTAGGCGCCGAGCCGGCGCCTTCTCCGTGAGGGAGACAAGTTGAGGGTGGGCCGCGCGCGCTGAACAACCGCTGACTGATGCTTAACCGCGGCTGAACCCGCTTCGCCTGAGTTCCACCTATGCGAAGAAGGTCACAACGGTCTCCTGACGCCTTTAGCCACAAGGCCGAAGACCACCGTCGCGGCCGCCGCTACTACGAACGAAGTAAGCGATGCCCCGAGCCACGAATAGGCTGTCGGCAAATTCAGCCACTGACCCAACAGGCTCGTCATCCATCCCGACCACCATGAAACCGTCCCCGGATTGATCCAGTTGTAGGTCAAG
>DASRPA010000123.1:0-28706 GCA_035646635.1 Actinomycetota bacterium | reverse complement strand
GTTCAACGCGGACTTCGACGGCGACCAGATGGCCGTTCACGTCCCGCTGTCCTCGGAGGCGCAGGCAGAGGCGCGCATCCTCATGCTGTCCGCGCACAACATCCTGTCGCCGGCCCACGGCGACCCCATCGTGGCGCCTACCCAGGACATCATCATTGGCGCCTATTACCTGACTGCGAACAAGGGGGGCGAGGCCGGAGAGGGCCGTGTGTTCTCGTCGGCCGAAGAAGTCCTGAAGGCTTACGACGCGCGCGTCGTGGGCATTCACGCCAAGGTCAAGATCCGTGGCCTCAAGCGATTCGAAGAGGAGCCGCTCGAGGAGTACGAAGCCAATCCCAAGCGTCTCAAGGAGACGACTGCCGGACACGTAATTCTGAACGAGGCTTTCCCGCCCGACTTCCCCTTCCAGAATAGTGTTGTCACCAAGAAGGAGCTGTCGGGCTTCATAGACCGCTGCGCTCGCACTTATGACAAGAAGGAGCTCGCAGAGCTCCTCGACGCGGTGAAGAGCGTGGGCTTCACCTATGCAACGAAAGCGGGAATCACGATCTCGCTCAGCGATGTCACCACGCCTGCATCCAAGCCGAAGATCTTGGCCGAGCACGAGAGGCGGGCTGAACGGATCGAGAGCCAGTTCCGCAAGGGCGTCATCACCGAGGACGAGCGCCGGCAGGAGCTAATCGAGATCTGGAACGAGGCCACCGACCGGGTGAAAGACGCCATGGTTGAGGGCTTCGACGAGCTCAACCCGATCTGGATGATGGCCAACTCGGGGGCTCGCGGAAACATCATGCAGCTCCGCCAGATCGCTGGGATGCGCGGGCTGGTGGCCAACCCTCGCGGTGAGATTATTCCCCGCCCCATCCGAGCTAACTTCCGCGAGGGACTCACCGTGCTGGAGTACTTCATCTCGACGCACGGCGCCCGTAAGGGCCTGGCCGACACTGCGCTGCGCACCGCCGACTCCGGGTATCTGACCCGGCGGCTTGTCGACGTGGCTCAGGAAGTCATGATCAGACGCGAGGACTGCGGAACCGATCGCGGTCTGCGGCTCGACCTCGTCAAGGAGCGAGCGCTGCTCAAGCAGAAGCTCTTGGGCCGGGTCTTGCTCGAGGACGCCGTGTCGGGAGGCGACGAAGTCGTCGCCAAGGCTAATGATCAGGTCACACCCGGCCTCATGCGAGAGATCGTGGATGCCGGTGTGCCTGAAGTGATAGTGCGTTCGGCCCTGACCTGCGTCGAGCGCCACGGAGTCTGTCAGAGGTGCTACGGCACTTCGCTCGCCACGGGGCAGCTTGCCGAGCTCGGTGAGGCCGTCGGCATCATTGCGGCGCAGTCGATCGGGGAACCCGGCACGCAGCTCACCATGCGGACCTTCCACACCGGCGGTGTCGCCGGAGAGGACATTACGCACGGGCTGCCGCGCGTAGTCGAGCTGTTCGAAGCTCGTACTCCGAAGGGCAAGGCCGAGATCGCCAGCGCAACCGGGAGGGTCGAAATCAAGGAGGACGAGCGCAAGCGCGTGATCGACCTCATTCCAGACGACGGCTCCGAGACCATCAGCTACGACAAGGTGCCGCGCCACGCCCGGCTCAGGGTGCGCAGCGGAGACAAAGTGGCGGCCGGCGACGCGCTCACCGAGGGCTCAAGGGACCCCGAGGAGATCCTCGACGTGCTCGGGTCGCGCGACGCGGAGCTTTACCTCGTCAACGAGGTGCAGACCGTTTACCGCTCGCAGGGCGTGCCGATTCACGACAAGCACATCGAGGTGATCGTGCGGCAGATGCTGCGCAAGGTGCAGATCGCCGAGCCGGGCGAGACTGAATACCTGCCCGGTCAGCTCGTCGACGCACGTGCTTTCGCGGCGGCCAACGAGGAAGCGACTTCCCAGGGAGGCGAAGCAGCCACCGCTCGCCCGGTGCTGATGGGCATCACTAAGGCCTCTCTGGCGACGGACTCGTGGCTGTCTGCGGCCTCCTTCCAGGAAACGACTCGGGTGCTCACCGAAGCCGCCATCAATGGCAAGTCCGACAAGCTCCTGGGTCTCAAAGAGAACGTGATCATCGGCAAGCTGATTCCTGCGGGCACGGGGATGACTCGTTACCGCTCGGTCCGGGTCGAAACCGTCGGCGAGGCGGCGATGACCGACGACGAGGCGAGGGCGATGTTCGGGCTCCCGCCCCGGATCGAGGAAGACGAGGTCTCCGAGGCTGCTCGCGAGCTGTTTGGAGCTCCCACACTCCAGTCGGTGCCGGTGGGCGACGGAGCTCGCACCAAGCAAGAAGTTTCGTAGCACTGTCGGTCTGCGGGGCCGGCACCCTCTGGGGCCGGTCCCGCAGCGTCGGCAGACCGGAGTCGTGGCGATTCCGACCCCCGGCCCCGCGGTGGGCAAATGTCCACGATTCGCTTAATGGTACCCAGCACCTCCGCCCGCCCGTTTGCGTGATACCAACGCATCCCGTAAACTTTCCCGTCGCGTCCCCAATCGGGCGCGAAACGCGCGCGGCGCGCTGGGAAGCTCTGGAAGTTAGCGCGCTGGGAAGCGCTGGATTAACAGGTCTAGGAAACACCGAGTCCGGTGAGCTCCGGGAGGCCCGGTTTTTGCTCTATGGGAGAAGGCGCGACGCCTGACCTCTGAGCGCTGGGAACCGACGGGGTTAGGAATCGCCGGTCGAATACCCGATCTCGTCCCGATTCAGGCGCGGCCGGTGGCCCGCGGCATCGGGTCCAAAAATGGTCCGAGGCCGTTAAGGCTGAAGGCCCATAGAGGTGAGGCGTCGTCGACGGCTCACGCTCGAGGAGAGCGTGGATCGTGGCGGCACGACAATGCAGTAGGCGAAGCGGAGGAACGTTGCCGACAATTCAACAGCTCGTCCGGCAGGGGCGGGAGATCAAGAAGGAAAAGACGAAGTCGCCCGCCCTGAAGGGCTCGCCGCAGCGGCGCGGGGTGTGCACTCGCGTTTACACGCACACGCCCAAGAAGCCCAACTCCGCTTTGCGCAAGGTCGCCCGTGTGCGCCTCTCCTCTGGTATGGAGGTAACCGCCTACATTCCCGGGATCGGCCACAACCTCCAAGAGCACTCCATCGTTTTGGTGCGTGGAGGCAGGGTCAAGGATCTCCCCGGCGTCCGCTACAAGATTATTCGGGCCGCTCTGGATACAGCCGGGGTCCGGGATCGCTCCAAGTCCCGTTCGAAGTACGGGGCCAAGAAGGCGGGGAGTGTCTGATGCCTCGCAAAGGCCCTGCACCTCGGCGGCAGATCACACCCGACCCGGTGTACGACTCCATTCTCGTCACGCAGATTCAGAACCGGATCATGATGCGCGGCAAGAAGAGCCTTTCGGAGGGCATCGTCTACGACGCGCTCAGCAAGGTCCAGGACCGTACCGGCAAGGATCCGCTCCCGCTGCTGAAGAAGGCGGTCGACAACGTCAAGCCATTGCTCGAGGTTAAGTCCCGCCGAGTCGGAGGTGCGACCTATCAGGTACCGGTCGAGGTGCCGATCCGCAGAGGAACGACGCTTGCGATCCGCTGGCTCGTCAGCTTCTCGCGGCGCCGGCGCGAACGCAGCATGGCGGATCGCCTTGCCGGAGAGATCCTCGACGCTTCCGGCGGTACGGGGGGCGCGGCCAAGCGCCGCGAAGACATGCACAAGATGGCGGACGCCAACAAGGCTTTCGCGCACTACAGGTGGTGATCGTCTCTACCCTTATCGGTGGGACGAGTCGCAAGGAGAGATATGCCCCAAGCAGCAGCTAGACAGCAACAGCCACGACCGCAGTTGCGGGAGGTAAAGGGAGGCGGTGGCGCAGTGACGCGCGAGTACCCCCTGAACCGCACTCGCAATATCGGCATCATGGCTCATATCGACGCGGGCAAGACGACCACGACCGAGCGCATCCTCTACTACACCGGCCGCACATACAAGATCGGTGAAGTCCACGAAGGGGCCGCGGTCATGGACTGGATGGTGCAGGAGCAGGAACGTGGAATCACGATCACGTCCGCAGCCACGACCGCCCACTGGAAGGGCTACTGGATCAATATCATCGACACGCCCGGCCACGTCGACTTCACGATCGAAGTCGAGCGCAGCCTGAGAGTTCTGGACGGCGCGGTGGCTGTATTTGATGCGGTCGCAGGCGTCGAGCCTCAGTCCGAGACTGTGTGGCGTCAGGCCGACCGCTATCGCGTGCCCCGGATCTGTTTCGTCAACAAGATGGACCGCACCGGAGCCGACTTCTTTCGCACAGTCGAGATGATCTCCGATAGGTTGAACGGCCGTCCGGTGGTCATTCAGCTTCCGATCGGCAGAGAGGTCGACTACCACGGCGTGGTCGATCTCGTGACGATGAACGCCCACTACTGGCCTTCAGAGGGCATGGGCGAGCAGTGGGAGGACCGCCCCATTCCGGAGGAGCTGCAGGAACCAGCTCAGCAGTACCGGCACGATCTCATCGAGGCGCTTGCCGATTACGACGAGTCGATGATGGAGACCTATGTGGCCGAAGAGGAGCCCTCGACCGAGCACATCCGCAGGGTCTTGCGCCAGGCGACGGTCTCGAACGACATCACCCCGATCCTGTGCGGGTCTGCGTTCAAGAACAAGGCGGTGCAGCCGCTGCTGGACGCGGTCTGCTGGTATCTCCCCAGCCCGGTTGATGTGCCTCCCTATAAGGGGACTCAACCCCAGACGGGAGAGGTCATCGCCCGAGCCCCTGACGACATGGAGCCGTTCTCCGCTCTTGCCTTCAAGATCATGAGCGATCCCTTTGTTGGACGCCTCACCTATTTGCGCATCTACTCCGGGACTCTGAAGGGTGGGGATCAGATCCTGAACTCGATGCGAGAACGCAGGGAACGCGTTGGGCGGATATTGCAGATGCACGCCAACCACCGCGAGGACAAGGATGCCGTCTTCGCCGGCGATATCGTCGCGGTTGTGGGCCTGAAGCAGACCCTAACCGGCGATACGTTGTGCGATCCGAACGACCCTGTGCTGTTGGAGGAGATGAACTTTCCCGCGCCGGTGATCGATGTTGCAATCGAGCCCAAGTCGAAGATCGATTCGGACAAGCTCGGCAATGCGCTGCAGAAACTGTCCGAGGAGGATCCGACCTTCCGAGTTCACACCGATGAAGACACGGGCCAGACGATCATCTCGGGCATGGGCGAGCTGCATCTTGAGGTGCTTGTCGACCGTCTGATCCGCGAGTTCAAAGTCGGGGCCAATGTCGGCAGACCCCAAGTCGCCTATAGGGAAACCATTCGCGAGCTGGCGCAAAAGGTAGTCACCCGCTACGTGAAGCAGACAGGAGGCAAGGGGCAGTACGGCCACGTCGTGATAGACCTCGAGCCCACCGGTCCCGGCGGGGGCTACGAGTTCATCAACAAGATAACCGGGGGCCGCATCCCGACCGAGTACATTCCCTCTGTCGACCAAGGGGTTCAGGAAGCAATGGCTTCGGGTGTGCTCGCGGGCTACCCGGTCGTGGATGTAAGGGTGACGCTCACCGACGGCTCTTATCACGAGGTGGACTCCTCGGAGATGGCGTTCAAGATCGCCGGATCCATGGCGTTCAAGAATGCCGCCCGAAAAGCCAAGCCGGCGCTGTTGGAGCCGATCTTCGATATCGAGGTCGTCACCCCCGAGGAGTACATGGGTGACGTAATCGGTGACCTTTCCGGGCGCCGGGGTCGTATCGAGGAGATGGATCAGCGTGGTCAGGACCGGATCGTCAAGGCCCAGGTACCGCTTGCCGAGATGTTCGGCTACGCCACCGAGCTGAGAAGCCGGACGCAAGGCCGGGCGACTCACTCGATGCAATTCGATTCGTACCAAGAAGTGCCCAAGTCAATAGCTGATGACGTTGTGGCGGCCGTGCGCGGCGAGCCACCTGCCGCTTAGTCGAGAGAGGGAAAAAGATGGCCAAGAAGAAATTCGAGCGATCCAAGCCACACGTCAACATCGGAACCATGGGTCATATCGACCACGGCAAGACGACGCTGACGGCCGCCATCACCAAGGTCTTGCACGACAAGAACCCCGAGGTGGCGTTTTCCTCCTTCGAGCAGATCGACAACGCGCCGGAGGAGCGCGAGCGGGGCATCACGATCGCGATCTCGCATATCGAGTACGAGACCGACAACCGGCACTACGCGCACGTTGACATGCCCGGACACGCGGACTACATCAAGAACATGATCACCGGAGCCGCCCAGGTTGACGGCGCAATCCTCGTGGTCAGCGCCGCCGACGGGCCTATGCCTCAGACGCGTGAGCATGTTCTGCTGGCCAGGCAGGTGAACGTTCCCTACATCGTCGTCGCCCTCAACAAGGTAGACATGGTCGACGACCCCGAGCTCTTGGACCTCGTCGAGCTCGAGGTACGTGAGCTCTTGACCGCGTACGAGTTCCCCGGCGACGACGTCCCTGTGGTGCGGGTTTCTGCCCTCAAGGCTCTCGACGGAGACGAGGAAGCGGCACAGGGAGTCGTCGGGCTCATGGAGGCTGTGGATCAGTACGTTCCCGAGCCCGAGCGCGACACCGCCAAGCCGTTCCTCATGCCGATCGAGGATGTCTTCACCATCACCGGACGGGGGACCGTTGTCACCGGCCGGGTCGAGCAGGGCGTTCTGCGGCTCGGAGAAGAGATCGAGATCGTCGGAATCGAGAAGAAGACCTCGAAAACCGTGGTGACGGGCATCGAGATGTTCCGCAAGATGCTGGATGAGGCTCAGGCGGGCGACAATGCAGGGATCCTGCTGCGCGGTACCAAGAAGGACGATGTCCAGCGCGGCCAGGTTCTTGCCAAGCCCGGCTCCGTAACTCCTCACGCCAAGTTCCAGGCGCAGGTGTACATCCTGTCCAAGAACGAGGGTGGGCGGCACACGCCGTTCTTCAACAATTACCGGCCCCAGTTCTACTTCAGGACCACCGACGTGACCGGCTCCGTGCAGCTGCCCGGCGGGAGCGAGATGGTCATGCCGGGAGACAACACCGAGATGACCGTCGAGCTCATTCAGCCGATCGCGATGGACGAAGGCCTTCGCTTTGCCATTCGCGAAGGCGGGCGCACCGTGGGCGCCGGCCGCGTCATAAAGATCATCGAGTAGGGAGAGGTAGAGCGAGATCGTGGCGAACAGCGGAATGAAGATAAGGATCCGACTCAAGGCGTACGACCATGAGGTCATCGATCAATCGGCGCGCAAGATCGTCGAGACGGTGACCCGGACGGGCGCGAGCGTCAATGGTCCAATTCCCCTGCCGACGGAGCGATCCGTGTACACGGTCGTCCGGTCACCGCACAAGGACAAGGACTCACGTGAACATTTTGAGATGCGTACGCACAAGAGACTGTTGGACATCGTGAATCCCACCGCCAAGACGGTTGATTCTCTGCAGAGACTCGACCTGCCCGCCGGTGTGGACATCGAGCTAAAGCTGTAGGTCAGGGAAGGACTTCAAGGTCGATGGCAGAAGTTAAGGGAATTCTGGGGCGCAAGCTCGGCATGACCCAGGTGTTCGACGACATGGGTAGAGCCGTGCCTGTGACCGTCTTGCAAGCGGGTCCCTGCCGGATCACTCAGATCAAGTCGAAGGAGACAGACGGGTACGTTGCTGTTCAGCTCTCCTTCGGCACGGCCAAGAAGCCAAACAAGCCGGCGGCGGGCCATTTCGCGAAGGCGGGTGTCGAGCCCGGCCGGCACGTAGTTGAGCTGCGCCTCTCCAACGTGGACGGGCATGAGCTCGGAGCGGAGATCAAAGCCGATCTGTTCGAAACGGGCGAAAAGGTCGACGTGGTCGGCGTAACCAAAGGCAAAGGCTTCGCCGGCGTCATGAAGAGACACAACTTCTCGGGGCTCTCCAGAACCCACGGGACTCAGGCGAAGCATCGTTCGCCGGGCTCGATCGGAGCTTGCGCAACCCCGGCGCGCGTCTTCAGGGGCACTCGCATGGCCGGTCAGATGGGCCACGTTCGTGTCACGACCTTGAATCTCGAAGTCATCAAGGCCGATCCCGAGCGCCATCTGCTTCTGGTAAGAGGGGCGGTTCCGGGTCCCAAGGGAGGACTCGTCCTGGTGCGGTCCGCCATCCGCCTGCGGCAACGGGAGCGAGTGTAATGGCGGCGGTGGCCGCGGTTATCGACGCGTCCGGCGCCACAACGGGCGAGCAAAGTCTTGACGATGGCCTGTTCGGCGGCGAGGTCAACTCCGCGGTGCTGCACCAGGTGGTCGTCGCTCAGCTCGCTGCGGCGCGATCTGGCACGGCGTCGACGAAGACCCGCGCCGAGGTCCGGGGTGGGGGCCGCAAGCCGTGGCGGCAGAAGGGCACCGGGCGGGCGCGCCACGGGTCCATCAGAAGCCCCATATGGGTGGGCGGCGGAGCGGTCTTCGGGCCCAAACCTCGCAGCTACGTTCAGCGGGTGAATAAGAAGGTTCGACAAGCGGCTCTCCGATCCGCACTGGCCGACAAGGCAGGGTCCGAGCGGATTTTCATCCTCGACGGCTTCGATCAGACCAAGACCAAGGCGGCTCATCAGTGCCTCGAGGTGGCCGGCATAACGGGCAAGGTCTTGATCGTCGTCGATTCCTCCTCCGAGGGGGACGAGGCGGTCGACCTTGCCTTTCGGAATCTCGCGCACAGTGCCTTTTCGTTGCAGGGCTCACTTGCGGCGTATGACATCGTGGCGGCGGAAGCGGTTGTATTTACGTCCGGCGCCTACGAGAGGTTCGTCGAGCGTGCCGGGAACAAGGTGGCGAGCCGGTGAGTCCCTCGACCAAGGGCGATCCTCGCAGTGTCATCTTGGCGCCGGTCGTCAGCGAGAAGTCTTATTCGCTCATCGATAGCAACGCCTATACCTTCCTGGTTCACCCCGGCGCCAACAAGACCGAGATTCGACAGGCGGTCGAGTCGATCTGGGATGTACGAGTGGTAAAGGTCAATACGCTCAACCGCAAGGGCAAAGTGAAGCGCTTCAGATACGCCCAGGGGAAGCGGCCGGATAGCAAGCGTGCTGTGGTCAAGCTGGCCGAAGGCGACAGCATAGAGATCTTCGAGCAGTCCTAGGAGATGCCGACCGATGCCAGTTCGTAAAGCCAAGCCGACCTCGGCGGGACGCCGCTTCCAGAGTCACTCCGATTATGCCGATGTGACGCGTTCGAGGCCTGAGAAGTCCTTGCTCAAGCCGAAGCCGTCGAAGGGCGGGCGTAACAGTTATGGGCGCATCACCACGCGTCATCAGGGTGGTGGTAACAAGGTCCGCTACCGGACCGTGGACTTCCGCCGCGAGAAGGACGGAATTCCCGCGAAGGTTGCGCATGTGGAGTACGATCCCAATCGCAATGCTCGCATCGCTCTGTTGCATTACTTTGACGGAGAGAAGCGCTACATACTGCTTCCTCACCGGCTTCGGGTCGGGGCGACCATCGAATCGGGTGCCAAGGCAGATATTCAGGTGGGAAACGCTCTTCCGCTGCGAAATATCCCGGTCGGAACCGTCGTACACAATGTTGAGCTGAAGCCGGGCGGTGGAGGGAAGATGGCGCGCTCGGCCGGTTCGTCGGTTCAGCTCGTCGCCAAGGAGGGCCCCCGCGCGACCCTGCGACTCCCTTCGGGGGAGATGCGCATGGTGGCGATGGACTGTCGCGCCACCATCGGTCAAGTGGGGAACGCCGAGGCCGAGCTCATCTCGATTGGGAAGGCCGGCCGTGCTCGGTGGAAGGGCAAGCGTCCAACCGTCAGGGGAGTGGCGATGAACCCTGTCGACCATCCTCTCGGTGGTGGCGAGGGCAAGGCGTCGGGGGGCCGGCACCCGGTGAGCCCCTGGGGCAAGAAGGAGGGGCGCACTCGCAAGAAGAAGAAGTCTGATGCGCTCATCGTGCGGCGTAGACGTAAGAAGAGAGGGAGATAGTGCCTCGGAGCCTGAAGAAGGGTCCGTTCGTCGACGACCACCTGTTGGTCAAGGTGGTCGAGATGAACAACAGAAACCAGAAGAGAGTGATCAAGACTTGGTCGAGGCGATCGACCGTGATTCCCGAGATGGTGGGCCACACGATCGCGGTGCACGACGGCCGCAAGCACGTACCGATCTACGTTACCGAATCCATGGTGGGTCACAAGCTGGGTGAGTTCGCTCCCACGCGCGCCTTTCGGACCCACGGGAGCTCGGAGCGCTCGGCGAGGATGAGATAGTGGCCGTCAGAACGGCCGGCGAGGCTCAAGAAGCTCGCGCAACGGCCAGGTACATAAGAATCTCCCCCACCAAGGCGAGACAGTTAGTCGATCTCATTCGAGGTCGCCATGTCGACGATGCGAGGCGGGTGTTGCGCTTTTCCACGCGAGCGGCGTCGACGCCGATCGCGAAGGTCCTGGAATCCGCCGTTGCCAACGCCGAGCACAATCGCGAGCTTCCGGCGGACGAGCTCATCGTGGTCCGCACATGGGTGGACGAAGGTCCGACCTTGAGGCGTTTTCGTCCCCGCGCTCTGGGACGGGCGACTAGGATACGCAAGCGGACGTGCCATATCTCCGTGGTCGTGGGTCGCGTGGAAGGAGCCGTCCGGCCGGCAGTGGAAGCTGCGGCTCCCGAGACGTCCCGCCGCAGAACGAGGCGGGGCCGCGCACGTCAAGACGAAGGGAACGAATAGGCATGGGGCAGAAGGTCCATCCGTACGGCTTCAGGCTCGGTATCTATACTGACTGGAAGTCGCGCTGGTACTCCGAGAAGGAGTACCGCGACTATCTCGAGGCCGATCTGCGGGTGCGAGAGTATTTGCTGGGCCAGCTTCCCCATGCAGGTATCAGCCGCATCGAGATCGAGCGAACCAGAGAGCGTGTGCGTGTTGACGCTCACACCGCGCGTCCGGGCATCGTTATCGGCCGCAGGGGAACCGAGGCGGAGCGTCTGCGCTCTCAGCTAGAGCGCATGGAGTCCAAGCTCTACGGTCGGCCGGTGGACGTGAGGCTCAACATCATCGAGGTCAAGCAGCCAGAGCTAGACGCGAAGCTGATCTCGCAAGGGGTCGCAGAGCAGCTCGCCAGCAGAGTGTCGTTCAGACGGGCGATGAAGAAAGCCGTAGGAACCGCAATGCGCCACGGTGCCAAGGGTGTGCGGGTGCAGTGCTCCGGGCGGCTGGGGGGAGCGGAGATGAGCCGCTCCGAGTGGTACATCGACGGCCAGATGCCGCTGCATACGCTGCGCGCCGACGTCGACTATGGATTTCACGAGGCTCGCACGACGTTCGGTCGCATCGGAGTGAAGGTGTGGATATACAAGGGCCCGTTCCAGGACATCTATGCCTCTGCGCGAGACGCCGCCCGGATGAAGCGTGAAGCCGCTCTGGCCGCGGGCGAGACCGTGGGACGCGGTGCCGAGGAGCGCGCCCGCCGGTCGCGTCAAGCGCGCACACCGGAGCCCCAGAAGAGCCCGGTTCCGGCGGCGCCCCAAGTGACCGCGGCCGCCAGCGTGTCCGAAGGACCAGAGGCACAGACTCCGGCCGCGACTCCTGCCACCGGAGCCGCTGCAGGCGAGCCGGCACCGGGGAAGCAGTAGCCATGCTGCAGCCGAAGAAGGTCAAGCATAGAAAAGTCCAGCGCGGAAAAAGGCGCGGTAAGGCCAAGGGTTGGACGTCGGTCAAGTTCGGCGACTACGGACTAATGACTCTGGAAGCAGGCTGGATCACGAACCGTCAGATCGAGGCGGCCCGAATCGCGATGACCCGGCATATCCGTCGTGGCGGCAAGGTGTGGATCACGATCTTTCCCGACAAGCCGGTAACCAAAAAACCGGCGGAGACACGAATGGGGTCGGGCAAGGGAAACCCAGAGAGCTGGGTAGCCGTGGTAAAGCCCGGGCGCGTCATGTTCGAGTTGGCCGGCGTGCCAGAGCCTTTGGCCAAGGAGGCCATTCGTCTCGCCGCCCACAAGCTTCCGGTGAAGTGCAAGTTCGTGACTCGCGAGCAGACTCTGGAGGTTACTTAGTGCTCCGCACCGGAAAGACGGTGCTTACCGAGAGCGTCACTGCGCCCCGGTTCGCCAGGCGCGAGGAGCGCTGCGTACCTGGAAGGTACGTGAGCGACGAGTCACGCCGCGAGCGGGGATGCAGAGGCGTTCGAATGCCACCGTATTTATGGGGAGGTGCACTTAGTAATGGCGTCGGCAGCTGAGCTCAGAGAGCTCTCGATCGAGGAGATCGAGCAGGCACTAGCGGAAACGGGCGAGGAGCTCTTCAACCTTCGTTTTCAGCATGCTACCGGGCAGCTGGAAAATTACCGGAGGCTGCGCCAGCTACGCCGAGACGTGGCGCGCATCAAGACGATATTGAGAGAGCGCGAGCTCGAGGACGCCGGTGCGAAGCATTAGGGAGAAATATGAGCGGTGTTAGTAGTGAATCGAGCGAGATCATTGAGCGGGGCAAGCGGAAGGTACGCACCGGGCTTGTCGTCTCCGATGTCATGGATAAGTCTGTTGTCGTCGAGGTCCGAGACGCCGCCCAGCACCCCACTTACGGAAAGATAGTGCGAAGCACGACCCGTCTCAAGGCGCACGACGAGAGCAGCCTGGCGGGAGTCGGCGACCGAGTCAGAATCGCCGAGACGCGTCCCCTGTCCAAGACGAAGCGCTGGCGGGTAGTCGAGATAGTAGAAAAGGCGAAGTGATCCAGCAGGAGACCAGATGTCGTGTAGCAGACAACACCGGGGCTCGTGAGGTCTTGGTCATAAAGGTCCTGGGCGGAACGAGACGCCGTTATGCGGGCATAGGCGACATCGTCGTGTGCACTGTCAAAGATGCGATCCCAGGCGGCACCGTCAAGAAATCTGACGTCGTCAAGGCCGTTGTGGTGCGCACCACCAAGGAGCGCCGGCGCATCGACGGGTCCTATATCAAGTTTGACGACAACGCGGTCGTGATCGTCGACGGGCAGATGCAGCCGCGAGGCACTCGCATCTTCGGCCCAGTGGCGCGCGAGCTCAGAGACCGGCGGTTCATGCGCATCGTCTCCCTTGCGCCGGAGGTGCTGTGATGCCGTCCACCAGTATCAGGAAGGGCGACCGGGTGCGGATGATCGCAGGCAAGGATTTGGGGGCCGAAGGACGCGTCTTGGCTGTGCTCCCCAAGCGAGGCAAGGTGATCGTCGAGGGCATGAATACCGTCACCAGGCACGAGAAGGTGCGCCCAAATCGCCGAGGTGGGCAGGAAGGCGGCATCCAGCACAAAGAGGCCGCGGTGGATGTTTCGAACGTCGCCCTGATCTGTCCCAACGACGGCGCCACGCGCGTGGGCCATCGTGTCGATGATTCAGGGGCGCGGGTACGCGTGTGCGTCAAATGCGGGACGGAGCTGTGATGGCTCAGACGACCTATTCCCCCCGGCTCAAAGTGCAATATCGTCAGGAATTGACTCCCAAGCTGCAACAAGAGCTTGGACTAAAGAACGTCATGCAGGTTCCCGGCCCCGAGAAGATCGTAGTCAACATGGGGGTGGGGGATGCGTCGCGCGATGCCCGCCTCTTGGAGGGTGCGGTCAAGGACCTCACAACGATCACGGGCCAGAAACCGACGCTACGCAACGCTCGCAAATCGCTGGCGACCTTCAAGATCCGGGCCGGCATGCCTATTGGGGCGGCCGTGACCATGAGGGGCGATCGGATGTGGGAGTTTCTCGACCGGTTGATGGCGATCGTGCTTCCTCGTATTCGCGACTTTCGAGGGCTGAACCCGGAGTCCTTTGACGGCCGGGGCAATTACAGCTTCGGTCTTACCGAACAGCTTGTCTTTCCCGAGATCGACTACGACGACATCGACGTCCCTCGTGGAATGGACATCACGATCGTTACGACCGCTCAGAATGATGAAGGCGGCAGGGCGCTTTTGAGCGCACTTGGCTTTCCATTCAGGAGCGGAAGGTTGGAGGTATAGATGGCGAAGAAGGCCTTGCGGCTCAAGGCACAACGGAAACCCAAGTACAGGGTGCGAGCCTACTCTCGATGTGTGCGCTGCGGACGGCCGCGAGCCGTGTATCGCCGCTTTGGGTTGTGCCGGTTGTGTTTTAGGCATATGGCTCACAACGGGGAGATCCCCGGCATCACGAAAGCGAGCTGGTAGAGAAGATGAGCATGACCGATCCTGTGGCCGACATGCTTTCGCGTATCCGCAATGCGTCGTCGGCGGCCCACGACGAGGTTGTCATTCCAGCGTCCAAGATCAAGGAGAGCATCGCGAAGATCTTGGCCGATGAGGGGTTTGTGCAGAGCTATGAGACTTCGCGCGAGGAGACGCATGCGAACATCAAGATCCGCCTGCGTTACTCGGTGGACAGGGAGTCTGCAATTGCCGGAATCAGCCGGGTTTCGAAGCCCGGTCGGCGCGTGTACAAGGGAGCGCGAGAGCTGCCCCGCGTGCTCGGCGGTCTCGGCATCGCAATCATCTCGACGTCGCAAGGGGTCATGACCGACAGACAAGCCCGCCGAGTGGGCGTCGGGGGAGAAGTTCTGGCGCATGTCTGGTAGAGGAAAGGTCGGAAGATGTCACGTGTAGGTCAAGCCCCCATCAGCGTGCCCTCGGGGGTTGAGGTCACTGTTTCCTCAGGCGGCGTGGTCGTCAAGGGGCCGCGCGGGGAACTTTCCAGGGTGGTGCCGAAGGGTATCGCGCTAGAGCGCGCAGACGGCGAGATCAGGGTCACGCGCGCCAACGAGGAACGGGAAGTGCGTGCACTACACGGGTTGGTTCGAAGCCTGGTCGCCAATATGGTCCAGGGGGTCACTCAGGGATACGAGAGAAGGCTCGAGATCCATGGGGTCGGCTACCGCGCGGCCAAGAAGGGCGACGACATCGAGTTCCAGATTGGCTTCTCCCATCCCGTTGCCAAGAAGGCCCCCGTCGGTATCGAGTTCGAGCTCCCGACTCCAACGAGGATCGTGGTGAGAGGCATCGACAAGGAGCTCGTGGGCCAGGTGGCGGCGGAGATTCGAGCGATCAGAAAGCCCGAGCCGTACAAAGCGAAAGGCATCAGGTACGAGGGGGAGCACATTAAGCGTAAGGCCGGTAAGGCCGCGAAGGCGGGCGGGTAGTGTGACCTCGGATCTGAAGGCGCGGGGCAGGGTAAAGCGGCATCGCCGGGTGAGAAAGCTGGCGGTGGGAACAGAAGCGCGGCCCCGGCTCGCGGTGTATCGCTCCAACCGGCAGATCTATGCGCAGCTCATTGATGACTCCTCCGGCAGGACGCTTGTGTCTGCGTCGTCTCTGAAGGTACGAGGAGGCAAGGATCCGACGACCAGGGCAAAGGCGGTAGGACGTGCTGTGGCAATGCGCGCCACCGACGCCGGCATCAAACAAGTGACATTCGACCGAGGAGGCTTTCGCTACCACGGGAGAGTCAAGTCCCTGGCCGAGGGCGCCCGCGAGGGCGGACTTGATTTCTAGAACGGGAGAGAGCTGATGGCAAGAGGTTCGGGAGGTCGTCAAAGAGACGACGATCGTAACCAGTACGAGGAGCGCGTTGTCTCGATCAACCGCGTTGCCAAGGTGGTCAAGGGCGGCCGCCGGTTCTCATTCACTGCTTTGGTTGTAGTGGGCGATGGAGCCGGCCGCGTCGGCGTTGGTTATGGCAAGGCACGAGAGGTTCCGGCTGCGATCCAGAAAGGCATCGAGGAAGCGAAGCAAAGCTTCTTCACGGTTCCCATGGTAGGTCAGACGATCATCCACGAGATCATCAGCGAGGACTCCGCGGCCGTGGTGCTCTTGAAGCCGGCTTCTCCCGGAACCGGCGTGATCGCCGGAGGCCCCGTGCGCGCAGTCGTCGAGTGTGCCGGCATCCGGGACATCCTCTCGAAATCGTTGGGTTCGAGCAACCCGATCAATATCGTGCACGCCACCGTCAAGGCGTTGCAAGGCCTCAAGACGGCAGAGGAGATCGCTCTCAAGAGAGGCAAGCGTCCCGAGGAAGTCGCCCCTCCATATCTGCTGCGCGGCGCGAGTTCCGCTGGATCATCGGCATCTTAAGTGCACCTCCCCGTCAATCCGGTGACATTCGAACGCCTCTGCATCCCCGCTCGCGTCGTTACTTGTCGCTCACGTACCTTCCAGGTACGCAGCGCTCCTCGCGCCTTGCGAACGGCTCCGCCGAGGTCGGAATTGGGATTCAATCTGGGGCGCAGTGACGCTCTCGGTGCGCACCGTATTTCCGGTGCGGAGCACTGAGGGACATAGATGATCAAGCTCAAGGTGTCGCAAGTGCGTTCGGCGTTGGATCGAGGGGCGCGGCAGCGGGGGACCCTGCGTGCTCTTGGCATCAGGCGCATCGGCCACACCGTGGTTCACGAGGACAAGCCCGAGATAAGGGGCATGATCAAGGCCGTGGAGCATCTAGTGACGGTTGAGGAGATCGAGGAGACATGAGACTGCACGAGCTGAAGCCACCGCAGGGGGCTCGTAGAGCGCGCAGGCGAGTAGGTCGCGGCGAAGGATCGGGCCGTGGGAAAACCGCAGGCCGCGGGACCAAGGGAACCCGGGCGCGCGGCAGTGTGCCCCTGTTCTTCGAGGGCGGCCAGATGCCTCTCGTGCGCCGCCTGCCCAAGCGCAAGGGGTTCAAGCCCATCAACCGGGTCGTCTACGGAGCGGTCAACGTTTCCGAGCTGGGCAGGATCGAGTCGTCCGAAATCGGACCGGCCGAGCTCAGGGCGACCGGGCTGGTGCGCAAGCGAGACAAGATCATCAAGGTCCTGGGGCAGGGAGACATCGACCGGGCCGTGACGGTCAAGGCGCACGCCTTCAGCGCCACCGCCAAACAGAAAATCGAGGCGGCCGGAGGCAAGGTCGAGGTCGTTGTGCGTGGGAGGTCTGGCGAATGAACCTGCTTGGAGCGTTCGTCAATGCTTTCAAGGTTCCCGACTTGCGCAAGAAGATCCTCTTTACGATGCTCATCATAGCGGTGTACCGGTTCGGTGCCCACGTCCCTACACCGGGCATCGACGTCCAGGCCGCGCAAGCCTTCGCCAGAGGCGCTCAGGGCGGGGTATTCGACTTCATCAACTTGTTCTCGGGCGGGGCACTGACCCAGATGGCGATTTTCGCCCTGGGAATCATGCCTTACATCACGTCGTCCATCATCATGCAGCTCTTGACGGCCGTGATCCCCAAGCTCGAGGCATGGTCCAAGGAAGGCGAGGCCGGCTACAAGAAGATCACGCAGTGGACCCGTTATCTGACCGTGCTGTTGGCGATTTTGCAGTCGACCGGACTGGCGTTCCTTTTCCACAGCGGGCAGATCCAGGGTCCGGGGGGCCAGCCGATCGATCTCATACCGCAGTTCTCGGGGCCTCGGGTAGGGCTCATCGTCCTGTCCCTGACGGCCGGGACAGCGCTGATCATGTGGCTCGGCGAGCTCATCACCCAGCGGGGCATTGGTAACGGCATGTCGATCCTGATCTTCGCGTCGATCGTATCGACCCTTCCCAGCGAGGGGAAGGCCATTCTCGACCAGGGCGGACCGGTGCTGTTCAGCTTGATCGTGCTGATGGGTATCGGGATCATTCTTGCGATCGTCATGATGGAGCAGGGCCAAAGAAGGATCGCCGTTCAATACGCTAAGCGTATTGTAGGCAGGCGCCAGATGGGGGGGCAGTCGACTTATATCCCGCTTAAGGTAAACCAGGCGGGTGTGATCCCGATCATCTTCGCCTCGAGTGTCCTCTACATCCCCAGTTTGCTGCAAAACGTGGTTCAGGTGGATGTGATTCAGGATTTCATTACAAACCATCTCGTCAACTCAAGCAGCTTTGTGTACATGATTCTCTACGGGACGATGGTGGTGTTCTTTGCCTATTTCTATACTGCCATCAGCTTCAACCCGATGGATGTCGCCGACAATATGAAAAAATACGGTGGATTCATACCCGGTATTCGACCTGGGCGGCAGACTGCCGAGCATCTCGATCGAATCCTCACTCGAATCACTCTTCCGGGCGCTCTGTTCATCGCCGCGATTGCACTGCTTCCATCAATTGCGTTGCGCGCCTTTGGTCTGCAGGCGCTTCCCTTTGGAGGAACGTCGATCCTCATCACGGTGGGCGTGGCGCTCGAAACGATGAAGCAGATCGAATCCCAGCTCATGATGAGGCATTACGAAGGGTTCTTGAGATAATGCAGCGTCATCGCACGGGCTGCTAGCTCAGGCCGGGCATAAAATCTATGCGACTTCTCATCTTCGGCCCGCAGGGGGCCGGCAAGGGAACACAGGGGAGGCGCGTCGCCGAAGAATTCGACCTCGACGCGATCGCTACTGGAGACATGTTTCGATGGGCAATCTCCAACGAGACCGACATGGGGATGAAGGCGAAGGAGTACGTGGACGAGGGCAAGCTCGTCCCCGACGACGTTACCGTGGAGGTGGTAAGGGAGCGTCTGGAGGCGAAAGGTTTCGACGACTTCCTGCTCGACGGGTTCCCGCGTAATACATCGCAGGCCGATTCTCTGGACAAGATGCTGTCCGAGCACTCTGCCGCGATCGAGGCGGTCCTCGCTCTGGAGGTTCCCGAAGAGGTATCGCTGCGAAGGATCGTGGGGCGAAGGGTGTGTTCGAACTGCGGTCGCAACTACCACGACGACGCCCCGCCCGAACGGAACTGGACGTGCGACCGCTGTGGGGGCCAAGTCGAGAGGCGCACGGACGACACTCCGGAGAACGTCAGAAAGCGGCTGCGCCTCTACCATGATCAGACCGAGCCCTTGAAATCGCACTACCGGGACGTCCTCCATGTGATCGATGGCATGGGGTCCCCCGACGAAGTCTTCTCTCGTATCGTGGAGAGCCTCAAGTGATCTACAAGAAGTCGCCCGAAGAGCTTGTCATCATGCGGAAGGCCGGCGTGATGGTGAGCGATACGCTTCTGCGCCTGCAGGAGGCTCTGCGTCCGGGCGTGACCACGCGCCACCTCGATGCAATAGCGGAGAGTGCGATAGTTTCGTCCGGTGGGAAACCCTCGTTCAAGGGGTACAAGGGGTTTCCCGGCTCGATCTGCTCTTCGCCGAACGACGTTATCGTTCACGGGATTCCTTCAGACCACGTACTCGATGAGGGCGATGTCGTGTCGTTGGATGTCGGAGCTTTCTACGGGGGCCTTCATGCCGACTCCGCTTGGACGTTTCCCGTCGGAGCAATATCTGAGGATGCGGCCCGGTTGCTCGAAGCAGGCGAGAAGTCCCTGGACGCGGCCATCGAACAGTGTTATCCGGGGCGGCGCTTGGGCGACGTCGGCCACGCCGTCGAGCAAGTTGCCATCAAGGCAGGGTTCTCCGTGGTGCGGGAATATGTGGGTCACGGTGTTGGACGCGCCCTACACGAGGACCCACAGATTCCCAATTACGGCCCCCCGGGCCGGCGGGAGGTTCTGGGCGCAGGGATGACCTTGGCCATCGAGCCCATGATTAACGCTGGAGGGGCCGCCACGAAGGCCCTCGACGATGGTTGGACGGTGGTCACGGCGGATGGAGGGTTGTCCGCCCATTTCGAGCACACCGTGGCGATTACCGAGGAGGGTCACGAGGTCCTGACCAGGCGCGAGGCGAGGTGAATTCGACTCGGGAGCGTATTTCTGCTACTCTTAAGGGTCGGTCAGGGCAGTTTCTGCGCGCTTTCGGCGCGGTTCGCATCCCCGGCCGGATCAAACATAGACGATGAAAGTAGGAACCGCGCGCATGGCGAAGAACAAGGAGAAAGGCGCCCAGAAGGAAGAGGGCATCCAGATCGAGGGCACAGTCAATGAAACCTTGCCCAACGCCATGTTTCGCGTCGAGCTCGACAACGGCCACAAGGTCCTGGCTCACATCTCGGGGAAGATGCGCATGCACTACATCCGCATCCTGCCGGGAGATCGTGTGCTGGTGGAACTGTCCCCCTACGACCTCACGCGGGGGCGTGTGGTCTACCGCTACAGGTAGGAGCAAGAAGATGAAAGTTCATCCCAGCGTCAAGAGGATCTGCGACAAGTGCAAGATCATTCGCAGGCGCGGGAACGTAATGGTGATCTGCTCGAATCCCCGGCACAAGCAAAAGCAGGGATAAGGAGGCCGAATGGCTCGAATCGCCGGTGTAGACCTGCCTCGGGACAAGCGTCTCGACATCGCCCTGACCTACATCTTTGGGGTGGGGCCGACCCGCGCCCAGGAGACTTGCACCGGATCTGGGGTTGACGCCAGTACGCGAGTGCGTGATTTGACCGATGAGGAGGTCGTCCGCTTGCGCGATTTCATTGGGGATAGCTACGGAGTCGAGGGAGATCTCCGCCGCGAGATCAACCAGAACATCAAGCGCAAGATCGATATCGGTTGCTACCAAGGACTACGGCACCGCCGAGGGCTTCCCGTGAATGGGCAGAGAACCCACACGAATGCCCGCACCCGCAAGGGTCCCGGCAAGGCGGTCGCCGGCAAGAAGAAGTCAAAGAAGTAGCCGGGGTTCCGAGAAAAGTCTAGAGGGAAGGACATGCAGTTTGGCCGGTCCACGCAGAGCTAGGAAGACTCGCCGCAAGGAAAAGAAGAACATCGTTCACGGTGTCGCGCACATCAAGTCCACGTTTAACAACACGATCATCTCGATTACCGATCCTGAGGGGAACGTGATTGCGTGGGCATCTGCGGGTAACGTGGGCTTCAAGGGCTCCCGCAAGTCCACTCCCTTCGCGGCCCAGCAGGCAGCTGAGGTGGCGTCGCGCCGTGCTCAGGAGCACGGGGTTCGGCGAGTTGATGTAATGGTCAAGGGACCGGGTTCGGGGCGGGAGACTGCAATCCGCTCTCTGCAGGCCTCGGGTCTAGAGGTCATCGGCATCAAGGACGTCACGCCTGTTCCGCACAACGGCTGCCGGCCTCGGAAGAGAAGGCGAGTCTGATGGCGCGCTATACCGGGCCTGTGTGCCGGCTCTGCCGTCGTGAGAGGACCAAGCTGTTCTTGAAGGGGACGCGCTGTGAATCTCCCAAGTGTCCTATCGAGAAGGGCCGGCCGCCTCCCGGAGAACACGGCCGGGGGCGAGTCAGGGAGAGCGAGTATTTGCTTCAGCTACGTGAGAAGCAGAAGGCTAAGCGCTTCTACGGAGTGCTGGAGAAGCAGTTCCGAGGGTACTACCAGGAGGCCGCTCGGTCGAAGGGGGTCACCGGCGAAGAGCTCATGAGGATCTGTGAGTCTCGTCTCGACAACGTTGTCTACCGGGCCGGGTTGGCCATGAACCGCGGCATGGGCAGGCAGCTTGTTTCCCATGGCCACTTTCAAGTGAATGACCGCAAGGTCAATGTTCCTTCGTTTCGGGTGAAGCCTGGAGACGTAGTCAGCGTTCGGGGCCGTTCGCGCAATGTCGGCCGGATCATCGAGAACACCTCTTACGCAGAGGGAAGAGTGATACCCGACTGGCTGACCTCGAACCTGAGGGAAATGGCAGTTGAAGTGCGCGCCTTGCCGGAGCGCAACCAGATTGATGCGCCAGTGCAAGAGCAGCTAATCGTCGAGTACTACTCCAAGTAGTTCTTTCAGCCCTTTGCTCGCCAGGAGAGGAGCTTAATTGAATCTGTTGGTCGTCCAACGTCCACATGTCTCTGAAGAAGAGATCTCACCACAACGCAGCAAGTTCATCATCGAGCCGCTGGAGCCCGGTTTCGGCTACACGCTGGGCAACTCGCTGCGCCGCACGCTGCTTTCGTCCATACCGGGGGCAGCCGTGACCCAGCTAAAGATCGACGGCGTACTGCACGAGTTTTCGACCATTGAAGGTGTGGCCGAGGACGTCACCGACGTCGTGCTCAACCTGAAAGAACTCGTTATCCGCAGCGAGAACGACGAGCCCACGACGGTTCACCTGCGGGTCAACGGGCCCGCCGAAGTGACGGCCGGTGATATTCAGCTTCCGGCCGGTGTGGAGATCCTCAATTCCACCCATCACATCGCAACGCTTAACAAGAACGCAAGTTTGTCCACCGAGCTGCGAATCGAACAGGGTCGGGGTTATGTGGCGGCCGCAAGCGCCCCCAAAGAGGCCATCGGGGCGATACCCATCGATGCACTATTCTCCCCCATCCGGAGGGTGACCTACGACGTCGAGCCGACTCGCGTCGAGCAAATGACGAACTACGACCGCCTTATTCTCGACGTCGAGTCCGACGGCTCGATCACTCCAGCAGAGGCGCTGTCGTCTGCCGGTTCTACTATGGTGGAGCTGTTCCAGCTGTTCTCTAATCTGGGTGAGGGTATGGGGGGCTTGGTCCTGGGCCCGGACCCCGAAGAGGAAGTTGTCTCAGGGGTGCTGGCGCAGCCGATCGAAGATTTGGACCTGACCGTGCGCTCATACAACTGCCTCAAGCGCGAGGGTGTCACAACCGTGGGCGAGCTGCTGCAGAAGTCCGAAGAGGATCTGCTTGAGATTCGCAACTTCGGCCAAAAGTCGATCGACGAGGTCAAGGCTAAGCTCGAGGAGCTGGACTTGTCCTTGAAGCGGAAAGAGTTTTAGGGACTTTATGCCACAGCCGAAAAAGGGACCTGCGCTCGGATCCAACCCCTCTCATCAGAGGTTGATGCTCCGTAACCTCTCCCGCTCGCTGTTCGAGCATGAGCGGGTGAAGACCACAGAGGCCAAAGCGAGGTTGTTGCGTCCCTACGCCGAACACCTCATCACTAAGGCCAAAAAGGGCAGCATTCATCACCGTCGTCAGGTCTTGTCGGCGATCGAGGACCGGGGAGTGGTGCACAAGCTGTTCGCAGAGATAGGTCCGCGGTTTGCGGAGCGAAACGGCGGCTATACGCGGATGCTCAAGATCGGCCCTCGTCAGGGAGACGGGGCTCCCATGGCTTTCGTGGAGCTCGTGGAGGGTGCGGTTGCGCGTTCTTCCGCCACAGCCGAAACCGAAGCCGCCGGCAGGCGCCGGCTGCGCCGGCCGGGACGGAGACGGGCCGGGGCGTCCGGCGAAGGAGTCGCGGCGGCGACCGCGAGTGTGGAAGCCGAGCCGAGTGTGGAAGCCGAGCCGAGTGAGGATGAAGTCGTCGCCGACGACGGCGACGAGGAGACTACTCAAAGCTGAACCTTCGTCTCGACATTTCCTACGACGGCTCCTATTTTCACGGGTTCGCCGCACAGCCGTCCGTTAACACGGTCCAAGGGGAGATCGATGCAGCTCTGTCCAGGGTGCTCCGCTCCCAGGAGATGGAATCCACGGGGGCGGGCAGGACCGACGTCGGCGTGCATGCCCTCGGCCAAGTGATGAGCGTGCGCGAGGTTGGCGACGAGACTGATCTCGACAAGTTGAGAGCTGCCCTCAACTCCGCGCTCGGCGGGCGCATCGCGGTGAGAGCCTGCGCTCGAGCCGATTCGGAGTTCAACGCGCGCTTCAGCGCCCGCTCGCGCCTCTATGTGTACGCCATCCTGCAGTCGGACGTACCGGACCCGTTCCTGGCGAGAACGGCTCTGTGGCATCGGAAGGAGCTTTCAGTTGACGCGATGAACGAGGCTGCCGGCCATCTCGTCGGCGAGCACGACTTCAGCTCGTTCGGGCGTGTTCCACCTGGGGCTTCGGCGAGAAGGACACTCTTCGAGTTGTCGTGCTCACGCTCCAGCTCCATCATCCGAATCCAGGCGCGCGCCAACGCCTTCATCCAGCAGATGGTTCGCTCGCTGGTCGGCACACTCATTCAGGTGGGCGAGGGAAAGCGGGGGCCGGACGAAGCCGCCGGCGTGCTCGAAGCCCGAGACCGAGTTACGGCAGGTCCCGTCGCCCCCCCTCACGGTCTCTGCCTGGTCTCGGTCGAGTATGATGAGGGTTGGAGCAGGCCGATTTGACGCTGCTTCGCAGGTGCCGGTATCCTGCGGTTTCTCTGACTATCAAGCGGCTCGAAACCGCCAAAAGGAAGATATGAGAACCCACTCGACAAAGCCTCATGAGATCGTGCGCGACTGGTGGGTCGTGGACGCGGATGGTGTCGTGCTGGGTCGGCTCGCCTCTGAGGTCGCTCAGCTTCTTCGTGGCAAGAACAAGCCCTACTTCGCGCCCTATCTCGACTGCGGTGACCACGTCGTGGTGGTTAACGCTTCCAAGATTGTCTTGACCGGGAACAAGATCACCGACAAGCAGTACTACAGGCATTCCGGCTATCCGGGCGGTCTGAGCGCGACCCCTTATTCCAAGCTCATGGCGACTCGTCCCGAAAAGGCCGTCGAGAAGGCGGTCAAAGGGATGCTCCCGAGCAACCGTCTCGGACGAGCCATGCTCAAGAAGCTGAATGTCTACGCCGAAGGCGAGCACCCTCATCAAGCACAGCAGCCGAAGCCGCTCGACCTCCGGAGCGTGGCCGCTCCACACAACCCCGAGCAAGCCCACACGATCGAGGAGGTAACGGGTGGTTGAGGCCCTGACCCGCGCGACCGGCCGGCGCAAAGAAGCGGTGTGTGCTGCGCGCCTCATGCCCGGCAACGGGCAATGGTCGATCAACGGTGGCCGCAGCCTGGAGGACTATTTCCCGAGCATCACCCACCGCAGGATCCTCACCGAGCCACTCCGGCTCACCAATACCGAGGGCCGCTATGACATCGTCGTGAAGCTCACCGGCGGCGGCGTGGCCGGCCAGGCTGGTGCGCTCAGGCATGCGCTCTCGCGCGCTCTGGCCGAGCTTGATCCCGACCTCAGGCCGGCCCTCAAGCGGGCGGGTTTTTTGAGGCGCGACGCGCGAGAGAAGGAACGGCGCAAGTACGGGCTCAAGAAGGCCCGCAAGGCGCCCCAGTACTCCAAGCGCTAGGGCCGCTCACCCCGCTCTGTCCGCCGTACTCAAACGCGCGCAAAGCGCGCCTGGGTACGGATTCTGTACTCGGAGGTGCATTGAGCGCGATTGGCTACGTGGGCCGAGGGTCTAGACGGCCCACCACCACGGTTCCCTCCTCCCGGCCCATTGCCGCCCCGTCGGCGTAACGGTAACGAGAGAAGACGATCCAGCCTCCGGGGCCTACTAGTGGCGAGTCGATTACGCGCTTGTTGACCACGAGCGAGCGGGTCCGCGCGTGGATGTCCACGGCCCACATCTGTACGTATCCGGTGACGGCCGATCCGGTGATGTGGTTGGGTGAGGATAAGAGTGCGAGAGTCGGTGCCCCAGGTGATGCCGTGTCCGTGGCTCGCGCTTGCGTCGTAGCCGAGAACGTGTCCGATTCGCCTGCCATTTCCTGCGAAGAGGATGTCGTAGGCCGGAGGTGCGGACGTCTGTGTGCAATGGTCAAAGGGACTCGTTTGCTGAAGGACGAAGTGCGCGCCGACGGGTGACCAGGCCCGCTCGGGCACCCACATGTTCCACGCGTTCAGCATCTCGTCTTTTCGATCCGGCAGATGACGCATGAAGACGCGGCAGCCCCGCGCCTACAGCGCCCTTTTTCCATCGGGATCGACCGCGACCGAGGCTGCCAGTGAGTCGTATCCCTTGGGATCGGGAATGCTCAGGCCCGCGGGGGTGGGTTCCGCGCCGGGTCTATGAAATACGAGCTTCCGTTCCGGAGGCAGATAGGCGAGGCGACCGTCGTCGAGCCACCTCACTTGTCCGTGATAGGCGGCCTTTGCGACTCCTCGTGTGATGGCGCCGCTCGCCACGTCGACCAGGTCGATGGCGCGTCCCCGACGGATGAGGAGCTTGCGAGCGTCCGGCGAGAAGAGGGCGATTTGGGTTCGGGAAACCGGGCCCAGGAAACGAAGCGCGTCCTGGGTCAGGTCGATCACTCCCAAGTAGGTTGTGTCCCCGCCCGGCTCCCACCACCTGAAGGCCACAAGCCTCCCGTCGCGGCTGAGGTCGGTCAGGTGATAGGGAGAGTCGAAGCGCACGAATGGGCGCTTGTCGACGATGTGCGTGGTGCCCTCGTCGTAACTCTCAATGTGTTCGTGTGCTGCTCCCGGACCCGACAATGAGAGCAGGTGAACAGGGCAACGAGCGCCGGGCGAAGCGGTTTCATTAAGTGCACCTCCCCGCTCACGGGTATCGGTAACGATGGAAACCAGGGCTCGAGAGTCGGTGATGGCGGTCATCACGAGGCCAGCATGCGGCGTAGCACCATCTGCAGCACTCCGCCGTGCCGGTAATAGTCGAGCTCGACGTGCGAGTCGATGCGGCATTGCACCATGAAGGTGGTCTCATGCCCGTCGGCCCGGGCCGTGACCTCCAGTTGGGCGCCCGGCTCGAGCCCCGACGAGATGCCGGTTATCGAGTAGGTCTCCTTCCCGTCGAGGCCGACGGACTCGGGGTTCTCCGATCCTGAGAACTGCAGTGGCAGAATCCCCATGCCGATGAGGTTGCTACGATGGATGCGTTCGAAGCTCTCCGCGATCACCGCCTTGACCCCTTGGAGCAACGGCCCCTTGGCGGCCCAGTCCCGGGAGCTACCGGAGCCGTACTCTTTCCCGGCGAGAATGATGAGGGGAATACCCTCCTGCTGGTAAGACTCGGCGGCATCGTAGATGGTCATCGACTGCTCATCGGGCAGTCGGACGGTCCAACCCCCTTCTTTCGAGGCCAGCTTGTTTCGCAGCCTGATGTTCGCGAACGTGCCGCGCATCATGACCTCGTGGTTGCCTCGCCGAGACCCATAACTGTTGAAGTCCTGGGGCTTGACACCCTTTTCGACGAGATGCTTTCCGGCAGGGGAGCTCGGGGCGATCGAGCCCGCCGGTGAGATGTGGTCTGTGGTGACCGAGTTGCCCACGTACACGAGCACGCGCGCGTCCACGATGTCGGAGGGAGGCGATGGCTCGGCCCCCAGATCCTCGAAGAAGGGCGGCTCCCGAACGTAGGTGGAGCTCTCATCCCATTCGTAGAGATCTCCCTCGGGTGAAGGCAGATCTCTCCAGCGTTCGTCACCGTCGAAGATCGAGGCGTACTCGTCGGCGAAGAGACCGGCGCTCACCGACACCATGGCTTCTTCTATCTCCTCCGCCTGTGGCCATAGGTCGGAGAGGTGGACCTCCGCTCCGGACTCATCCCGGCCCAATGCGTCGGTGGTCAGGTCGATGTCGGCCGTGCCGGCAAGCGCGTAGGCGACCACCAAGGGCGGCGAGGCGAGATAGCTGGCCTTGACCTGCGGGTGGATGCGCCCCTCGAAGTTACGATTTCCCGATAACACCGAAACCACCGACAAGTCATCGCGCTCCACAGCCGCGGCTACGTCGTCGGGCAGGGGTCCAGAGTTTCCGATGCAGGTCGTGCAGCCGTAGCCGACGACGTGGAAGCCGAGCTTGTTCAGATAAGGAGCGAGGCCGGCGGCGTCGAGATACCTGGTCACGACGCGCGACCCTGGTGCCAGGCTCGTTTTCACCCACGGCTTGGTGGCGAGACCCCGTTCCACCGCCTTCTTGGCCAGCAGTCCGGCCGCGAGCATGACGGAGGGATTGGAGGTGTTGGTGCAACTGGTGATGGCCGCGATGACGACCGAGCCGTCACGCACTTGGTGGTCGTTCTCGGCGGCCGGCTCGCCCCCATACACGTCCTTGAAGCTCTCCCACACGCGCGCCAGCGGAACGCGATCCTGTGGCCGGCGGGGCCCCGCAACGCTGGGCTCGACCGTGGAGAGGTCGAGCTCGAGGCTCTCGGTGAAAACCGGGGCCTTGGTTTCATCGGTGCGAAAGATGCCCTGCTCCTTGGCGTAGCGTTCGACGAGATCGATTTGATCGTCGGCTCGGTTAGTCAGTCGCAGGTAGGCGAGTGTCTGATCGTCGATCGGGAACAACGCCGCCGTGGCGCCGTACTCGGGGCACATGTTGGAGATCGTTGCCCGGTCGGCGACTCTCAGAGTCGACAGCCCGCCGCCGTAAAACTCCACGAACTTGCCGACGACGCCGTGGGCTCGCAGCAACTCGGTGATTGTCAGTACTAGATCGGTGGCCGTTACGCCCGTGCTGAGGGCACCGGTCATGAGAAAGCCCACGACACTGGGAGTGCCCAGTGGTATCGGTTGTCCCAAGAGGGCGGCCTCAGCTTCGATGCCCCCAACTCCCCAGCCGAGCACGCCGAGCCCATTTACCATCGTGGTGTGGGAATCGGTTCCGACCAGCGTGTCGGGGACCGCGACGGTGCCGGTCTCGTCCTTCAGCGTGGCGACGACCGCGGCGAGATATTCGAGATTCACCTGATGCACGATTCCCAGTCCCGGGGGAACGACCCGGAAGCCTTCGAAAGCCTGTTGTGCCCATCTGAGCAGCGAATAGCGTTCGTGGTTGCGCTCGTACTCCCGATCCACGTTCGTGGCGAACGCCTGCACGGTGCCAAATGCATCGACCTGGACGGAGTGGTCGATGACGAGATCGACCGGAACCTGCGGGTCGACCCGTGCTGGATCGCCGCCCTCCTTGTGCATGGCGGAACGCATGGCGGCGAGATCCACGACGGCGGGCACGCCGGTGAAGTCCTGCAGGATCACGCGCGCCGGAGCGTAGGGGAACTCCCCGGCCCCCGTACCCTCTTGTCCCCATGCAGCGAGAGCTGTCACGTCGTCCTCCGAGGCAAGCCCACGCGCCGTTGAGCGCAGCAGGTTCTCGAGTAGCAGGCGAACGGTGACGGGGAGGTCGTCGAGCCGGGCAGCGCCGGCCTTTTCCAACGCCTCCAGGCGGTAGAGGCCGAGGCGGCCCGAGGCAGTCTCGAACTCCCCTCGGGCGCCGAAGGGATTGTGAGTTGTCGGCATCTTTTGCTTGCCTCCTTGTCACCAC
>DASRPA010000122.1:0-4498 GCA_035646635.1 Actinomycetota bacterium | reverse complement strand
GCTCCGCCGCAACACCGACCGGTACATCCCGCAACGACTCGGGCAGATCGCCCTCGCCATCGCCCTCATCCTGACCGTCAAACTCGTCAAATGGGCCAAGCGATGGAACGACTAGACGCACCTATCTGCGCGCGCTCTAAGTAGCTCGAACTATGCACGGCACTGCCGCTGCGGAAGATCCGTACACTGTCTCGTCGAATAGGGGCATCGGGCCCAACGGGCGGTCAGTCCTTGAAGACTCGTTCGATCACGACCTCAGGACAGCCGAGGAGTTGGAGCGCGTGGGCTCGGACCATCAGCTCAAGCAGCTTTACGACCTCATGGAGTTCGAACGCGTCCTACCCCCGATTGCCATGTGCGAGATCGTTTCGGATGATACGCAGCGCGTCCGGGGCATTCCGAGCATTGACAGGCTCCCCCAACGTGGCCTTGACCAATGCGGTCTTTTCGAGCGATTTCTTGACGTCACCCGGCAACTTCTTCGCCAGCCAGTTGATGGCGGACTCCAAGCCAGCCGGAGGGCGCTTCGCTAGGTTCTTTTCCAGGAACCTCGACTGCTTGTCGTCGAGCGTTTCAGCCACAGCCTCGATGACTACGCTGCGAGCCTCGTCGTGCTTCTTCTGGCGTCGGGCGAACGATGCCTTCGTCTCATGGCCATGCGCTCCTTCGATGGCCTGCAGAAGGAGCAAGAACCGAGATCGAGGGTGTTGGTCTTTCGCGTGCAGCATGGCTCCGTAGGTTTCGACCAGCGGGTGATGGTCGGTGACCATCGACTGCCACTGGGTGACGACATCGAGGAGCGAAACCCCGTCCCGAGCAAGCTGCAGAGGCGCGTCAACCTTGCGCACCTCGTCCTGCGTTGCCTCATACGGCACTTGCGTGATCCCGGCGCCAAACACCTGACCTCTCGGCTCTCGCTCGTCACCTGATGGGATCTTCACTGCAACGTAGGTGAGCGGCTCAGGACGCCCCGTCGCGACCGAGACAACCCTGCGGATCGGCAACACCCAATCGTCAATCAGTTGCTCGAAGGGCACTGCGTCACCAAGGTCGACCCGAACGAGTGGACTGAAACCGATGCCAAAAGAGTGCGCGTCGAAGGCACGAAAGGAGCCATCGAAGTGAAGCGACAGGGTGATGCCGTCCTGCGCCCACGTCTGCGCCGCGTCAGCCACTTCCGCCGACCAGGTTCCTGCGGCCCCGTTCTTCGGGAACGACGTCCTCTTGATCGGTGCGACCCCAGCGATAGCGTCCAACCCGCCAACTTGCACCTCGATCTTCTGAAATCCGGCCGGATCATCGGTCGTACCGTCGGCGACGGTGATGATCGCAGCAGCTGCGTCGATTCGGGCCTGCGTGCTGAACCAGTACGAGACGTGGGCGTCAAGAAGCAGAACACGAGCCCCGTTGGCCAGTTGGCCCGTGATGCGCGGAACATCAACATGCTGAGGGAATGCTGCGCCGCCGCTCTCCATCTGCCGTGCAATATGGGAAAATGCGCCGTGGGCGGTTCCGGTGGGCGCCTGATCGGGATTCACGACAAGCACACCGTGGGAAGCGAAGGTGTCCCCCTCCCCTGTCGGGAGGTCCCACGTCACCAGGTACTCCTCGGGCTCGAAAGCTAACTTCAGCGCCCGCTTTCGATCAGACTTCACCGCACTCATGACTTCCCGTCGTTGGCCTTCTTGAGCGCTTGCAACTCAGCCCAGTGCTGTTCCAATCCGGCAAGGGTTGGACTGACCCCGAGGGTGACCAGTGGCTGCGAGTGGGCGTCGATATAGCGGCACGCGTCCTCGAAGACCTTAGTCACCTTGGGGATGATCTCGCCGAGCTTGTCCGTCTTGATGTTCTCCAGTCGAGTCATCCCGATGTTGGGCTGGTAGCGCTGCGACACTCCTTGGAACAGTTCAGTCTCGGTAAACACTTCACACCACGAGCGAATCCACCCGTAGCCCACCCGCACGAGCGCGGCGCGGGCTTCACCGTCTTGGCTCTTGGCGGCGTTGATGGTGTCGTTGATCTTCCCCTTGATCCCACTCAGAGTGTCCCAGCGCGGGCCGGTGGCGCGGGCGACTTTGCCCTTGCCATCTTCGTCGGTGATCTGGAAGTAGGTGCATCGCTTCGATTTCTCGAAGAGGGACAGAAGAGTCGTAGTGAAGAGGATGTCGTGAGTAAAGACGATTACCTGATTGTCATCGGCGAGGCGCGCGATGCGCTGGGCGACCTCGTTGACGCGGCGATGATCGAGGCTCGACACCGGGTCGTCGAAGACGACCGGCGCGGTGATGCCTGCCAGCCGTGCCTCGGCAAGGAAGTCGGCCAGAGCCAGCACCTTCTGCTCGCCCTCTGAGAGCACCTTCGATGGCTTGTGACGACCGCTCAGGACCTTCCGTCTCTGTGCTCTGCCCTCGCGCCCGACGAACTGGACCTTGAGGGATGGCACACGGAGCGCCTCACACTCTTCGATGAAGAGGGCGTCGAAGCTCTGATTGATCAACTGATCGCTTGCGGCCTTGGAGAGTTCAGTAACGCCACGCGCAAGCTGCGGCAACGGCCGCTTGAGCGTGCGGAGTTGGTCCGCTTCCTTCGCGGCCTTCACCTGTGCCTCGACCACAGCCCAGGACTTGGCGAGTTCTGCTGCATCCTTGAGTTCAAGAAGTTCGGCCTGCTTGTCCTCAAGTGCCTTCGTTCGGTTCTGCGACTGCTCCTCCAGCGTGACAATGTCGGTAGACGCAGCCACCGCCGCGGTAGCGCTATCGGCCTTGGGCTTGGCGAGAGTCGTCGAGAAGTCTGTGTTGATGGGCTCGCCCGCTCGGATCGAGCCGGTAGCTGCAGTCGTGGCATCAGCGACGGCCTTCAGGGCAACGAAGTAGTCGGGCTTGGCCTCCTCGTCAGCGAACTCCTGAACCAGTGCAGTCACCTCGGAGAGCCCGATGGACTCGACCTTCTGATTGAACGAGGCTAGAACGGCATCGTTCGCTCGGATATCGCCAGAGATCTTGTCCGCGAGATAGGACGAGTACTTCGTCAGCAGGTCGCGCGCGGTGTCCGACACGGGTTGGCGGCAGTACAGGCACCGGTCGGCATCGTGCGCGCCGACCTCGACGAGGTGCTGGCGATACGCATCGCCGGCCTCGATGAACTCGCTCCACGTCTCTTCTGGCTCGGCAGGTAGGTCGGCCGCCGCAAAGAGCTCGGAACGGAATTCCTCGTAGTCGGCCGCAAGCTGCGTGCGTTTGGTGAGGGCGGCGTTGTAAGCAGCGACATCAAGGCCGATGAGCACATCGGCCACATCGGATGCTTGCTGAAACGCACGCTGCTCCCTGCGGCGCGCAGTCAGTTGGATACCGATGGTGTTCGACCGGAGGGCAGCGACGGCCTGCGTCAGCACGTCGATCTTCTTGTCGACCTCTGGGTCGGTGGATGACGTCGCCTTCAGCGCGGCGAGGTCGGTCGAAGCCCCCAACGCTTCGATGAGCGGGTAGATCGTCGAGCCTCTTTGGAACCGCGAAAGCAAGCCCGTTGAACCGTTGCCCAACGTGGCGATCGATGCATCGATCTGCGCCGTCACACCTTGGATCGCCGCGATGACGTGGTTGAAGAGGGCGAGGGCTGCGGGAACGTAGACATAGTCCAGGTCGTCGTCGACGTGGGTCGAAACCGACGGACTGTCGAAGATCGACATGCGGGTGAACGGCGAAACGCCACGGTCGCCTGTCCACTCCAGTGTCTCGTCGTCGCCGCCGAGTGTGTAGTCGAGTTTGGCAGACTGCGCCTCTTCTTTCTCGGCATCCACGTTGCCGAGGATCACGTCGGCAGTTCGACTGTCGGCGAGGGCCTTGAAGACGCGGGAGTACCCCGTCTTACCGGTGCCGTTCTCGCCGTACAGGATCGTGAGCCCTTCGTGCGGCTCGATCTCTGCGCCTGTCACCAGTGCGTTGACCCCGTGGACTTCTGAGAGCTTGACGAGGGTCAGTGGTGGTGCTGCCTCGTCTTGACGGGCCTCCGTGCTGAGCTGCTCAACCGCAGGAAGCTCGCGGGGGACGACGGCCTTCTCCTGCCGGAACAGCTTGTACGCCGTCTCGATGGTCGACGTGCCGACAGGTCGTCCGATGGCGAGAATCTCGGCCACGAGGAGCCGGACCCACTCGTCGCTGGAGTTCGCCCAACGAGCGAGCATGGCCCTTGGGTCGAAGGTGCCCTCCTCCGCCTCAACAGGGACGTCAATGGCTTCCTCGGTCATAGTTATTTGCCCTCGATCTCTCGCTGGGCGCGCTTGACAGATTCGAGGTACGCCGCCTCGACGTCGGATGGCGCGGCGTCGAGCTGGGCGCGGTACTTCTCATACTCGCCTTCGGCCTTGGCGACGGCCTGCTGGTGGCTGACCGATCCAGCATCCGTCAAAGTCGGAGCTTCCATCGCCATGATGAGGCGGTCGAGGTGGGCCAGCCAGTCCCTCATGTAGGTGGGCTCGTGGTTCTGCGCCCGGAACTCGGCG
>DASRPA010000121.1:0-9319 GCA_035646635.1 Actinomycetota bacterium | reverse complement strand
AGGGCCGTCGCAGTGACCGCCACGGTCATCCCACAGACCGGGTCGACCGCCTCGGCCGGCGCGCAGATCCCTCCCGACGACTCCTCCTGGAGTCGGTTCTTGTGCGCCACAATGTCGGCCAAGACGGCGAGACCGATCTCTTCCTGGGTGCACGGACCGAGGTCCACTCCGGCCGGTGTCACCACCCGGGCAAGCTCCTCCGCGGAGAGCCCCGCTGCTTCGAGCGAGTCCCGCACCTGCTCGCCGCGACGGCGGCTCGCCACCAAGCCGATGTAGCCGGCCGCGGTCTGCAGGGCGGCCCGCAGCCCGGTTTCGTCGTAACGATTCATCGTGCCCACGACGACCGCGTCCTCACGCCTCATCCGGGACGCGGCAAGCTGCTCAAGCGAGATCGTGCCGTCGGCGCGCTCGAGTTGCTCGGCGGGATCGTCGAGCACCGCCACGGTCCGGTAACCGAGCCCGGCCGCCAGTTCCACCAGGCTCCTGGTGGCGGGGGAGGAGCCGACGACGAACACGCGTGCCTTCGGGAGGCGCGGCTCGACGAAGACGTCGACGCCGCCCTCGGAGGCGCACGTGGTCACCTGGGTGACGACTCCAGGCTGCTCGGCCGGGCGCGCGGCCCCCACCGGCCGCATAAGCACCAGCCGGGGCGCGCCGTCCGCCAGGGCTGCGAGTGCTTCCCGCACCACGATCGGCTCGGTGCAAGAGCCCCCGACCCATCCGTGCAACAGCCCGTCGGCGGTGACGATGGCCCTGTCGCCGGGACGAGCCGACACGGGGCGGTCGACTCGGACCACCGTTGCGAGCGCGTGAGCCTCGCCCGCCTCCTCCAGCTCACGGGCGCGGTGAAGCGCGCCGCTCACGATCCCGGAGCCGTCTGTATCGCCTCCCACACCTTGGCCGACGTAAGGGGCATGTCGATGTTTCTCACGCCGAGGTGAGCCAAGGCGTCGATCACCGCGTTGACGTAGGCGGCCGGCGAGCCGACGGTGGCCGACTCGCCCACGCCCTTACATCCGATCGGGTGATGGGGGGAAGGCGTGGTGGTTTCGAACAACTCGAACTTGGGCGTCTCCCACGAGGTCGGGATGAGGTAGTCCATGAAGTTCGAGCCGAGGCAGTTTCCATCGTCATCGAAGCTGATTTGTTGCATCATCGATGTAGCGAAGCCCTCGGTGAGGCCTCCCATGATCTGGCCTTCGACGATCATCGGGTTGATTCTCACGCCGCAATCGTCGACCGCGACCATGGTTCGGACCTTCCACTCACCGGTGTCGGGATCCACCTCGACCGCGACGACATAGCTGCCGAAGGGATAGGTCATGTTGGGCGGGTCATAGTAGTGGACGCCTTCCAGTCCCGCCTCCATCCCCAGGGGATGGTTGGTGTAGGCGGCGAAAGCGATTTCCTGAATGGTGGTCGACTTATCCGGTGCGCCCTTGACAAAAAAGCGCCCCAGCTCCCACTCGAGATCCTCGGGAGCGACTTCGAGCGTGTGCGCGGCGATGGCCCTTGCCTTGTCGCGAAGCTTGCGCGCTACCACGGCAGTCGCCGCGCCCCCGGTCGGAGTGCTGCGAGATGCATAGGTCCCCAGTCCATAAGGCGTGTTGTCCGTGTCGCCCTCATGCACGACGATGTCTTGGGGCGGGATGCCGAGCTCGTTGGCCACGATCTGAGCAAAAGTCGTTTCGTGGCCTTGGCCCTGGCTCTTGACGCCTAGCTTGAGGATTGCCTTGCCCGTTGGGTGAACCCTCAGTTCCGCCGAGTCGAACATCTTGATCCCGAGGATGTCGAAATCGCGGCTGGGTCCTGCGCCGACTACCTCAGTGAAGCTGGCGAGCCCGATGCCGAAAAGCTTGCCCTCGGAACGGGCCCTCTCCTGCTCCTGTCGAAGGCTCTTGTAGCCGGACTTCTCGAGAGCCAGATCGAGCGCCTGGTGATAGTCGCCGGAGTCGTAGACGAAACCGGTGACGGATGTGTAGGGGAATTGCTCCTTCTTGATGAAGTTCTGTCGGCGCAGCTCGGCGGGATCCATGTCGAGCTCATAGGCGGCACTGTTAACCAGCCGTTCTATCAAGTAAGAAGCTTCGGTGACGCGAAACGAGCAGCGGTAGGCAACTCCTCCGGGAGCCTTGTTTGTGTAGGCCCCCTCTGCCACTACATGGGCCGCGCCCAGATCGTAGGAGCCGGTGACGATGTGGAAGAGCCCCGCCTTGAACTTGCTCGGTTGTGCGTCGGCGTATGCATAGCCCTGGTCGGAGAGCATGTTGACGCGCAGCCCAAGCATCTTGCCGGACTTGGTGAGCGCCAACTCTCCCTTCATGTGGAAGTCACGGGCGAACCCCGTGGAGATGAGGTTTCCGGTGCGGTCCTCGATCCATTTCACCGGACGGCCGATTAGCAACGAAGCCGCGGTCGCCACCACGTAGCCGGGATAGACCGGCACCTTGTTGCCGAAACCGCCGCCGATGTCGGGAGAGATGATCTGGATGTTTTGCTCCGGCAGCCCAGTGACGAGTGCGAAGACCGTCCGGATCGCATGCGGCGCCTGCGATGTCATGTAGATGGTGGCCTTGCCCGTGGCGGGGTTAACGTCGGCGACGCAGGCACAACACTCGAGCGGCGCAGGATGGCTTCTAGGGTAGTGAGTGTCGAGGCTGACGATCACATCGGCCTGCTCGAAGGCGCGCTCGGTCGGCTCCTTTTCGCCCGCCTCCCAGTGGTAGATACGGTTGTCCTCTTGATCCTCCTTGTCATCGCGTATAAGAGGGGCACCCTCCTCGAGCGAGGCGTGAGGATCGACGACCACAGGTAGCGGCTCGTAGCTGACATCGATGAGCTCGAGTGCGTCGTGCGCCGTGTAGGGGTCTTCCGCGACCACGGCGGCTACCTCTTGACCCTGAAAGCGCACCTTGTCGGTCGCCAGCACCGCTTGCGTGTCTCCCGACATCGTCGGCATCCAGGCCAGGTTGTGCTGCGCCATGAGCTCGCCGGTGACCACGGCCACTACTCCGGGCAGCGCCGCCGCCTCGGTTGTGTCGATCGACGTGATCACAGCATGCGCTACTGGAGAACGCAGGATCGACATGTGAAGCATGCCCGGCAGCCGCACATCGTCGACGTAGTTGCCGCGGCCGGCAATGAATCGGTCGTCCTCGGCGCGCTTGATGCTCTTGCCGAGCCAGCTCTCTACCCGCTCTTCTTCTACGGCCATGTCGCTCTCCCTCTTGTTCGAGTTAGTCGAGGTCCGGCTACTGAGATCCCGCGTCGACGCGCTCGGATTCCCTCTTCTTCGCCGCCCACTTGACCGCCTTGATGATGTTCTGATATCCCGTGCAGCGACACAGGTTGCCCGACAGCGCCCAGCGGATCTCTTCTTCGTCGGGGGAAGGATTGTCCTCGAGCAGCGCCGCCGCAGTGAGCATCATGCCGGGCGTGCAAAAGCCGCATTGCAGTCCGTGCTCTTCTTTGAATCCCTCTTGGAGCGCGTGCAGCTTGCCATTTTGCTTGAGTCCTTCGACCGTGGTAACGGCGCGGCCCTGCGCTTGAATCGCAAACATCGTGCAGGACTTGATCGGCATGCCGTCGACCAGCACCGTGCATGCCCCACAACTGGTGGTATCGCAGCCGATGTGTGTTCCGGTAAGCCCGAGCTCGTCCCTGATCCAGTGCACGAGAAGCTTTCTCGGCTCGACGTCTGAGGTTCGCGGCGAGCCGTTGACGGTGGCGGTGAGGTTCTGTTTTGCCATCTCGCTCTCCTTTTCTAGGCCGGCCGATGGGCGGCTCGAAGTGCGCGCGTCACGAACACGCGCACGATCTCTCGCTTGTAGCTCGCGCTGCCGCGTATGTCGTCATGAGGCTGGGCCTGCTCCGCGGCGAGGCGGGCGGCTTCCTTGATCACGTCGTCGTCCAGCGCCTGTCCCTCGAGCACACGCTCGGCCGCCTCCGCCTTGATATTCGACGGCCCGACCGCAGTGAGGCCGATGCCGGCCCGCTTTACGCGCTCGGCTTCGAACGTGAGGTGCACCGCCACTCCGACGGTGGCGAAGTCCCCTACTCTGCGCTCGAGCTTGAGATAGGTGCCGTGACTGGGGCCGTCGGCCACCGGCACCCGAACCTCGGTGGCGAGCTCGTCCGGTCTCAAGGTGGTGGTGAACGGTCCCTCGATGAGCTCGGCGACGGGGATGGTCCGTTCACCGTTTGCGCTTCTCGCCACGAGCTCGCCGTTCAGCGCCAGCATCACCGAGCCCCAGTCGCCCTGAGGGTCGGCATGGCACAGCGAGCCAACGACCGTCCCCAGGTTTCTCACCAGTGGGTCTGAGATGAGAGGAGCGGCTGCAGCCATGGTGGGGTAGCGAGAGCCGAGCAGCTCCGAGCGCTCCATCGTGCGGTTACGCACCAGGGCGCCGATCCGCAGGGAGCCGTTCTCCTCCATGTAGTCGAGCCCTTCGATGCGGTTGATGTCGAGGATCCGGGCCGGGGAGGCGAAGCGCAGCTTCATCAGAGGGATGAGGCTCTGTCCTCCCGCGAGCACCTTGGCGTCCTCTCCGTGCTCGGCCAGTAGGGAGAGGACCTCGTCGACCGAGGTAGGAGCGACGTACTCAAAGCTGCTCGGGAACATCCAGGCCTCCTTGCTGGCGATGTACCGCTCCGACCGAAGAGTCGTTCCAGCCCGGCCGTGACCGGGGCGTTTAGGGGATAATACGTTTTCTTATGAATATTGTGAAGCCCGACACGAGAGTGGGAGGAGTGGCGATGTCTGAGGTCAAGTGTCCGAACTGTGGAAGAGAGGTGCCCGAGGAGCTCGGCCAGCACGCGGCGACACCCGTCAGCGGGCTCGTCACCTGCCCCCACTGCGGCGCAGAGGTCAAATTGGGCGCACTCGGCGATCACGACGTCTCGGGGGGCGCTTCCGGGCCCAAGGCGAAGGCCGCGACCGGCGGCGAGCACGACAGCTTCTCCGGCAACGAGACGGTGGAGGACCTGAAGGACGAGCTGGAGGATAAGCAAGAGGGGGCCTAGCCCGGCGTTTCCTCGCCGAGTGGTGGATAAAGGCTGCTGTGTAGCCATTTACCACCACTCGGCATCGGTTTCAGGGTCGGTGGCGGTAGAATTCCGTCCGCTCGGGCGGGGGCGGGGTCCTCTCCAAGATGAGGTCGGCGGCCTTCTCCGCGATCATCATCACGGGGGCATAGATGTTGCCGTTCGGTACGTGCGGCATCACCGAGGCGTCGACGACGCGCAGCCCCTCGATTCCGTGCACCTTCATCGTCTGCGGATCAACCACCGCCATGTCATCGGCCCCCATCTTGCAGGTGCACGAGGGGTGCAGAGCGGTCTCCGCCTGGTCGGCGACCCAGTCGAGCACCTCCTTGTCGCTGTCGACGCTTGGGCCGGGCGACAGCTCCCCTCCATTGAACGGGTCGAGGGCGGGCTGGGAGAGGATGCGCCGGGCGATTGCAATCGCTTCGACCCATTCGCGCCGGTCCAGCTCGGTGGAGAGGTAGTTGAAGTTCAGCGCGGGATGAGTGCGTGGATCCGAGCTCTTGATCTTCACCGTGCCGCGCGCGTCAGAGAACATCGGCCCGATGTGCACCTGGTAGCCATGTCCTCCGGCAGGGGCTGATCCGTCGTAGCGGACCGCGACCGGCAGGAAGTGGAACATGAGGTTCGGTCTGTCCACGTCCTCGTTGCTGCGGACGAAGCCGCCCGCCTCGAAGTGATTGGTGGCGCCGGGGCCGGCTCGCAGGAAGAGCCACTGGGCACCGATCCACGGCCGTCGCCACTTCTGCAGATACGGCGCCATGGAAACCGGTTCCTTGCAGGCGTATTGCACGTAGACCTCGAGGTGGTCCTGGAGGTTTTCGCCGACACCGGGCAGGTGTTGTTTAACGGCCAGACCGATTCTCTGGAGATCGGCGGCGTTCCCGATGCCCGACAACTGAAGTGTTTGCGGGGAGTTGATGGCCCCGCCGCAGAGGATCACTTGGCCCGTACGCACGAGCCTGGAGGGCCCTCGTCCGCGGCGGAACTCGACGCCCACCGCGCGGTTGCCCTCGAAGCGTACGCGGGTCACGAGAGCGCGGGTCTTTACTTCGAGGTTGGCTCGGTCGAGGACGGGGTGCAGATAGGCACGAGAGGCGCTGAGACGCCGTCCTCGCACGAGGTTTCTGTCGAACCGCGCAAAGCCCTCTTGCCGGTAGCCGTTGACGTCGTCGGTCAAGTGGTGGCCGGCCTGCTGGACGGCCTCGAAAAAGGCTCCGAACAGAGGGTTGGTGGCCGGGCCGCGCTCCAGCACCAGGGGACCGGAGTGGCCGCGCCAGGGATCGTCGAGCTCCGCCGCGAGGCACGTCTCCATACGCTTGAAGTAGGGGAGGCAGTGGGCATAGTCCCATTCACCCATCTCCGGAGCTGCCGCCCAACGCTCATAGTCCAACGGGTTGCCTCTTTGAAAGATCATGCCGTTGATGCTGCTGGAGCCTCCGAGGACCTTGCCCCGAGCGTGATAGACGCGACGCCCGTGCATGTGGGGCTCGGGCTCCGATTCGTACTTCCAGTCGTAGAGGCGGTTGCCGATGGGCATCGTGAGCGCGGCCGGCATATGGATGAGCGGGTCCCAGATGTAGTCGGGCCTGCCCGCCTCCAGCACGAGCACTCGGTTGGAGGAGTCCGCGCTCAGCCGGTTGGCCAAGGCGCTGCCGGCCGAGCCGCCGCCCACGATGACGAAATCGTAGTGAGCTTCCACGAGTGGCCTTGCGTGGCTCAGTCTTGCTCGGTGGCTATGAAGACCGTCTTCAGCTCCGAATAGGCCTCCGTAGCGTGGGGGCCTAGCTCTCGCCCGTACCCCGACTGCTTGAAGCCGCCGAACGGAGTGGAGACGCGCACCGAGGAGTTGGAGTTGACAGAGAGGTTTCCCGTCTCGATTGCCCGCGCCATCCGCAGCGCCCTGGCGCCATCGCGTGTCCATATCGAGCCCGATAACCCGTACATGGTGTCGTTGGCGAGCCGCACTGCCTCGGCCTCGTTGTTGAACGGCACGACGACGGCGACCGGTCCGAAGATCTCGTCTCGAACGGCTCGGTCCTCGGGATCGACCGGGCACAGGACCGTCGGGGGAAACCAGTAGCCCGGTCCCTGAGGCGCCTCGCCCTGAATCGCCACGGGGGCGTCGGGGGGAACGAAGGACGCCACGGCCTCCCGGTGAGATGCGGAGATCAACGGCCCCATCTCCGTCTTTTCGTCCAGTGGGTCGCCCACGCGCAGAATGCTCACGGCCTGCTCGAGCAAGCTCATGAAGCGATCGAGCACGGGACGCTCGACCAGGATTCGAGAGCGTGCACAGCAGTCCTGTCCGGAGTTGGCGAACACCGCCGAGGGGGCCGCGGCGGCGGCTTTCTCGAGGTCCGCGTCGGCGAAGATCACGTTCGCGGACTTGCCCCCCAGCTCGAGGGTCACACGCGTGATGGTGGAGGCGGCGCCGGCTGCTATCGAGCGACCCACCTCGGTGGAGCCGGTGAAGGCGATCTTGGCTACCCCCGGGTGCTCGACCAGGCGCTGCCCGCACACCGAGCCCGGGCCCACGACTACGTTGAGCACACCTTCCGGTAGGCCTGCTTCGAGAGCGAGACGCTCAAGCTCGAGAGCGGTGAGGGGTGTGAGCTCGGCGGGCTTGAGGACCACGGTGTTTCCCGCCGCTAGGGCCGGGGCTACCTTCCATGACGCGATGTTGAGGGGGAAGTTCCAGGGCGTGATCAGCCCCACCACGCCGAGCGGCTCTCGTACGGTGAACGCGTGCCCCTCAGCGACCGGAATCGTCTCCCCGAAGGGCCGCTCTACAGCGCCTGCATAGTAGCGAAAGGTGTCCGCGACCATGCCCATCTCGGAGCGCGCATCGGCTATCGGCTTGCCGACGTTGCGCGCCTCGAGCTGCGATAGCTCCTCGTGGTTTTCCTCCAGCACCAGTGTCAGCCGTCGCAAGATTGCGGCTCGATCGGGAGGGGAGATCGACCGCCATGACGGAAACGCTGCCGCGGCCCTCTCCACCGCCTCGTCGACATCGTGGGCATTGGCGCGTGGGAGTTGCCTCAGCACCCTTTCGGTGGCGGGCTCCACGACGGTGACTGTGCTCATCCTGTGCGCCCCCCTGCGAGTATTGGAGTTCCCAACTCCGCGACGGTAGCAGTGCCGCCGCAGGTCCCCACCGAGTGGTCATTAATGGTTGCTATGCAACCACTATCCACTACTCGACCCGGAAAGAGCCCTAAACGACCGAGCTTGGAGACACCCTGTTTAGGAGTGAGCCCGGGAGCGTCCGAACCACAGTCTCGGGGACGTGAAACTGGCTCGCCCAGGCGACCACTTCGTCGCCGGGGATGGGCCTGCTGACCCAGAAGCCCTGAGCCAGATCGCAGCCCAGCGTGGCTAGATCCCGGAGCGTCTCCAGACTCTCGACCCCCTCCGCAACGACCGACAGGCCCAAGTTGTGTCCCAGTTCGATCGTGGAGCGGACGATCACTCGGTCGCCCGGGTCGTGTGCCATCCCCAGCACGAACGACTTGTCGATCTTCACTTCGGTGATGGGAAGTCGCTTGACGTGAGCCAGGGACGAGTAGCCCGAGCCGTAGTCGTCCAAGGAGAGTCGTATGCCCATTCTGCTCAGTCTCTCCAGCACCTCCTTGGCCTGCGCGAAATCGGCCATGATGCTGCTCTCCGTGATCTCGAGCTCGAGGCTCGACGCGGGGACCGAGTAGGTCTCGAGAAGCTGGGCCACCTCGTTGGGGAAGTTCGGATCCAAGAGGCTCTGGCGCGAGACGTTTACGGCGATGTTCAGCTCCAAGCCCTGCTCCCGCCAATCGATCCACTGCAACAGAGACTTGCGCAGAACGTGGCGAGTGAGTGGATGTATTAGTCCCGTGCACTCCGCGGAGGGGATGAACTCGTCGGGATAGATGAGGCCGCGGGTGGCATGGCGCCAACGGAGCAGGGCCTCGACGCCGACCAGCCGGCCGCTCCGAGCTTCGATCTTGGGCTGGTAGTGAAGAACGAGCTCGTCTTCATCGATCGCCTTGCGCAGCTCTCCCAAGAGCGCAAGCCGCTTGGGCGAATGGAAATCCTGGTCGTTGGAGTAGAAGTCGTGGCTGATGCGAGCCGTCTTGGCCGCGTACATGGCGACATCGGCCCTCTGAGACGAAACTGAACCGGAGCAGCACGCGCCAAACTGACCACCCCAGAGGTGGGGGGTTATGAGATCTGGGAGCGGATGAGGCTTACGCGGCCGACTCCACCGTGACGCGCTGACCGAGCGCTTCAAGCTGACGGA
>DASRPA010000120.1:0-19446 GCA_035646635.1 Actinomycetota bacterium | reverse complement strand
GCCCCGACGGGGAGGCAGGGGAGCAGGGGGCCGCACAAGGGCAGAGCGGCGGGTTGCTCGAGGGGTGGAGGTTGCTCGGCGGCGGCTGGGGCTCGGCCGCAGCACTGCAGCTCGAAGGAAAGGCGAGCCCGATACCCCCGGAGCTTCTTCCCTTCGAAGGCGATCTGATCACCGCCGACATCATCACCGTGGGCAGCACCCGGTGGCTGGTTGCGGGCCCGGTCCCGCTGGAACGCCTTCAGGTCCTCGCAAGAGAGCTCGAGTGAACGCGCTGGCTACCCACGGGCTGTCCAAGTCCTACGGAGACCAGACGGTCGTGGCCGAGCTCGACCTCGCCGTCCCCAAGGGCACGCTGTATGGGTTCTTGGGACCCAACGGGGCCGGCAAAACGACCACGATCCGGATGCTGTTGGGGCTCGTGAAGCCGAGCGCCGGCCGGGCCGAGCTTCTCGGCAAGGAAGTCAACGTCGGAGCCTCCGCCGCCGGGGTCCTCGACAAGGTCGGAGCACTGATCGAGGAGCCGGGGCTGTGGCCCTACTTGTCGGGCCGCTCCAACCTTGTGTGCATGGCACGCTCGGGGGGCAAGGACGAGCGCCTCTCGCGCATCGACGAGGTGCTCGAGCTGGTCGGGCTGAGCGGGGCGGCGACGAAGCGAGTCAAGACCTACAGCCAGGGCATGCGCCAGCGGCTCGGCATCGCCCTGGCGCTGCTGGGCCGTCCCGAGGTGCTGGTTCTGGACGAGCCGACCAACGGACTCGATCCCCCTGGGATGCGGGAGATCAGAGGACTCCTGCGCCGGCTCGCAGACGACGGCGTCACCGTGTTCGTGTCCAGCCACCTGTTGTTCGAGGTCGAGGCGATGTGCGACAGGGTCGGAGTGCTGGCAGGCGGGCGCCTGATCGCCGAGGGTACGCCGGCGGAGCTGCGGGCGCCCGGCGAGAGCCTGCGCATCGAGGTCGACGACGCCGCTCTTGCCTCTGCCGTGCTTGCACGGCTCCGAGGACTTGATGTGGAGTCGGACAATCACGGATCCCTTCGGGTGATCCTGGACGACGGTCTCGATCCCGCCGAGATCAACCGGATGCTGGTCTCAGCAGGGGTAGCGGTGCGAGCACTGGTACCCGAGCGGCGGAGCCTCGAGGAGGTCTTCATGGCGCTGATCGAGGGCTCGGAGCACTAGTGTTCTACGTCGAGCTGTACAGGGCCGCGCGGCGGTGGCGGACGTGGCTCTTGGGCGCGGCCCTCGGCGGAATCCCGATCATCCTCGTCATCAGCCTGTTGCTGAGCCCGGGCTCAGGCTCCTCGGGCGAGGACGGCCCTCCCTTCTATGAGCTCATCGTGCGCAACGGCTTCTTCACTCCGCTGGCTGCGCTGGGCGCCCTGCAGGTGTTCCTGCTCCCGCTTGCGGCCGCCCTATTGTCGGGGGATGCAATCGCGGGAGAGGCGGCGACCGGCACCCTGCGCTATCTCCTTGTGCGACCGGTCGGCCGCCTGCGCCTGATCCTGTCCAAGTACGCGGCCGCGGTCGTGCTCATCGCGCTGCTGATCCTGTGGGTCACGATCGTGGGGCTCGTGGCGGGAGGGGCCGCCTACGGCTGGGGGCCGATGCCGACGCTGTCGGGATCGACGTTGTCTCCCGGCGCCGCTCTGATGCGAATCGGCGCGGCCGCCTGCTACATCGCCACCGGGATGGGCGCCCTGGCCGCGGTCGGAGTGTTTGCATCGACGCTGTCCGACTCGGCCCCCGGAGCCTCGGTCGCCACAGTTGCGCTGGCGATCGTGAGCCAGATCCTCGAGTCCCTCAGCGCCCTCGCCCCCATCCACACGTTCCTGATCAGCGAACGCTGGCTTGCGTTCGTGGACCTCTTTCGCGATCCCATCGTGTGGGGCGAGATGGCCGAGGGCCTCGTCGCCCATGCTCTCTACGCGGCGGTGTTCGTGGCGCTCGCAGGGGCGATCCTGGCGCGCAAAGACGTCATGTCCTGAAGTTAGTGGGCAGGCTCGGGGGCCGCGTGCGGTGGGCGGCTCTCAGTTCAGGCTGGTGGCCGCGATGACGAGCATCGGTCAGGTCAGATAAACACGAATGCCAGCGATCCCATCGTTGCAACCAACGCCACCATGGACAAGACGAAGATCCGTGTCTGTGCTCTCACCTCATGTCGAAACGCCGCCGTCAGGCGATCTTCAAACGCATCGAGCTTCAGGTCCAAGTGGGCGGCGAACGCCGCCATCTCCCGGCTAAAGAACCCGGTGTCATCGTTGGTGGCGAACTCGTCGCTCATTCTGTGGCTCATCACTTCATATTTTGGCCTCCTTCTCGATTGTTGGCAACCTTTCCCGTGGCGGTGCGGCGCCGGCGAGACATCTCCGACGCTACAGGCGGCGTGTGACACAATCGGGGGACAAATGACTGAGGACAAGCGCCGCAGCCAAGACGATGAATCGGACGCTCCCGAGCGCTCAGAGCCGGACCAGGCCCCCGTCGACGGGCCCTCTCCCGGAGGCGAGGGCAAGGAAGACGAGGGCGAGCTCGGCTCCACCAGCCAGGACAAACCCGGCGGCCACTGAAACCGGCGGGACTCAATCGCGCTTAGAGCGCTCTGGAGTACGGAATCGGTACTCGATGGTCCATTGAGCGCGTTTGACGACCTCGCTGGAGCCGCCCGACTAAACTTACCCTAGCGATCTGAAGCGCGAGACTAAACTTACCCTAGCGATCTGAAGCGCGAGAGGGGGAAGAGGACATGAAGCCACGCCACACCCGGCTCACTCGGCCGCTCGTGCGCGACGCCGGAGAGCTGCGCCCCGCATCGTGGGACGAGGCGCTCGAGCGCGCCGCCACGGGGTTCCGCTCGGTCGTAGACGTTCACGGCGGCAGCTCATTTGGCCTGTTCAGCTGCTCGAAGGCCACCAACGAGATGAACTTCGTGGCGCAGAAGTTTGCGCGCTCGGTCATCGGTAGCAACAACATAGATAGCTGCAACCGCACCTGACACGCTCCCAGCGTCGTCGGTCTGGCGGCAGTGTTCGGAGCGGGCGGAGGCACAAGCTCCTATCAGGAGATTCAGGACACCGACCTCATCATCCTGTGGGGCTCGAACGCCCGCGAAACACACCCGATCTTCTTTCACCATGTCCTCAAGGCTGTGCACGACGGAGCGCGCCTGTATGCAATCGACCCCCGGCGCACGAGCACGTCACAATGGGCGGACGGATGGCTCGGTGTGGACGTCGGCTCCGACATCGCTCTAGCCAACGGCATCGCGCGCGAGATCATCGCGGCCGGACTCGAGAACCGCGCCTTCATCGACCACGCCACCGAGAACTTCGACGACTTCGCGCGCGTAGTCGAGCCCTACACATTGGAGATGACCGCGCGCTGCACCGGAGTCCCGGCCTCGGCCATCAGAGAACTGGCTCATGCCTACGCGCGCGCGGACCGCGCCCAGATCTGCTGGACCCTCGGCATCACCGAGCATCACAACGCCGCCGACAACGTGTTCGCGCTCATCAACCTGGCGCTGCTATGCGGGCACGTTGGCCGCTACGGCTCCGGCGTCAACCCGTTGCGGGGACAGAACAATGTCCAGGGCGGCGGGGACATGGGCGCTATCCCGAACAAGTTCCCGGGCTTCAAGGACATAGAGGACGACGCCGAGCGCGCTCGCTTCGAGTCCGCGTGGGGCTGCACGATCCCACCTCGGAACGGCTGGCACCTGTCCCAGATGTTCGAAGCAATGGAGCGCGGCGACTTGCGCACGATGTACGTGATCGGAGAGAACCCCGCCGACTCCGAGGCCGATGCACCGCACGCGCGCAAACTCCTCGAAGGCCTCGACCATCTCGTAGTGCAAGACATCTTCCTCACGAACACGGCTCGCATGGCCGACGTGGTGTTTCCCGCTGCCGCCGATTGGTGCGAGTACGAAGGCACCGTGACCAACAGCGAGCGCCGGGTCCAGCGAGTGCGCAAAGCGCTCGAGCCTCCCGGCGAAGCGCGCCCCGACCTCGAGATCATCTGGGAGCTTGCCCGAAGGCTCGGCAACGACTGGGGGGAACCGGGGGCCGAGAAGGCATGGGACGAGCTGCGCTCGTTGTCGGCCATGCACACAGGTATGAGCTACGAGCGTCTCGACGCCATGGGCGGGATCCAATGGCCCTGCCCCGACGAAGATCATCCGGGCAGCCCGTTCCTGCATGGACGTCTGTGGGAAGAACCGCGCGGCGGCCCTCCGGCCCCGTTCACGCCGGTCGAGTTCGTGGCGCCACTCGATGAGCTGAACGCCGAGTTCCCCATCCGCCTGACCACGGGCAGACGCCTCGACTCCTACAACACCGGCGTCCAGACCGGCGGCTACAGCTCTCCCATGCGCAAGAAGGAAGCGCTGTTTCTGTCGCCCGAGGACTTGGAACGCCTCGGGCTTAAGGAGGGCGAGCGTGTGCAGGTGAGCTCGCGCCGCGGCTCCCTGGAAGCTCCGGTGGCAGCAGAGGCTTCGCTGCGCCCCGGCCTCGCCTTCATGACACTGCACGGCTCCGGCGAGGTGGACGTCAACGTCCTCACCTCCGATGCGTGGGACAAGAAGTCGGGTACCGCCGACTTCAAGGCGACCGCGATCGGTGTCGAGCGCATCGCCTCGGAAGCCGGTGCCCGCCACGAGGTTGCGGCCGCGGGCACCTCCCACTAAGTGGACCTCCGCCTTCGAGGGGCTACCCCCACGCCGGCAGAGCGCACTACGGTCGACGCTTTCCTTCTCTCCTCCGGAGTGTCGGAGCAGTCAAACGGCAGGGCTGCTAACACCGGTCACGACGCGCGCGCTCGCCGTCATCTCCTGCTTCCCGCCCTCCACGAGCTCCAGGACGAGATCGGCTGGATCTCCGAAGGCGCGCTGTCCTACGTGTGCGAACGACTGATGGTTCCGCCAGCAGATGCCTACGGGGTGGCGAGCTTCTACGCACTGTTCTCGCTGCGGCCGCGGCCCCCGTTGGTCGCGCACGTGTGCGACGACATCGTGTGCATGGCCAAGGGGGCCGAGGACATCGTCGATACCTTGCAACAAAGACTCGGCCCCGAGTCCTCGGAGGAGGGCGCGGCGACGTGGCTGCGAAGCCCCTGCCTTGGTCAGTGCGAGCGCGCGCCCGCACTGTTGTGGCAGCGCGCCGGGGGCGGCGATCGCAGCCAGGCGCCGTCCTCGAATGAGGCCGTGGGGCGGGTCCTCGCAGACGGCCTCTTCGATGCACCCGAACGCGGTGCCGCTCCCCAGACCGAAACGCCGCGCGACCCGCGGCTCAGGCTTCTCCGGCGCATCGGCTTGGTCGATCCGGCAGACCTCGACGACTACCGGGGCCACGGCGGCTACTCGGCTCTTCGCCGCGCCGTACGCCTCGGTCCTGAAGGAATAGCGCGCGAACTTGCCGACTCGAAGCTCATGGGCCGCGGAGGAGCGGCGTTTCCGATCGGCGCGAAATGGGATGCGGTGGCCAAGGCGCCGGTGCGGCCCCACTACGTTATCTGCAACGCGGACGAGTCCGAGCCCGGCACGTTTAAGGACCGCATCCTCATGGAGGAGGACCCGTTCGCGCTGATCGAAGCGGTAACGATCGCCGGCTATGCGACCGGCGCCGAGCGCGGCTACATCTACATCAGGGGCGAGTACCCCCTCGCGACCCACAGGCTCGAGGATGCCGTCGCCCAAGCTCGCGCTCGAGGCATGTTGGGCGACGACGTCATGGGCGAAGGCTTTGCCTTCGACATCGAGCTGCGGCGCGGCGCCGGCGCCTACATCTGCGGTGAGGAAACCGCGCTGATGAACTCGATCGAGGGCTACCGCGGCGAGCCGCGCAACAAGCCGCCGTTCCCGACACAGGTGGGACTTTTCGGCAAGCCGACCGCCATCAACAACGTCGAGACCCTATTCAATGTCCTGGAAGTGCTGGCCGAGGGCGGGCCTTCCTTCGCCGGGATAGGCACCAATGACTCCACCGGCACCAAGCTGTTCTGTGTCACGGGCGCCGTGGCCAAGCCCGGCCTCTACGAGCTCGAGTTCGGCGCCACGCTGCGCGAGCTGCTCGAGCTCGCCGGCGGTGTGACCGTGGGCGCAACGATCCAGGCCATCCTGCTGGGAGGGGCCGCGGGCACCTTCATCGATAGCTCGGACCTCGATCTCCCCCTGACGTTCGAAGCGACGCGCGCGGCGGGCGCATCGCTCGGCTCGGGCGTGGTCTTTGTCCTCGACAAAAGCTACGACATCTCCGCGGTGCTGCTGCGCATCGCCGCCTTCATGCGCGATGAGTCCTGCGGCCAATGCGTTCCCTGCCGAGTGGGCACCGTGCGCCAGGAGGAAGCGCTGCAACGCATCGTGGTGGGCAGCAAGAACCCCTCGGGCCAGGACGACGTCGCTTTACTCTCAGACCTCGTGAGAGTCATGAGCGACGCGTCCATCTGCGGGTTGGGCTTCACCGCGGGCGTGGCCGTAAAGTCGGCGCTCGAAAGGGGTCTGCTGACGCCCCAGGGAAGCCGCCCATGAGCCGCGCCGCACGCTTCAAGCTCGGAGTAATCAAGCGCACGGTTGAGCTCACCATCGACGGCGTCACGGTCGAGGTCCCGGAGGGCGCGACCATCCTCGATGCCTGCAACAAGCTCGGCGTCGTCACCCCGACCTTGTGCTACCTCTCGACCCTCACACCGGTCAATGCTTGTCGCGTGTGCGTCGTCGAAGTCGAGAAAGCACGCGTGCTGGCACCTGCGTGCTCGCGCAGGGTCGAGCCCGGCATGGTCGTGCACACCGACTCGGAGCGAGTTCGCCACAGCCGCAAGATGGTGTTCGAGCTGCTGTCCTCCTCGGTAGACATGTCGCTGGTCTCCGGCGAGGTGAAGGGATGGATCGAAAGCTACGGTACCGATGCGGCCCGCTACGGTCCGCCCGCACCGCCCGCGAAAGCGGGGGAGCGCGACGCCCGTCACGCCGGACATCATCACGCGCCCGACGGCAGTGTTGCGGAGACGGTGGCGCAACCGGTAAAGATCGACAACGATCTCTACGTGCGCGACTACGCCCGCTGCATCCTCTGCTACAAGTGCGTCGAGGCCTGTGGCGAGGACGCTCAGAACACCTTTGCGATCGCTGTCGCAGGGCGCGGCTTCGATGCCCGTATCGCCACCGAGTTCGATGCTCCGTTGACCGACTCAGCCTGCGTCTACTGCGGCAATTGCATCGGCGTATGCCCCACGGGGGCGCTGATGCCCAAGAGCGAGTACGACTTAAGGCAGCAGGGCCGCTGGGACGAGGCGCGCCAGACGGTGACGCAGACGGTGTGCTCGTTCTGTGGGGTCGGCTGCAACCTCGATCTCACGGTGCAGGACAATCAGATCGTCCGGGCCGACTCACCACTCGAGCACTCCGTCACACACGGACACCTCTGCATCAAGGGCCGCTTCGGCTTCCAGCACGTCCAAAACCTGCCCGACTAACCCAAGTCCGCGTTTTGAGCGTCTGCCGGTGCCCTTTTGGGACTCCTGAGGCCCCTAAAACGCGATTGCGGGGGCGAAGACCTCCTCGCGGACCGCTACAGCGGTGTCGGAATTATCGCTGAAGACTCCGTCGACGCCGAGTCGGTAGAACAGTCTGTACTCGGCGGGAGCGTCGCCGTAAGCCTGAAGGAAAAAGGGGCTCTCCGGGTCACCGCGCTGGTAGTCGGCCGGCAGAAAGAAGTTCTCGTTGCGAAAAGTGAACGCGTGGACGACGAGTCCTGATTTGTGAGCGAGCCGTACCAGAGAGGTAGGCTTCTTCAGGCGGTTTTGTGGATCTCTAGGCACAATTAGGTTCTTGTTGGGCCCGATCCCATCGGCGTAGTTGGCGATTTCGGCCAGTCCCTTTCGGGTAACCAAGTCGGCGTAAGTGCGGGGATCTCCCGCGACAACGAAGTCGTACGGCGCACCATCTTCGTCGACGAGCTGCACGAGCCCGACACGGGTCATTCCGTCGAGGTCGATGAGATTGCTCACCTCGAAGGATTGGATGTAGACGGGCGCCCGCCTGCCCCGGTACCCGTTTGCTTTGAGCGCGGACACCAACGGCTCCTCCAATGAGAGCCCGATGCCGTCGAAGTAAGTCGGATGCTTGGTTTCAGGATAGATCCCTACCCCCCTTCGCCTGGCGAGATCTATGACCTCCTGGAGGGTAGGAATCTCGTAGAGGCCGTTGAAGGCTGTGTTCTGTGGGCGGATGTCGGGAATGCGCTCCTCGGCGCGCAGCGTCTTGAGCTCCTCAAGCGTGAAATCCTCGGTGAACCATCCTGTTATTGAAACGCCATCAACAACCTTAGTCGCCATCCGATCGGCAAACTCTGGATGCAGTTCGACATCGGTCGTTTCCGAGATCTCATTTTCGTGCCTTGCGACCAGGATGTGGTCTTTGGTCGAGACCAGGTCTGGCTCTATGAAGTCCGCCCCGAGTTCAATGGCAAGCTTGTAGGAGGCGAGGGTGTGCTCGGGTCGATACCCGCTTGCGCCGCGATGTCCTATGACGATCGGTTCTTTCCGATTGCCGCTGGGCGCGCTGCGAGCATCAGCAGAGTGCCCTAGATCGGCTGCGAGAATCGCAAACAACATACACAGGGCTATCAGCCCTGAACGCTGCCTTGTCGATGACTCCATTTCAGTACCCCCCTCGATTTTGGTACTCCCACTGTCCGCATCCAGAGCCCAAGATCAACGCCGAGTAGCGACCAACAGAACGCCCAAGCTAACATGTCAGGGGCCGACGACGTCGGTTGCTCCGTCCTTGTCTGGCGACCCCATACGGAGGGGCTGATACGGCCGCGGGCCCGCATCTCCTGTTCGTGGTCGCGGTCGCTCTGGCGACTGCCGTACTTGCGCTGCTGGGACACGGACTGGGAGGCCGGTGGCTGAGATTACGCGGCATGCATGTCAACCAATCAGGTGACTGAGGACTTGTTGGAGTAGGGAACCGAGTGAAAGTTGATGACCGCTTTGTCAGCCTATATCAAGCCGAATACGGCGCCATTCTGCGCGCCACCTATCTGCTTTGCCGTGACCGTGGACTTGCGGAGGATGCGACCCAAGAGGCGTTTGCTCGAGCGTTGGAGCGTTGGAGCGTTGGTCGAGGCTCGAGAATCATGACTGAGCTACCGTATGGGTAATGACAACCTCCCGCAATTACGCATGAAGGGCGAAACGATTTAGCGAGCTCCCAGCAGCCCGTCAGGGGCGTCGGGTTCCGAATGTGCGTGGCAGCTGCGGGCCCTCCAGAGATGCCGAAAGAGGAAAGCGGTGTCATATCCGACAGAGTCGTTTGAAACCTGAACTAACCACTAAATCACGGTTCCCGCGACGGGAGTTGTGCATCCAGCCACGACTTCCAGGACGTGCAATACCTGCCCTACTGACATTCCCGCGCACAGCGATGTTATTGTAGGTTCTGATGACCCAGAAGGAAGCTAAGGAACGGTCCAGCGTCGAAGGGATGCCCACCGCTCAGCTTCTTTCCACGTATCGCAGCATCCTTAGGGAACTCAGGAAGCGCGAGGTGATCAGAACGACAAACGCTCCAACCGGAGATTACGCGGAGTTTTTGGTGGCTCGGCTGCTCGGTGTGAAGCTCGCCCCGAATTCCGAAAGAAGTTGGGACCTGCGAGACCAGGATGACAAGACGTTACAGGTGAAATCCAGGGTGGTAGCCAACCCTCGAACAGCCGGCGAGAGGCAGCTTTCACCTTTCCGGTCCTTTGGTTTCGATGAGATGGCGATCGTCCTGTTCGACGACGACTACCGGGTCTGGCGCGCTGTTCGTCTCCCGGTGACAGTCGCCGAAGAGCGTTCGACATACCGACCGCACGTAAATGGACACATCCTGTTTGCGAAGGACCAGCTCTTGAACGATCCGTTGGCGATCGACATCACTAGCGAGCTCCAAGCGGTCGCAGGAGAGCGTTAGGAGACTCCTTTAAGGCTCCCGTCGCGTTCTATGGGCCCCAGAGTGCCCAAAAGGGCACTCTGGGGCGCTCAAAACGCGGTTAGGGGCGGCGGCCGTAGCCTCCTACTATCGCGGCCCCCAGCCCGGCGGACTCGGCCTGAAAGACCTGCCCCCCCGTTAGCCGCGCCAGCCGGTCCATGAAACGGACCAGGCCCGGCGTCTCCTCGAGCATGAACACATTGATCTTGATCTGCGAGCGCGCCAGGCGCGCTGCCTCTCGCAACGTCTTCTCGATCGTCACGGGAACCGGGGGCCAGTTGAACAGGGCGCTGCCGTCCGGGTCGAGATGCGCGGTCGGCTCGCCGTCGGTGACCATGATCACCTGCTTGACCGCACTACGGTCGTTCGACAAGAGACGATGCGCGAGCAGGAACGCATGTTGCATGTTGGTGCCGTGCACGTTCTCCCACCCCGCGGTCGCAAGCGTCTGCGGAGTGAGCGTGCGCGCGTAATCGGAGAAACCGATCAGATGCAAGGTGTCATCCGGGTACTTGCCCTCGATGAGCGCGTGCAGCGCGAGCGCCGTTTTCTTGGCCGGGACCCAGTGCCCGTTGAGCGGCATCGAGAACGACAGGTCGAGCAGTAGCGCGGTGGAGGTGCGCGGCCGCGACTCGGTCTCCTTGACCTCGAAGTCGTCCGGCGACAACGTCAGCTCGCGCCCCGCCCCGAGCCTCACCACCGCGTTGTAAACGGTGCGCTCGACCGAGATCTGATCGTCGTCGCCGAACACCCACGGCCGCATCTGACCGGTGGGCTCGGCCTGTCCGCCTGAGGCCCGGTGCGTCGGCTCGGAGCGGATGCGGCTCAGCAACTTGGTCAGCGAGCGTTCCCCCAACAGACGGGCGCCGCGGGCGGTTAGCTCGAGCCTGCTCCCGGAGCGCTGCAGCACACCGGCCTCCTCCAGCGCCTTCTCGATCGCGCGCAGACGTTCGAGATCGCGCACCGCGTCGTCGCCGAGCGCCTCCCCAAGCTTTTCTTCGTCGATGTCATCCAGGCTGGCACCGGGATAGTCACCAGCCAGCGACTGCTCGAGGTCCTCGTACTCGCCGAGCCGCTCGATGGCATCGACGGCTTCGGACATCGGCATGTCGCCCTCGCCCCATCCGGGCGCCTCCTGGTCCCACGGCAGATCGGGCATGTGTTCCTGCAGCGAGCGCTGAAGCTGGTCGACTTGGAAGGCGAGGTCGAGATCGCCCATTACCTGTTCGGCCAGAGCGGCGAGCTCCGAACGCTGCCGCTCCGAGAGGCTCGCGAGCAGCCGGCTCATCGCCGCCATGCGCCGCGCCATGCCCTCGAGCAGCTCGTCGAGGGTCTTCGGGTTGTCCGGGAACATGTCGCCGTAGCGCGCCATGAAACCCTCGAAGTCGTAGTCGTCGCCCCGGTCGCGCGCCGCGATCATGGCGTTGAGGTCCGAGAGCATGTCCTTTACCCGCTCGATGTCTTCGGCGGTGAGGTCTTTCATACCGCCGGCGAGACGGCCGAAGTAGGAGTTGAGAACCTCCTTTTTCAGCTCATCGAGCAGCTCCTGGAAGCGCTGCGCAGCCTCCGCGGAAGCGAAGTCATATCCCATGAGCTCCTTCAGCGCGGCGGCGGGAGCACGAGGCAGCGCGTCGAGCATCGCCTCCGCGACCCGCGCCTCGTCTTCGAGCCGCCGCGCCAGCTCCTTTCGCTCGAGCATCAGAACCTCGTCGAGCTTCTGGCGCACCTCCTCGAAGGGCCCCGAGAGATTGAGCTCTTCTGCCGCGCGACGGCGTTTGTCGGCGAGCATGCGGCGCAGCTCGTCGAGGCCCCGCGCCCTCCCCGAGATGCCGCTGCGGCGGAGGTTGTCGAGCGCCCCCTCGGCCCCGAAGCCCTCCAGAAGATCGTCCGAGAGCTCGTCCAGGGCGTCGGCGACCTCGATGTCTTCGTCGAAGGGAGTTTGCGAGTCGTCCCAGCGCGAGAAGCGGGCCTTCATCAACCGCTCTCGAAACGCCAGCCGGTGGGCGAGTCCGTAGCACTCTTGTTGAGCCGCTTAGTGAGATGGAGACCTTCGAGGCAGAACTCGAGTGCCGCCGCGACGGCGGAGGGGCTCTCCGACGACAACCCCAAGCAGGAGGCGAGCCGCTCGAGCTTCAACCCTTTGCCCCCTCCTATCTGCGCCAGCAGCTCCGCCGGGCTGGTGAGGTCGGAGGTCTCGAGCTCGAGACCCTGATCGAAGCGGTCGAGCAGACGCGAGAGGTCCTCTCCAGCCAAGCGTGCTCGATAGACATCGAGCAACGCTCGCTTCAATGCCCGCTCCAGGATCTGAGCCTCGCGTCCTTCCTCGAGCGCGTCGAACTCGACCCTCCCGATGGACGCGGGCAGGACCGTCCACAGATCGACGACGCGCGCCACGGCCTCGGGCTCACCCTTGCGCGCGGCCCGCCGGATCGCTGAGGCCGCCACGGTCTCCAGAGCCCCTATCGAGAAGCGAACCGAGACGCCGGAGCGCTGGTTGACCTGCGAGCTCGCCCTCAGGTGATGCGTGAACGCCGCGATCACCTCCTCGAGGTGGACCGGCACGGTCACCGTCACGCCGGCGGGCGGAGGTGTCGCCTCCTGGCGCATGATCTCGATCTCTTCCGGGATGGTGCGCGGGTAGTGAGTGCGCACCTGGGTACCGAAGCGGTCCTTGAGCGGCGAGATGATTCGGCCCCGATGTGTGTAGTCCTCGGGGTTGGCGCTGGCGACCAGCATGAGGTCGAGCGGCAGACGGATCTTGTAGCCGCGGATCTGGATGTCGCGCTCCTCGAGGATGTTCAGCAGGCTCACCTGTATGCGCTCGGGAAGATCGGGCAGCTCGTTGATCGCAAACACACCGCGGTGTGTGCGTGGGACGAGCCCGTAGTGGATCGTGAGCTCGTCGCCGAGGTAGCGGCCCTCGGCGACCTTTATCGGGTCGACGTCTCCAAGGAGGTCCGAGACCGAGGCGTCGGGAGTTGCGAGCTTCTCCGCATACCGGAGATCACGCCCGATCCATGAGATCGGAGTGTCGTCGCCGCGCTCGGCCACCAGGGCTCGACAGCGGGCGCAGATGGGGTGGTAGGGATGATCGTTGATCTCGCAGCCCTCGACGGCGGGGACTTGTTCGTCGAGGAGTGAGGCGAGGTGGCGGATGAGGCGGCTCTTGGCCTGGCCTCGCTCGCCCAGCAGGATGACGTCGTGCCCGGCGAGCACCGCGCGCTCGAGCGTCGGGACCACCGAGTCCTCGTAGCCGACTATTCCCTCGAACAGGGGGCCGCCGGCCCGCATGCGCTCGAGGAGGTTGTGCCTCAGCTCTTCTTTGACGGTGCGGTCCGGGTAGCCGGACGCCTTCAATTCCCCCAGAGTTTTCATGGCAATGAGCCTACCGGCGGCCGCGCCGCAGATGTGCGCGGTGGTCAAACGGGGACCGAGGACGTTTGAACCCCCAAAACGGTGGTGAAAAGCGGACCGAGGACGTTTGACCACCCCACATGCGAGGTGGCGTGGGTGGGGCGTTGTTGCATAGTATGCGTGCAGGCGCATAGTATGCGGAATCGTGGCACAGTCTGCGGTCGTCCTGGGAGCATCCGGCTACGCCGGCGGAGAGTTGGTCCGCTTGCTGGCCTGCCACCCCGCGCTCGAGCCGGTGGCGGCCTCCGGCGATACGTCGGCCGGGGCGCTGCTCGACACCGTGCACCCGCAGCTCACCGGAGCCTGCTCGCTGCGCCTCGACACCACTGCGGAGGCGGCCGCGGCCCCCGCCGACGTGTGCTTCTCCTGCCTTCCTTCGGGTGAGCTAGGCCCCCACCTCGATCGAGTGGCGGCCCCCGTCGTCGTCGACCTGGCCGACGACCATCGCCACCGGTCCGGATGGACCTACGGGCTTAGCGAGCTGGCCCGCGCCGAAGTCGCCGGGGCGGCCCGCATCGCCAATCCGGGCTGCTATCCGACCGCGGCTTTGCTGTGCCTAGTTCCGTTCGCACGGGCCGGAATGATCGAGGGCCCGATCGTGATCGACGCCCTCTCGGGAGTCTCGGGCGCGGGCCGCAAGGCCCTCGAGCACCTCTCCTTCGGCGCCGCCTCCGCCAACGCTACCGCCTACGGAACCACCGAGCATCGCCACATCGAGGAGATCGAGCGCGGCCTCGAGGTCCATTCCGGGCTCTCGCTCGCAGTGTCCTTTACTCCTCATCTCGTGCCGCTGGCGCGCGGCCTGCTCGTAACCTCACGCGCTCCGCTCACCACACAGCTCAACGACGAGCAAGCGCTGGAAGTCTTGCAGGACGCCTATAAGTACGAGCCCTTCGTGCACGCGCTGACGGGCTGGCCCTCGACCAAGCCGCTGACTGGGAGCAATCATGCCCACGTCTCCGCGCGCGTCGACCACCGCACCGAGCTGTTGGTGTGCTCGGCGGCGCTCGACAACCTCGGCAAGGGGGCCGCCGGCCAGGCGGTTCAGAACGCCAATCTCGCCCTCGGTCTGGGCGAAACCCTGGGGCTCGAGAGCCTGGGGGTATGGCCGTGAGGTGGCCGCGCGGGGTGACGAGCTCGGGCATTGCGTGCGGCATAAAGCCACGCGGAGAGCGCGACCTCGGCTTCCTGACGAGCGAGCTTCCAATCGCGTGGGCGGGAACGTTCACTCGTAACGCCGCGGCCGCGGCCCCGGTGACCTGGTCCCGGGCGCGGCTCCGACAATCGGTGCGGGCGCTGGTCGTCAACAGCGGCAACGCCAACGCCTGCACCGGCCCCGACGGTTACTCCGCGGTCGAGAGCACCGCCGCGGCCGCCGCAGACGTCCTTGGATGCAACGCCGAAGAGGTCCTGGTGTCCTCGACAGGCCCCATCGGCGTTCCCCTGCCCGCCGACCGCATCGTGAGCGCGCTGCCGAGGGCCGCGGCCGCGCTGAGCGAGGACACCGCCGAGTTCGCCGCCTCGATCCTGACCACCGACACCCGGCCGAAGCTGGCGCGCCGGGAGGTCGAGGGCGCCTCCATAACAGGAGTGGCGAAGGGGGCCGCGATGCTGGCGCCGAACATGGCGACGATGCTGGCATTCATCGCCACCGACGCCGTTGTTTCGCAGGACCACCTGCAAGAGTCGCTTACCTCTGCGGTGAGGACGAGCTTCGATCGCATCTCGGTTGATGCCTGCGAGAGCACGAACGACTCCGTCTATCTGTTGTCAACGGCCCTGGGGGCGCCCATCGAGCGTGCGCGCTTCGACGCCGCGCTGGCGGAGGTCTGCTCCTCTTTGGCCGAGCAAATGGTGCGCGACGCGGAGGGTTCAACCAAGCTCGTGCGCATCGAGGTCTCGGGCGCCACCGATGAAGACCATGGAGTGGCTCTCGGCCGTGCAGTGGCGGCGTCGTGTTTGTGGCGAGCGGCCGTGAACGGGGGAGATCCCAACTGGGGCCGAGTGATCTCGGCGCTGGGAGCGGCCGACCGGTCGCTCGACCCGAGTGTGCTCGACCTGTGGATCGGCGCACAGCAAGTGTTCTCGGCGGGCGCCCCCTTTGGCGGCATGGACGGCATGGCCAAGGCTGCCGCGGAGATGGCCTCCGAGGAGATCCGCATCTCGTGCGTGGTGGGGCGGGGACCGGCACACGTGGAGGTCCTGAGCGCTGATCTATCAACTGCCTACGTCGAGCTCAACGCCGGGGGTACTACGTGATCGACGGGACGCTCGAGAAAGAGCTGGGGGCCGAGGACAAGGCACGAGTACTGTCCCAGGCTCTCCCCTACATCCGCACCTACAAGGGTCACACGGTGGTGATCAAGCTGGGCGGGGAAGCGCTCGACGACCCGGGCCACGCCGCCCTGGTGGCCTCCGACCTGGCACTGCTGGCACTGGTCGGCATAAGGCTCGTCGTGGTGCACGGCGGTGGACCGCAGGTCAGCGCGGCCATGTCCGAGGCCGGCCTCGAGCCCACCTTCGTGGGCGGTCTGCGAGTCACCGACGACGCCGCCATGGAAACCGTGCGCCGGGTGCTGGTCGGCTCGATCAACTCGGACCTCGTAGGACGGCTGTGCGCCGCCGGGCTGAGAGCCATCGGGCTGTCGGGCGCCGACGCTAGCCTCCTCGAAGCGGTCCCGCTGAACGGCCCGGCGGAACAGTCGCTGGGGCGCGTGGGGCGGGTGGCGAGCGTGCGCGCCGAAGTGCTCGACGACCTTCTGGAAAACGGCTACACGCCGGTCGTGGCTTCGGTTGCACCGGGGTCCGATGGCGGCTTCCTGAATATCAACGCGGACGCGGCCGCCGCCGCACTCGCCTCGTCCCTCCACGCCGCCAAGCTCGTCTACCTCACCAACGTCCCGGGTCTGTACGCAGACTTCGGCGATGACGGCTCGCTGCTCTCAGAGCTCGACTGCGAGCGGCTTCAGGCGATGCTCCCGGGGTTGTCGGCGGGCATGCGCCCGAAGGCCTCCTCGGCGGTCGATGCTCTGCAGCACGGAGTGGGGAAGGTCCACATCCTCGACGGCCGAGTCCAGCATGCGCTGTTGCTCGAGATCTTCACCGACGAGGGCATCGGCACGCAGGTGCTGCCGTGACCCTCATGAACACCTACCGCCGCTGGGATCTGGAGCTGGCCTCGGGCTCCGGCGCCCGCCTCTTCGACGCCACCGGTCGCTCCTACATCGATTGTGTGGCGGGGATCGCAGTAGCGAGCGTGGGCCACGGCCACCCGGCTCTGACCGAGGCGATAAATCGCCAGGCGAGCAAGCTCGTGCACGTCTCGAACCTCTACCACACCGGCCCCGCCGAGGAGCTGGCCGCAGAGCTTGCTGCGCTCACCGGCGGAATGCACACCTTTCTGTGCAACTCGGGGGCCGAGGCCATCGAGGCAGCCATCAAGCTGGCGAGGAAATGGGGGCGAAGCCGGGGGCGGCATCGCATAGTCGCCGCCGAAGGAGGCTTTCACGGCCGGACACTCGGTGCCCTCGCCGCCACCGGGCAGCCGGCCAAGCGCACTGCCTTCGAGCCCCTGCCCCCCGGTTTCTCTCACGTTCCATTTGGCGACGTCGAGGTGCTGGACGATGCCGTCGGCGGCGATGTCGCCGCGGTCCTGCTGGAGCCGATCCAGGGCGAGGCAGGGGTGGTCGTGCCGCCCGAGGGCTATCTGGCCGCAGCACGAGAGGCGTGTGCGCGCGCCGGCGCGCTGCTGATCCTCGACGAGGTCCAGACCGGCGTGGGCAGGACGGGGGCGTGGTGGGCGCACCAACACGAGGGCGTCCCCCCCGACATCATGTGCATCGCCAAGGGCCTGGCCGGAGGGCTTCCTATCGGGGCCTGCCTCGCTGCACCGGCGGTGGCGTCAACCTTCGAGCCGGGAGACCATGGCTGCACGTTCGGTGGAGGCCCGGTGCAATCGGGGACCGCGCTGGCGGTGCTCGAGATCATCGCCTCAGAAGGTCTTCTCGAGCGCGCCAAGGCGACAGGCGAACTCTTGATTCAGGGGCTCGCCGCCATCTTCAGCGACGCCGCCGACGTGCGCGGCCGAGGCCTGCTGATTGGAGTCGAGCTTCTCGAGCCCAAGGCGCGCGCAGTCGCCGAAGCCGCGCTCGAACGCGGCCTGCTCGTCAACGACGCGACCCCCAGCGTGGTGCGGCTGACGCCGCCCCTGGTCATCACCGATGACGACATCCACGAAGCGCTTGAGATTCTCGAGGAGGTGGCCGGTGCGACCGGAACGGCGTAGAGATCTTTTGCGTTTGCTGCGCGCGGGAAGGGCTCGGAGCCAGCTCGAGATCGTCGAAGCGTTGCGGGCCGCGGGTCACGACGTGACGCAGACGACCGTGTCGCGCGACCTGCGCGCGATAGGAGCGATCAAGTCCCGCTCCGAAGACGGCGTCCGTTACGTTCTGGCCGAGGATGATCGCCGCGCGCCGGGCAGAGACCTCAACGAGCGCAACTTGACTCGCACGTTGGCCGAGTTCGCGCTCGAGATCCGGGCAGCGTCGTCGCTCGTGGTGGTGCTCACGGCGCCGGGACATGCCGCGATCGTGGCGCGCGCCGTCGACCTCAGCGGAGTTCCTGAAGTGGTGGGAAGCGTGGCGGGCGACGACACGATCTTCGTGGCAACCCCCGGCCCCCGGCATGCCGCCGCACTGGCTCGACGCTGGAGTGATACCAACACAACCTTGGAGGCTGCCCGATGAACTTGCCAACCGGGAATAAAGAGAGAGTCGTGCTCGCCTATTCGGGAGGACTCGACACGTCGGTTGCGATCCCCTGGCTCATCGAGCAGGGCTACGAAGTGGTGGCCGTTGCGGCCGACGTGGGGCAGCCCGGCGACCTATCGCGCGCAGTCGCACGTGCCTTGAGCCTTGGTGCAATAGAGGCGCGCGCGGTCGATGCACGCGCCGAGTTCGTCGACGCCTTCGTTCTCCCGGCGCTCAAGATGAACGCGCTTTACCAAGGGCGCTATCCACTGATCTCCGCGCTATCTCGTCCCTTGATCGCCCGCTTGCTCGTGGAGGTCGCCGCCGAAACCGATGCCGGCGCGGTGGCCCACGGCTGCACCGGCAAGGGCAACGACCAGGTTCGCTTCGAAGTCGCGCTCGGCGCGCTCGCTCCCGATCTCGATGTCCTGGCGCCGGTCAGGGACTGGGGTATGAACCGCTCCGACACGATCGATTACGCGCACGCCCGTTCCCTCCCTATCGAGACGACCAAGGCACATCCGTACTCCATCGACGAGAACCTGTGGGGCCGCAGCATCGAGTGCGGGGTGCTGGAAGACCCGTGGGCCGCGCCTCCCGCAGACGTCTACGCCCTCACGGCGGAGCCCTCCGAGGCGCCCGCGGCCTCAGACATCGAGGTCTCCTTCTCAGCCGGTGCGCCGGTGGCCCTTGCAGGTGAGACGCTCGAGCCCCGCGGCGTCATCGAGGTTCTGGGCAAGATCGCCGGCTCCTACGGCTATGGGCGTATCGACATGGTCGAGGACCGCCTCGTGGGGATCAAGTCGCGCGAGATCTACGAGGCGCCTGCGGCGCTGAGCCTCATCGCCGCTCATGTCGATCTCGAGGCGCTGACGTTGGAACGGGCGGTGGCACGCGAGAAGCGGGGGCTCGAGCAGGTGTGGGCGACGCTCGTCTACGAGGGGCTCTGGTACTCGCCCTTGAGGCAGGCGCTCGATGCGTTCGCCGAGAGCACGCAAGAGTCGGTCACCGGTGATGTGCGCCTGCGCCTCTCGGCGGGAACCTGTATCCCGACGGGCCGCCGCTCCGAGCACTCCCTCTACCGGCACTCGCTCGCCACCTACGACGCGGCCGACTCCTTCGATCACTCAGACGCTCAGGGGTTCGTGCATCTCTGGGGCCTCCCCTCGCGGGGCTGGGCCACGCTCCCGGAAGAACCACTCCCGACGGTCACGGAGGGGCCGGAAACGACGGTCACGGAGGGGCCGGAAACGACGGTCACGGAGGGGCCGGAAACGACGGTCACGGAGGGGCCGGAAACGACGGTCACGGAG
>DASRPA010000119.1:0-7110 GCA_035646635.1 Actinomycetota bacterium | reverse complement strand
ACGGCGATTCCGTTTTCAGGTCTTTCTCTGTCTGGGACTTCTAACCTCACTGGTGGTTTCCCTCGGCCCCCTCGCTTCGGCGGCCGTCACTGTGGAGGTCGTTGCCACCGGGCTCAATAATCCTCGGGGCCTTGATGTAGCGCCCAACGGGGACGTCTACGTGGCCGAGGCGGGCAAGGGTGGGAACGGCGCTTGCATCCGCACCTCGGCCGGTGTGGACGAGTGCTTAGGGGCCACCGGAGCGATCACCGCGATCGAAAACGGTGACGGAGAGCAGCACCGAGTCGTGACGGGGCTTCCCTCGATCGCCGACCCGGAGGCGGGCGGCGCTTTTGCAATAGGTCCTTCAGACATCGACTTCAAGGGTCGGCGGGCGCTCATGACCATCGGTCTGGCCGCCGATCCGGCACTGCGAGCCAAGCTGGGAGCCCCTGGCCGCGAGATGGCGACCGTTCAAACTGTTACCCAAAGGGGTGCGATGACGAGGCTGGCGGATATCGCCTCTTTTGAGGCCGCAACCAACCCCGACGGAGACCAGCCGGGTGCTGCGGTGGACACGAACCCGAACTCCGTGTACTACGAGAGAGACGGGGCGGTCGTTGCCGACGCCGGCGGGAACAGCCTGTTGCACGTCGACGAGGATGGAAAGGTCTCGACGCTTGCCGTCTTCCCCTTCGTGATGGTCAAGGCCCCCGCTTTTCTCGGCCTGCCACCGGGAACCAAGGTCCCCATGCAGCCGGTGCCGACCTCGGTGACGCGTGGACCCGACGGCGCCTACTACGTCGGCCAGCTCACCGGATTCCCGTTCCCCGCAGGCAGGGCGAGGGTCTTCCGAGTCGTGCCCGGAGAGGATCCGGAAGTCTATGCGCGGGGCTTCACCCACATATCCGACCTCGAGTTCGGCGACGACGGCAAGCTCTACGTCCTGCAACTCGCGACTCGGTCGCTCCTCGATCCCGATCCAGGGCACGGACGCCTGTACCGTCTTGACGGGGGCGGAGTGCACACCGAGATCGCCAGAGGACACCTGGACTTCTCGCTGGGACTCGCCATCGAGGAGAACGACATCTACGTCTCCGATCGCAGCATTCTCCCGGGCGGGGGCCGGGTGCTCCATATCGAGAGGTAAGACGGATTTCTTCGCTGAGTGTGGCGCGCGCCACAGTTTGCGTGGCGCGCGCCGCCTAGCGTTGAGACATGGATAACTCGAGCAGTGACGCCGTCTTTCGTAACCTCACTTCGCTACTCACCGGTGTCATAGGCACCGGACGAGAAGCCGATGTCGCCATCAGCCCGCAGCTCGATGCGGTGGTCGTTTTCGCCGAGGGCGAGCTGGTGCTGTCGTGCAACCTCTCGGAGCTCGTTGCCTCAGGAGCTGCGACGTCGGAGCGCTCGTAGCACCAGCGCTCCCACCAGCGCCGCGCCCAGCACCAGCCCCAGCCGCCGTGCTTCGGCGCGGGTGTTCACCTCTAGATCTGCCGGTCCGGCTGGTGCTCGCTGCGCGTGGATGGAGATGTTGTCGATGTCGGGATAGGCGGCGCTCGCCGAATGCACCGCCTCCTCTTCCGAGTAAAACGTGTCGTTGCCTGTAAGCACCTGCCCTCGGCCGTGGTCCACGTAGCGCCATCCCCACCGATCCTGGTCCTGCTCGACGACCTCGATCCCCGGTTTGTCTCTCTGGAATCCCATCACGCCGAATCCTCGGCCAGCTCAGAGCTGCGCTCCACTAGAGTCTCGACGTCTGAGTCGGCCGCGCCCGAACGGATGGCATTCGAGAGCAGCGCGAGCTCGGTCTCGAGAGCGTCTCCCGCACTCGTCGCCGGGCAGCAGAGAGACGCTCGGACCTTTTCCAGCAGTACATCGGCGACTCCTGTCTCGCCCGACTCAAAGCTCCCGAGCACCTCTTCGAGAAGCAGGGCGATGTACAAATGCGGAGGCGCAAGGGAGCCGCTGGGGGGAGTCATGGCGCCGTGTTTGTCGGCGAGAAGCACTCCCAACATGTAAGCGTCGGCCGCCACTTCGTCCGCAGGAAGCAGGCGGATGGGTGGGTCAGCTGAAGGCATGGCCCCGAATATCGCCGCAAGAAGGATGTCCGCGGCCCTTGCCTCGTCGTTCGTGTTCTCCTCGAGCACGGTGGCGAGCCCTTCGTGGATGTTCTCGGCTTCTCGCAGCGATCCGTAGGCGGCCCGATAATCCTCGGGATCAAAGGGTCCCTCTACTGCGCCCTCATAGAGAATGGCGGCCTCATCCACCAGGCTGACCACGATCGTCGCTTTGTAAGCCGCAAGCCGGGCGGTCTTCCCGACGATCTCCGACTCGATCTCGAGGGTTGTTGTGCCGGCTGTGGCCAGAGCTTCGGCAAAAGCGCCACCTTCACCCACCCGCCGCAGCGACCTGGACGCGAACGCGAGCTCCAGGTCCAGGCGAAGAAAGTGAGCTCGCGCGCCACCGGCGGCCGCCTCGGCCGCCCGTGCGTATCGCCGTGCGCGCTCAACGGCCAGCATTGCTTCAGCGCGCTGGTGCCTCTTGTCGAGCTCGACCGAGACCAGGTTCTGCCCCCGGAGCGACGCTAGTCTGAATCCCAACTCCAGCTGGCCCGAGCCGATGTCCACCGCGCTGCCTCGCGCCTGGGGGGGTTCCGTACCGCCCGGCACCAGCGCTCCGGGGCCGCACGCGAAAAGGGCCGCGCTCAATAAAAGTGTGAGAACGGATGACACCGCCTTGGTCATGATCGTTCGCTCGTCTCCGGAGGCGACCTCAGCGCGGACAGCGGCATGTGCCCGAAACGATCCGCGCCGCTGGCCTGCAGCGCTTTCATCAATCGATAGGTGACCCACCCGGCGACGATCGGAGACACGATCACAAGAACCTGAAAGATGAACAGCATGGTGTGGACCGATACTCGCATCCACTTGGCGAGGAGGTCGATCGAGGCGGCAAAGAACATGGCCGCATAGAAGGCGAGAGTGGCAGCGCCCAACGCGGTCCTGACGGGATGATCGCGCGGCCGGTCGAGGAGATGATGAACCGCGTGGTCCTTCGAGTAACGCGCTTCGAGAAAGGGCCACGCATACAACAGCGCAAAGGTTATCCCCGGCATCAGCACGGCGGGAAAGAAGGGGTTGGGAAGCTCGAAGCCGAAGGCGCGCAGCTCCCACGGCGGGAAGACGCGCAGAGCACCATCGACCCATCCGAGATACCAGTCGGGTTGAGCCGGCGATGACACCTGCTGCGGCTCGAACGGCCCGTAGAGCCACACGGGGTTGATCTGCACCAATCCGCCGAGAAAGGCGAGCACCGCAAACACTGCGAAGAAAAAGCCCATCGACTTGGCCGCGTACGTGGGCCACAGCTTGGAGCCGACCACGTTCGTCTCGGTCCGGCCCGGCTCCCGAAACTGCGTGTGCTTCTGGCGCCACAGCATGGCCAAATGGGCGCCGATCATGCCCACGAGAAGGGCGGGGATGAGCAGAATGTGGACTACGAACAGCCGGCCGATGATTTGGTCGGCGGGGAACTCGCCACCGAAGATGAGAAAGGCCATCCAGGTCCCGATCAAGGGCATCGACAGCGCGATGGAGTAGGCGATTCTCAGCCCCGTGCCGGACAGCAGGTCGTCGGGCAGCGAGTAGCCCGTGAACCCGTTGAAGATCGCGAGCACCAACAGGGTTACGCCGATCATCCAGTTGAGTTCGCGCGGGCGTCTAAACGCTCCGGTGAAGAAGATGCGGCACAGGTGCGCCACGATCGAGGCGATGAACACCAACGCGGCCCAGTGGTGGATCTGGCGCATGACGAGACCGGCCCGGACCTCGAAGCTGAGGTCCAACACCGACCTATAGGCGTCCGACATGTGTACGCCTCTAAGTGGCGCATAGGCGCCGTCGTAGGTCACCTCGGTGACGCTCGGCTCGAAGAAGAACGTGAGAAAGGTCCCAGTTAGCAGCAACACCACGAAGGAATAGAGAGCGATCTCACCGAACATGAACGACCAGTGGTCGGGAAAGACCTTGTTCAGAGCTTCCCTGGTGAAAGACGAGGCGCCGAGGCGGTCGTCTATCCAGCGAGCCGTGCGCTTAATCACGGCCGCGGCTCCAGAAGCCGGGCCCGATGGGCTCGAGATAGTCGCCCTGGGCGACCACGTATCCCTCTTCGTCGATGGCGAGCGGAAGCTGAGGCAATGGGCGGGTGGCCGGTCCGGCCGTGGGCTTGGCCCCCTCCATGACCGCGAACACGGACTGGTGGCAGGGACAGAACAGCTCACGTGACTGGGGTTGATAGAGACCCACCGGACAGCCTGCGTGAGTGCATACCTTGGAGAAGGCGATGAATCCTTCGGGCGTCCACTCCAGGGGGCCGGGCAGATCCGGGGCCTCGGCCGCATCGAATCTGATGAGCAGCGTCTGGGCGTCCGCGGAGCCGGTGTGCCCCTCGGGAAAGACCGTGAGCACGCCGTTCACCTGGAGGCCGTCGGCCAAGACCGGTTCATCGTCCACCGTCACAAGGCGTGCCCCGGCGCTCCACGGGGTCCGGTACAACGAGGGGCCGGGCCTGGTCCCGAGCGAACGGATGGGAAACAGCGCCACGAGACCCAGGGCCGCCACCGCCGCCCCCAGCATCTTGCCCACGAAGCTCCGCCGCTCGACGAGCTCTGCCCCCGCCTCGAAGGATTCCTCCGCCTGCCCTCTCTCCTGGCCCGTGGAGGGGAGGTCGTGGCGCTCCTGGACGAAAGGCACAGAAGGCATGAGCTCCTCTCCCCACAGGATCAGCCCGAGGGCGATCCCACCTAGCGAGACGCCCAGCAGTATCCCTTCGAGCTGCGGTTGCCCGCCCAACGCATAGAGGGCCGTAAGGCCGATCGAGGCCACCACGCTGGCCCCGAAGCCCAGGCCCATCGCTCTCGAGGAGCCCCTTTTCCTCTTCACTCGTCCCCCGTCCTGGTGCCGATTACGCGGGCTACCAGAAGCAGGGCTCCGAGGCCCACTATCCAACCCACCGCGCCTTCGGCGACCGGCCCGATTCTGCCGATGGGCGCCCCACCCCGGTCGATCGGGTCTTGAAGGTAAAGGACATAGCGCACGATGGAGTCGATCTCATCCTCCGAAAAGGTCTCGGTCCCGAACACCGGCATGGTGCCGGGGCCAACCAGCATGGCTTCGGCGGTCTCGGTGGCGGAAGATTGCTCGAGGCTGGGCGCGACCAGACCCGTGCGGCGTGCGACCGTTCCGCTGATGTCTCGGGCCGTGCCCGGTGCAAGCGCACCGCCGACTGCAGTGGTGGAGTGGCACGCGGCGCAATTCTCCTGATAGAGCTCGGCCCCCAGCCCGATCTCTCCGGCCGCCGGATCGAGGTCGGGGATCGGCGGTCCGGTCGCCCCCAGCGAGTCGACGTGAGCGATGATGGCGTCGACGTCTTGGTCGTCGTAGGCGGGCGGGGACCGCTTGATTACTTGTGTGGGGAAGTCGATCGGCATTCTTCCGCTGGTCAGCATGAAATGCGTGTACGCAGGGCCGTTCGTGCCCGTAACCAAGTCTGGTGCTCGGCTGGTGCCGCCTCCTTGATCGCCATGGCACCACGCGCAATCGCGCGCATAGAGCTCGTTCCCGGTCCGAGCAGTGGCCGATGGAGTTGCCGGCGGGCTGTAGCGCTCGGTCTGGCCCTGGAAGTAGACGCAGGCCGGCAGCAAGAGCGCGCCGATGCCCACAAGGAGCAAGAGGATGCGTGCGCGACCGCTCATCGCCCGCTCCACGACACCGTGACGCCGGCCTCTGTGGGCGGGCGGCGGCGGTCCATGGCCTTGAGCCAGCGGGCCAGCAGAACCACGATCGTGACCAGGAACACAAGACCAACCGGCGTCCACATGATGGCTCCGGCGAGTTGCTGATCCTCGAGCGGAGTGAGCCCCCACGCACGCGCACTGCGCGCGTGGATGGGATAAAGGGCGCGGCCCGAGAAGATGAGCACGACGGACAGGGCGGCGCTCTGCAGTCCGCTCACGAAGACAAGAAGGATGGCGGGCCCAAAGTCGAGCCGGTGACGCCTGCGTCCGATCACGTGCATCCAGAACAGCAACGAAGCCCCTACAAAGCTCGAGTGCTCCAGTACATGCCACCGGTCATCGGCGACGGCCGACTGGTAAAGGGATGGAAGATGCCAGGCCCACAGCGCGAGCGCAAACAGGGCTCCGGCGATTACGGAGTGGAACAACACTGTCTTCAACAACACCATCGGCCGAGAGCGCTCCAGCGCGCGCAGGTCCTTGCGAGTCGCGTGCGGGAGCGCCAGCGTGATCACCAGCGCCGGTGCTCCATAGACGAGCAGGGGAGCGACGATCAGGATCAGCACGAGATGCTGAACCATGTGCCACGAGAATAGCTGCACCGCGAGCTCGTCCAACGGAGACATCAGGGCTACGACAAGTCCGACGAGGCCGGCGAAGAAAGAGACGGCTCTGCGTAACGGGACACCCCTGCCGCGACCCCCAGCCCACAGTTTTCTCAGACCCAGCACGTAACACCAAGCCGTAGCTGCGACCGCGACGACGAGGACTGGATCGAAGCTCCAGCCGGCAGGCTCACTCACAGCGAGGGGTCGCAGGCCACGAGAAAGCCCGGTGCGACCAGAGCGAGGAGGATCCAGAACGCGAAGAGGCCGCTGGTGACGATGCCGGCCCAAGCCATCCACTCGGCGCGTCCGCCGGGCGTCGAGTCGTGCGTGGCCCGGACTCGTCGCCAACAACTGAAGGAGACGAGCACACCGGCCAGAGCAAGTGCACCCGTTGCCAGGGTCAGCCACACCGCCACCGGCTCGATCCCCGCGCCTGCCAGTTGCTGCGTCTGAGAGCCGGGATTGCAGGCGATCTCCTCGAGGTTGTATCCGATGAGTATCTGCAGGCTCCATGCCACCGGGCCCGCGAACACGCCGAACCACAGCCGCCGGGAGCCGCCTCTTTCCGCTCGGCTTACGGCTTGAGCCACACAGACCTCACAGGCTCGGGGACAAATAGATGGTTGCCAGGACCAATACCCATACGATGTCGACAAAGTGCCAGTACATGGTGAAGTTCTGCACCGTCACATGGCGGTCCTTGTCGAACGCGCCCCGCCACGC
>DASRPA010000118.1:0-2156 GCA_035646635.1 Actinomycetota bacterium | reverse complement strand
CGGCACTCCCGCCCCCAGGCCCGTCTGGCCGACGTGGACGATTATCGGCAGCGAATGCGCCTCGCAGACGTCCCACAGCGGCTCGAAGCGGGGCTCGTCGGGATAGAAGGCCTGCACCTGGGGATGGATCTTGAGGCCTTTGAGGCCCAGCTCCGTAACGGCCCTTTCGAGCTCTTCGGTGGCGTCGGGCTTGTGAGGGTCGACCGACGCGAAGCCCACGAACTGTTCTGGGTAGGCGCGGCAGATCTCAGCCACCCGGTCGTTGGTGAGGGGCGGCCGGCCGGTGGCGGTCTCAGCGTCCCACGCCAACAGCACGCCGAGGAGGTCCCAGGCCCGGTACTCCTCGGCCATCTCCTCGACGGTGCGAACCCTGACCTCGGTGCGGAAGTAGCGGGCGGTGGCCTCGAGCATCGGGCCGATGGAGCCCTCGAGCCATTCCGTGGTGGAGCAGTGGACATGGAAATCGATGGCGCGCGGCAAGGGAGTGCCTCCTTTATAGGAAGAAGAACGAAACGGCCATGATCAGGTAGGCGGCCACGAGCTGTGCCCCCTCGATCCAGTTGGAGCGGGCGTCGAGCGTGATGAAGCCAAGGATCAGGGCCGAGAACGCCACCGCCGCGATCTCGATGCCCGAGAAGATCAGGTCCATCGGTTGCCCCACCAGGAGTGACACGAACACCAGCATGGGGGCGACGAAGAGGGCGATCTGAGTCGACGAACCCACCGCGATCTCGACCGAGACGTCCATCTTGTCCTTGGCCGCCAGGAAGATCGCCGATGAGTGCTCGGCGGCATTGCCGACGATGGGCACCACGATGAGGCCCACGAACAGCTTGGAGAGCCCCAGCTCCTCGGTGGTGACCTCGAGTGCGCCCACGAGGAACTCGCTCATGAGACCCACCAGCACGGTGGCCCCGGCCAGCACTCCGAGGGCGCGGCCCAGAGACCACTTGGGCTCTCCTGAGTGCTCGGTGCTGCGGAACAGCGCCTTGTGTGTCTTGAAGGAGAACAGAAGGCTCAAGACGTAGACGGCGATGAGGATGATCGCGACCCCGACCGATACGGCCTCGGTGCGAAAGCCCGACGCCTCCGGGGTGAATGAGAACAGGGCGGGCATCATCAGGCCCACGACCGCGATGACGAGGGAGGCCGAGTGCAGGCCCGCCGAGGCCCGGTTGAAGGTCTGCTCCTCACGGGTCCAGCCGCCCACCAGGAACGCCAGGCCCAGGACCACGAGGACGTTGCCGATGATCGAGCCGGTGATGGAGGCCTTCACGACCTCGAGCTCGCCCTCGAGAATCAAGAAGAAGGCGATGATCATCTCGGTGACGTTGCCGAAAGTGGCGTTGAGCAGCCCTCCGATCTGGGGGCCGGAGCGGGCCGCCATATCCTCGGTGGCGTGGCCGATCTGACCCGCCAGCGGCAGGATGGCGAGGGCCGAGACGGCGAAGATGATCACGGGGTCCGCGTGCGTGATCTCGAGCACCACCGCCACGGGAACAAAGATGAGCAGCCACGCGAGCTTCGGCTTCAACATGCCGAAAATCTATATGTGAACGAGCGCGCGATCCCGGATCAGGGAGGCGAAAATACGGTGCGCACCGAGAGCGTCACTGCGCCTCGCCTTCAGGAGGTGGCCGAGGAGAGCGCCGACACCGACTCCGCCCACATCGTCGAGGACCTGGTCGATCTCAGATCACGAGTGCTCCACCCGTGGCACGAGTAGTCCGGCGGTCCGCTCGTCGGTCTTCGATTGCGGTGGCTACGTCGGAGCGGAGCTGGTCGCTTGCGTAGTACCGGGTACTTCGACCGCGACCGTGTTGGTTGAGCAGTCCGGCGTCGAGGAGGCGCCGGAGGTCGTTGGTCCCGGACGCACGGGACACGCCGGCTTCGTCGCTGTGGCGGGAGCGATCGGTGCCGCCGACGAGGCTTTGCTCGAGTGCGATGACGAGTCGATCCGGCCAGCCGCGTCTCTCTACAAGCTGCTCGAGATAACTCCATCGGACACCGGCCTTCTCGATTTGGTCGAGCCGCTTCCGCGCTTGAGCGAAGTGCGCGTCAACGCAGAAGCTGACCCACGCGGCCGCGTCACGCTCTGGTTGGTAGCGGCCGCCCTGAACCTCTTGGAGTACCTGGTAGTACTCCAGGGTGTGTGC
>DASRPA010000117.1:0-2469 GCA_035646635.1 Actinomycetota bacterium | reverse complement strand
CGACCGGCACAGCTCGATCGCGAACAGCTGGATCTCGATCTCCTCGGTGGCGCCCGAAGGGGTCCAGAAGAACGGCGACCAGTCCGCTTGGGCGGAGCCGGCGCGGTGGATCATCCGGACCGACTCGGCGGGGCCGTTGCTCTCGCCGAGCGCGGGGACATCGGGGCGGATCCCGGTGAGGTGGCGGGCCAGGGTCTGATAGGAGCCCGCATAGCCGAGGTCTTGGACCTCTCGCAGCAGCACCGTCCCGGCGATGCTCGGGTTGTCCTCGAGGCGCGCATCGATGTAGTTGGTGAACGGGTCGATTGCCCTTTCGGCCGGCTTGCGCTCCCCCGGCTTGGCGTCGGGGTCGTTGAGGTAGCGGCGCACCGTCTTGCGGTCCTTGCCAACGTGTTGTGCGATCGCCTTGATCGACCAACCTCTTTCGAACAGATTCCGTATCTCCACGAACTCCTCCCATGACAGCATCTGAGCCGGGCCTCCTTCGATCTGACTGCTGAGACGCAATCAGCTTCGGGGGAGGCCTTTCGGCTTCTGTGGATTTGTCAGGGGCAGGGAATTTCAGTGAGAACTTCTGGGGAGGCTCCAGTGAGGCCAGCCTCGGACCGCCGAGCGGAACCACCTTCTGCTTGACACTCCCCTCGGGTGCGGCGCGATTGTGGGTCCGAGCCCGTCCTCACGAAAGGATCGCTACCGTGGCCTCGGTTTGCAACATCAACGATGTTCTCGATGGCCACGTCACACTGGACATCGAATGCCTCGACCGCATCTACCTCAACGCCTACGTCCCCAACCTCCAGGTCAGCGGCCAGGTCGTCACCTTCCTCACCCAGCACCGCGGCAACCCTATCCCGTCACCGGCACTGTTCTCCAAGATCGGCGACGCCTTCCGCAAGGCCGTGACCCGCTTCGCGGAAGAGCGCGACATCCCGCTCATCCGCTTTTCCAAGGGCGATCGCAAGATCGACGTCATGCGCCCCTATCTCGACAAAGCGACCGAACCTGGGATCGTGGCCATCGGGGTGGCCCAGGAGTTCCAGTCCGTGTTCACCGGATATCGGCGACCCAGTGACAAGCCCGGACCACCTCAGTTTCGCTTCGCCAAGGCCGACCGCCGGGTCACGGTGTTCTACTTCTACATCTCCGACGCCCGCTTCGGCCCCGGCTTCATCAAGATCTGCAGCTACTTCCCCTACCCCGCGAAGGTGTGGCTCAACGGCCATGAGTGGGCCAAGCGCCAGGCTCGCGCCGCGGGCCTCGGTTTCACCGAGCTCGCCAACGGCTTTGCCGCCTGCGACGACCCCGAGCACCTCCAGGCCATCTGCGATCAGCTCGGCCCCAACCACATCCTCATGTTCTTCGAACGCTGGATGAGGGTCATCCCGACACCCCTGGGCGCCTCCGACCGCGCCGCCGGCTACTGGTGGGAGCTGTCGATGCGCCAGATCGAAGTCGGGCGCACGGTCGTCTTCGACGCCCCTCGCAGAGCGCGCGCCTTCTTCGAGGCCTTGGTCGCGGACAACCTCGACACGGGACGGCCCGACGAAATCGAGTTCATCTTCGGCCGTCAGGTGAGAAAGAACACCTGCGGCACGTTCAAGACCAAGGTTGTTACGCGCGGCGTCGATGTCACCCTCAACGCCTTCTATCGCCATTCGCGCATCAAGGAATACCTGAAGGAGGGACGGGCGCTGCGCATCGAGACGGTCGTGAACTCTCCCACCGACCTCGGGTGCCTGAGACGCCTCGAGCACCTTCCCGAGCTGCAGGCCAAGGCCCGTGCGGCCAACCACCGCCTGCTCCAGGTTCAGCGTGCCGGCCAGGGCTGTGCCATCTCGACCGCTCTATTCGAGCGCGTCGCACTGCCCTCGACAGAGGAGGGCCAAAGAACCGGAGCCTTGCGCTTCGGGGACCCACGCGTCATGGCCCTGGTCGGCGCCCTCTGCGGGGCCTTGAACGCCGTCACCGGCTTCACCAACCGGAGCCTTCGCGCCCAGGTGGCCGGACTGCTCGGCACCGCCTACACGGCCTCGCAGATGACCTATGACCTGCGCCGCCTCAGGCGCAAGGGGCTCATCCGCCGGCTCGAGCGCACCAACGTCTACGTGCTCACATCCGAAGGAGTGCGCGTGGCGCTGTTCTACAAGAAGCTCCACGACCGACTGCTCGGGCCTTTGCTCGCAGCCCACCTGCCGCCGGCGCCGCTTGAGCTACGGCGTGCTCTTCGTGTCGTTGATCACACCATCGACGACTACGTGGCGCAGGCGCGCATCAAGGCGGCAGCGTGAAAACTTGACAGGAACGCGCGACTTTCAGCCCCCAAGGAGCCCTAGCCTGCACTGCGAACTTAAAGCGGTTTATGAAAAGGATGACGCCGAAGAGCCGAGCGAGCGCGAAGAGCCGAGTGGAGCGAGGGAGGCCGCTAGGTCACAGCGTCGTCCTACCATCACGGATGTCGCCAGAACCACA
>DASRPA010000116.1:0-12070 GCA_035646635.1 Actinomycetota bacterium | reverse complement strand
CGGTCCCCCGGCCCCCGGCTTTTTGTCGCTTGGTCGGGGTACGCTTCCGAGCGTGGACAACCCCAACAACCCACGCGGCGCTCCGCCCAAGAAAAGGCTCGCCCCCAACAAGCCCGGCACCGGGCCGGGCTCGGGCCCGGGCCCGTTCGAAGGCAACCGGCGGTGGGTCTCGATCGCTTGGATCGTGGGTGGGCTGCTGCTTCTCCTGTTTGCGGTGAACTCGCTCGCGGCCTCGTCCGAGGAAGTGCCGCTGTCCCGCCTGCTGGGCCTCGTCGACCGCGGCCGGGTCACCGAAGCCACGATCGGGACCGGGTCGGTGACCGGCACCTACACCGCGGGTGACGAGGAGAGGCTGTTCAGCACTACGCTGCCCCCCGACTTTACGACCAACCAGCTCGCACAGAGGCTGACCAAACAAGGCGTCACGTTGTCCGGGTCGCAGCCGGGTTTGTTGACGCAGCTCCTGGTCGGCTTCGTGCCGTTCTTGATCTTTGGAGGCCTCATCTATTTCTTCGTCTTTCGGCGGGCGCGCCAGCAGCTCGGCGGCGGCGCCGGCGGGCCCCTGTCCCTGGGCAAGAACAAGGCCAAGCTCTACGACCGCACCGATCTCAAGACCACGTTCGCGGACGTCGCCGGCGTGGACGAGGTCGAGACCGAGCTCCAAGAGATGGTCGAGTACCTCAAGTCCCCCGACAAGTTCAAGAAAGTCGGGGCGCGCATACCCAAGGGAGTGCTCCTGGTGGGCCCGCCGGGCACCGGCAAGACACTGCTGGCGCGCGCCATAGCGGGAGAGGCCGAGGTCCCGTTCTTCTACATCTCGGCGTCCGAGTTCATCGAGCTCTTCGTCGGGCTCGGCGCCGCCCGGGTGCGCGACCTCTTTCAGCAGGCGCGCCAGCGGGCGCCGGCGATCGTGTTCATCGACGAGATCGATTCCATCGGCCAGGCTCGCTCGGGGGCGGCGGGCTACCAGATGGGCTCCAGTCAGGAGCAGGAGCAGACTCTGCAGCAGCTGCTCACCGAGATGGACGGTTTCGAGCCCAACTCCGGCGTCATCATCGTCGCCGCCTCCAACCGCCCCGAGGTGCTGGACCAGGCGCTGTTGAGGCCGGGGCGCTTCGATCGCCAGATTCAGGTCAACCTGCCCGACATCAGGGGGCGCGCCGAGATACTAGAGATCCACGCCCGCGTCGTCAAGATGGGGCCTGGCATCGACCTCAAGGTCCTGGCTCGGCGCACGCCCGGCTTCTCCGGCGCTCAGCTCGCCAATGTGATCAACGAGGGGGCGCTGCTCGCGGCGCGGGCGAACCGGGAAGTGGTCGAGATGCAAGACTTGGAGAACGCCATCGACCGCGTGACCGCGGGGCTCGAGCGCCGCTCTCAGGTGCTGTCCGACCGTGAGCGCAGGCTGGTGGCGTTTCACGAGCTCGGCCACGCGCTGGTGGCCCGCTTCGTCGAGCACGCCGACCCGGTACACCGGATCTCGATCATCCCGCGCGGCATGGGAGCGCTCGGCTACACCCAGCAGCTTCCCGACGAGGAGCGCTACCTCATGTCCGAGCCCGAGTTGCGGGACCGCATAGCGGTCCTGCTGGGGGGCCGAGCCGCCGAGGAGACGGTGTTCGGGTACGCCACCACCGGCGCCCACGACGACCTCAAGAAAGCGACCGAGATCGCCCGGCGCATGGTCATGGAGTTCGGCATGTCGGAGAAGGTCGGCCCCATCAACATCTCCGAGCAGGGGGCCCGGTTCCTGTCGCCGATGTTCCGGCGGGGCGACGATGTTTCCGATGAGACCGAGGTCGCCATCGACCGGGAGGTCAAGTCGATCTTGATCGAGGGACAGGAGAAGGCGCGCAGCATCCTTATTGAACGCCGGGGAGACCTCGACGAGCTGTCAGAGGTCCTGCTCGAGCGCGAGACCCTCGATCGCGCCGATCTCGACCGGCACTTTTCGTCGGGTGGAACGGAGGAGCTGGAGAGGAAAACGGCCGAGCTCTAACCGCTTCATCGCCGAGTGGTGGTCAGGTGGTCATATAGGTCACCCTGCCACCACTCGGCCAGGAATCTAGAGCGAGGAGCGGTCCTCGGAGGCCTTGAGCGCCCGCATCGCCCACACCGTCCGGGTCACCGAGGTGAGCGCGCCCAGGCCCGCTAGCAGCAGCAGGCCGGGCCTTATCCAGCCGAGCAGGGCGGACGCCATGATGATCAACATGCGTGCGTCGCGGGTGGCGACACCGTCTGGACAATCCACTCCGACCGACTGGGCGCGCGCTCTCGTGTAGCTCACCAAGAAGGAGCCTGCCAGAGCGAGGGCCGCGGGCCCCCCGTAGAGCTCCAGGTCCGAGAAGGCGAGCCCCAATATCAAGGCCGCGTCCGTCCAGCGGTCCAGCACGCTGTCCAGGAAGGCGCCCGCGGGCGAGGTCCTGCCCTGGAGCCTCGCCATGTCTCCGTCGGCGCAGTCGGCGATCTGTCCCACAAGGGCCAGAACGACTCCGGCGGTGTAGGCGTGGAACAGGAATGCCACCCCGCCGGCGCCGGTCACCAGCGCACTGAGAATCGTCACCTGATTGGGAGTGAAATGCGTCCGGGCAAGCCGCGCCGCAAGGGGCCGCGATACCGGCCGGTAAAGGTAGCGCGTCAAGGGATAGTTGAAGTCTACGCGCAGCATTCGCCCTCCCCTCTGGCGTGAGCGGACGGGGGGACGTCCCCCTTCCGAAAGACCGGAGAGGCAAGATTAGCGCCTTTTGTGGAAGGATCAGGTCGGTAGCATGGTTGATAGAGTCACACTTAGATTTTCTATCAATTTAGAAGGCATGAAAGGCCGAGCGGTTAGCGAGCGAAAAGGCCGAGCGGTTAGCGAGCGAAAAGGACCGGACGAGCAGACATGGACATCAACAAGCTGACGCTGAAGTCCCAGGAGGCGCTGGGGCAGGCCCAGACCAGGGCGAGGGACCTGAATCACCAGCAGGTAGCGCCCGCGCACCTGCTCGGCGCACTCCTGGGGCAGACAGAGGGGGTCGTCTACCCCCTGCTCGACAGGTTGGGGGCGAATCCGGGAGCGTTGCGCGCTCGACTAGATGATTTGTTGGGCGAGATTCCCAAGGTTTATGGACGGGTCGAAACCTATCTGTCTCAGGCGCTGCGCGACACCCTCGAGCGGGCCTTCGGCGAGGCCGAGACACTCGGGGACGCCTACGTTTCCACCGAGCATCTCCTTCTGGCGCTGCTCGAGGGCTCGGACGACTCCGCCGGGCTGCTGCGACAGTTCGGCGTCGAACGAGCCGCATTTCTGGAGGCGCTCAAGCAGGTGCGCGGCTCCCAACGCGTCACCGACAAGAACCCCGAGGACAAGTACCAGGCGCTCGAACGCTTCGGACGGGACCTCACCGAGGCCGCCCGCCGCGGCAAGCTCGATCCGGTCATCGGCCGTGACGACGAGATCCGGCGGGTCATCCAGGTCCTCTCACGGCGCACCAAGAACAACCCGGTGCTGATCGGCGAGCCGGGCGTCGGCAAGACGGCCATCGTCGAAGGCCTCGCCAACCGAATCGTGGCGGGAGACATCCCCTCCTCGCTCGCCAACAAGCGCGTGGTGTCGCTCGACATTTCCTCGATGGTGGCGGGCTCCAAGTTCAGGGGCGAGTTCGAGGAACGGCTGAAGGCGGTTCTCAAGGAGATCGCAGACTCCGAGGGCGAGGTCATCACGTTCGTGGACGAGCTCCACACTGTGGTAGGCGCCGGCGCGGCCGAGGGGGCGGTGGACGCGGGCAACATGATCAAGCCGATGCTGGCGCGCGGCGAGCTGCGCATGGTCGGGGCCACGACTTTGGACGAGTACCGCAAGCACGTCGAGAAGGACCCCGCGCTCGAGCGGCGCTTCCAGGTAATCGTGGTGGGCGAGCCCTCTGTCGAGGCGACCGTTGCGATCCTGCGCGGCCTCAAGGAGCGCTACGAAGTCCACCACGGGGTCCGCATACAGGACGCAGCCCTGGTCGCTGCGGCCATGCTTTCGGACCGCTACGTCACGGCCCGCTTTCTGCCCGACAAGGCGATCGACCTCATCGACGAAGCGGCGTCTCGGCTGCGCATCGAGATCGACTCGATGCCCACCGAGATCGACGTACTCGACCGGCGCGCCAAGCAGCTCGAGATAGAGAAGGCCGCACTCAGAAAGGAAACCGACGACGCGTCGCGTCAGCGTCTCGAGAGGATCGATGCAGAGCTCGCCTCCCTGCATGAGGTCATGGACGGCATGAAGGCCCACTGGCAGCAGGAGAAGGAGCGCATCGACGTCATCCGGACGCTCAAGGCCGAGATCGAGTCCGCGCGTAAGGAGGCCGAGCGCGCCGAGCGCGACGGCGACCTGCAGCGAGCGGCCGAGCTGCGCTACGGGCGCCTGGTCGAGCTCGAGCGCAACCTCCAAGAGTCGAACCGCGCGCTGGACGAGCTGCAGCTGGAGCAGCGCTTCCTCAAGGAGGAGGTGGACGAGGAGGACGTGGCCGAGGTCGTCGGGCGCTGGACCGGAATTCCCACCTCGAGGCTCATGGAGGGCGAGATCGAGAAGCTCGTGACCATGGAGCAGGGTCTCCACGAGCGGGTCGTGGGCCAAGCAGAGGCGGTTGCGGCCGTGGCCAACGCCATCCGCAGGGCCCGCTCGGGCCTCTCGGACCCCAACCGGCCGATCGGCTCGTTCATCTTCTTGGGACCGACCGGAGTCGGCAAGACCGAGCTTGCCCGGGCGCTCGCGGAGTTTCTCTTCGACGACGAGCGCGCCATGGTGAGGCTCGACATGTCCGAGTACATGGAGAAGCACACGGTCAGCCGCTTGGTCGGAGCTCCCCCTGGATACGTGGGCTTCGAGGAAGGCGGGCAGCTCACGGAGGCCGTGCGCCGGCGCCCCTATTCGGTCATCCTGTTGGACGAGATCGAAAAGGCGCACCCCGACGTCTTCAACGTGCTCCTGCAGATTCTCGACGACGGGCGCTTGACCGACTCACAGGGACGCACCGTCGACTTCAAGAACGCGGTAATCATCATGACCTCGAACCTGGGCTCTCAATGGATCCTGTCGGCCACCGAGAGCGAGCCACAGATCGAGGAGAAGGTGCTGCAAACGGTGCGGGATCACTTCAAGCCCGAGTTCTTGAACCGCGTGGACGAGCTCATCGTGTTTCACCGGCTCGATCGCGAGCATCTGGCTCGGATCGTGGAACTGCAGCTCGACATCGTGCAGGAAAGGCTCGGCGTGCGCAATATCGATCTCCAGATAACGGACGATGCCCGGGCCTATCTCGCCCGCAAAGGCTACGATCCCGCCTACGGGGCGCGGCCTCTCAAGCGGCTGCTGCAAAAAGAGGTCCTGGACCCACTGGCGCTCAAGCTGCTCGAGGGCGAGTTCTCGGACGGGGATGTCGTTTCGGTGACAGTGGAAGGAGACGGGTTGGCCTTTCCGCTCGTTTCCGGGCCGGCCGTTCGCAAGTCAAGCGCTAAACGCCTGCCGGTATAGCCTCGGCTGCGATGAGCACCGAGATCGTGATCCTTCGCTGCGGTGACTGCGGAGACGTCTTCGTCGTCCACGAGGGCGACCACGCGCCTTGCCCCAGTTGCGGATGCGAGGTGGTCGACATCGCCCGGGAGCCGTTGTTGTAATGGAAGCCCGCATAGCAGTGCTGGGAGACAAGTCACCCGCCGGCGATCCTCCCGGTGACGAGCTCTTCGACGCGGTCCGGCGCGGCGGCGGCGAGATAGCTGCGGCGGACGAAGCAGACGGCATCGTGTGGGTGGATCCCTCCGACCCGGACGGGCTAAAGCGCGCCATGGAGAGCTCCCCGGCCCGCTGGGTGCAGCTTCCGTTCGCAGGAATCGAGCCGTTCGTTACCGCCGGTGTCATCGACGAAGGTCATTCGTGGACATGTGCCAAGGGGATCTACGGCGAGTCCTGCGCCGAGCACGCGCTCGCGTTCATGCTCGTGGCGTGGCATCGCATGCACGACCACATCGGCGCCTCTCGCTGGCAGCCCGAGGACTCGAGCTCCACAGAGCGGCGCTTCCACGGCCAGGCCACGGTCGCGATCGTGGGCACAGGGGGGATAGGGGGTTCGTTGGCCTCGATGCTCGAGCCCTTCGACGCACACGTGATCGGCGTCAACCGCTCGGGCCGGCCCTTGGCAGGGGCTCAGAGAACGGTGGTCGTGGGGGAGCTTTCGGAGTTGATCCCAGACGTCGACTTCGTCGTGCTCGCAGCGGCGACCACGCCCGAGACCGAGCGCCTCTTCGATGAGGCGATGCTTGCCCGCATGAAGCCCGGCGCCTGGTTGATCAACGTCGCCCGGGGAGCCCTGGTCGACACCGACGCGCTCGTCGATGCGCTCCGGCGTGGCGAGATCGGGGGGGCCGCGCTCGACGTCACGGCCCCCGAACCGCTGCCCGAAGGGCATCCTCTGTGGGAACTGGACAACTGCATCATCACCCCGCATATCGCCAACACATGGGTGATGGGGCTGCCTGCACTGTGCAGTCTCATCGAGCGCAATGTCGCCCACTTCGCTGCGGGAGAGCCGCTCGAGGCGACGGTAGATCCCAAGCTCGGCTACTGAGGAGTGGTGAGCTCGGTGCCGCCCTCGGGGCGCCAGCACGTCATCGAGCGCGGCACCCAGCGCGCCGTGGTGACCGAAGTCGGAGCGACCCTGCGCAGCTACACGGTGGAGGGCATAGAGCTGCTCGACACGTTTTCGGAGGAGGCCATGTGCGACTCCTGCCGCGGGCAGGTGTTGGCGCCGTGGCCGAATCGCATCGACCATGGACGCTACCGGTTTGCCGGGCGGGACAGGCGGCTGAGTCTCAGCGAGCCTGAGCGGGACAACGCCATCCACGGCCTCGTCCGCTGGCTCCCCTTCGATCTCGTCGGCGCCGCTGAGCCCGACCGCTTGCAGCTGTCGTGCCTGCTGTATCCACAAGATGGCTACGAGTTCATGGTCCTCGTCGACATTACCTATGCACTCAGTGACGAAGGGCTCGGGGTCTTGCTGCGAGCCCACAACCGCGGTTCCGAGCCGGCCCCCTTTGGCGCCGGCTACCACCCCTATCTCGCCACCGGCTCCGGAACGGTCGACGACACACAAGTCCGCATACCGGCAGCAACGGTCCTCACCACCAACGACCGCCTGATTCCGACCGGCGAAGCTCCGGTCGAAGGTACGAGCGTCGACTTCAGGTCTTTGCGGCCCCTCGGCGACGCGCGGCTCGACCTCTGTTTCACGGATCTGGCACGGGATGATGCCGGCATGACCCGAGTTGAGTTCGCCGCGCCGGGCCGCCCGGCCGTGGCGATTTTCATGGACGAGCACCACGATTTCCTACAGGTGTATACGGGCGACACGCTCGAGGAGCACCGGCGTCGGCGGGGTCTGGCGGTCGAGCCGATGACTTGTGCCCCCGACGCCTTCAACAACGGCAGGGGACTGCGCGTGCTGGAGCCGGGGGAGTCGTTCGATAGCCGCTGGGGAATCAGCACCATTGCTTAGAGCCGGGCGGCCGGAGTGGGTTCTAAAATAAACTCAATGAAGAGGGCTGCATTATTGCTGGCTGCACTATCGCTAGCGGCCGCCTGTGAGACGCCGCCCCCCGAGTTCGAGCTCGCGCCGCCCCCACAGTCGCCGGCCGCCGTCAACGAGAAGAGCGCAGCCTTGCCGAGAGCATGGGTGAGGGTCGCCGGCGGCCCGCTCACCCATCCGGCGATGAACGCCGCCGTCGCGGAGATCAAGCGGCTGCGCCTGTGGGGAGCCATGACTTCGCATCTGACCCGCTTGAACATTCGTGCTCGTCCGGGAGAGAGCGCGGTGCCGCAGGACCGGCACTTGGCCGACTCCCTGTATCGTTCCACCAGGAGGGGGGAGGGGCGCGTCTGCCGGGTGACGTTCTATCCGAGGGCGATGAGGGACGACCTTGCAAAGCAGCGCTATTACTACTCTCAGGACCGGCTTCCGGTCGAGCCGCCGACGATGGACGACTTCTGGGTTGCGATCCTGGCCCACGAGCTGACCCACTGCCGCGACAGCGGGCGGACCGAGAAGGTTGCGCTGCGGGTCGAGCGCCGGGTGTTGGAGCGCCTGAGAGCCCGCTGAGATCTGCCGGGCCCAAGCCGGGCCGGAGCGGTGGGGGCCGCGGTGGTCCACGTGCGACAGTCGCATCTCCGCCACCCAATTCGGTGACTCACGTGCGACAGTCGCATCTCAACCCCCTCGGGCCGTCGGCGTAGGATGCGCTCACGCAGTGAAGTCGCTCGGAAAGGGGGAGCCATGAAGAAGCTCATCAATCGCCCGGAGGACGTGGTCTTGGAATCGCTCCAAGGGGCCGCACACGCACACTCAGATCACGTGCGCGTTAACTTCGACCCCTACTACATGGTGCGGGCGGACGCTCCGGTCAGTGGGAAGGTGGCCCTCGTCTCCGGAGGCGGCTCCGGCCACGAGCCGATGCACGGCGGCTTCGTCGGCATGGGGATGCTGGATGCAGCGTGTCCCGGTGAGGTGTTCACGTCTCCCACTCCCGACCAGATGCTGGAGGCCACCAAAGCGGTCGACGGCGGCGCGGGAGTCGTGCACATCGTCAAGAACTACACGGGTGACATCCTGAACTTCGAGATGGCTGCGGACTTGGCCAAAGAAGAGTCGATCGAAGTCGAGGCGGTCGTGATCGACGACGACGTGGCCGTCAAAGACAGCCTCTACACCGCCGGTCGCCGGGGTGTCGGCACCACTGTGCTCGCGGAGAAGATCTGCGGTGCGGCGGCGGAGCAAGGCCGCTCGCTCAAAGAGGTATCAGACATCTGTCGAACGGTGAACTCTCGTGGCCGCAGCATGGGCATGGCCCTCACATCCTGCACCGTCCCTTCGGCAGGAGAACCCACCTTCCAACTCGGCGACGACGAGATGGAGATCGGCATCGGAATCCACGGCGAGCCGGGACGCGAGCGCGCTCCGCTCGCATCTGCCAAGGAGGTAGTCGAACGCCTTGCCGAGCCCATCGTAAGCGACCTTCCATTTGAGCGCGGCGACCAGGTGCTGGCCTTTGTCAACTCGATGGGCGGGACACCGCTGATCGAGCTATACGTGCTCTACAACGATCTCGTCGCGTTCCTCGACGGCAAGGGCCTGAAGATCACTCGCAACTTGATCGGTCCTTACATAACATCGTTGGAGATGGCGGGCTGCTCGATCACGCTGCTCAAGCTCGACGATGAGTTGACAAGTCTGTGGGACGCTCCGGTCAACACCCCCGGACTGCGCTGGGGCGCTTGACCTCGCAAAGTTTAGTGCACCTCCCCATAAATGCGGTGGCATTCGAGCGCCTCTGCATCCCCGCTCGCGGCGTTACTTGTCGCTCACGTACCTTCCAGGTACGCAGCGCTCCTCGCGCCTGGCGAATCGGGGCGCAGCGACGCTCTCGGTGCGCACCGCATTTCCGGTGCGGAGCACTCAGGCGGAGGAGGATGATGAGATGACGATCGTCTACGACGACGTCCTGCAGTGGGTCCGTAACTTCGCCGCCGAGATATCAGACAACAAGCAGTACCTCAGCAAGCTCGACGCGGCTATCGGGGACGGCGATCACGGAGCCAACATGGACCGGGGCATGCAGGCTGCGCTTCCCAAACTCGATGCGGTGGCGGGAGACGACGTTGGGGCGGCATTGAAGGTGGTCGGCATGGCGCTCATCTCGAAAGTCGGAGGCGCAGCGGGACCACTCTACGGAACCCTTTTCTTGCAGCTAGGTTCTGCAAGCGCGGGCAAGGCCGAGTTGAGCGCGCAAGATTGGTCGTCGGCTTTGGAGTCGGCTGTGAAGGGCGTGCAAGCGCGCGGCAAGGCCGAGCCCGGCGATAAGACTATGATCGACGCTCTCGTTCCCGCACGAGACGCCTTCAGGGATGCAGTCGAGGGCGGAGCCTCACTCGGCGACGCGCTCGAGCGCTCGGCGGACGCAGCCAAAGAGGGAATGGAGGCGACCGTTCCACTAGTGGCGCGCAAGGGCCGCGCCAGCTACCTTGGCGAGCGCAGCGCCGGCCATCAGGATCCGGGAGCGACCTCCTCGCACATGCTGCTCAGGATCGCGGCCGAAACCTGGAAGAACTCTTAACTCCCAAGAACTCTTAGAGCTCAAGGACTCAAGTGGTCGGGATAGTGATCGTGTCGCATAGCTCTGCGATTGCACAAGGCGTTGTGGAGCTTGCTCGGCAGATGGGCGGCGAGGGGGTTGCAATCGAGGCCGCCGGGGGACTCGACGAGCCCGGTAACCCCATCGGCACCGACGCGGTCCTTGTGCTCGCTGCCATCGAGAATGCAGACTCGGGCGAAGGCGTGCTCGTGCTCATGGATCTCGGCAGCGCGGTGATGAGCGCGGAAGTCGCGCTCGACATGCTTTCAGAGGAGCAACGAGCCCGGGTTTATCTGTGCGAGGCTCCGCTGGTTGAGGGAGCAGTCGCGGCAGCAGCCGCCGCTCGCGTGGGCGAGGACCTCGAGGGTGTCGCACGCGAGGCGCGAGGGGGATTACAGGGAAAGGCCGCGCACCTCGGTGTCGAACAGTCGCAAGATACTGGTAAGACGGCGCCTGAGGAGCCAGACACCGGCAGCTTCAAGGAGCTGCGGCTGACGGTAGCCAATCCGCTCGGACTCCACGCCCGTCCCGCGGCGCGCTTCGTGCTCACCGCGGGCGACTTCGACGCCAAGATCGAAGTCACCAACCTCACCACGGGAAGGGGGCCGGTCACTGCGCGCAGCCTGAACGCAATCGCAACCCTGGGTGTGAGGCGGGACCATGAAATCAATATCAGGGCACGCGGTCCCCAGGCGAGCGACGCGCTCGCCGCGCTGCAAGTGCTCGCCGACGAGGGCTTCGGCGATAAAGCCGGCACCGCAGCGCCGACGCGTTCGGTGAACGTGAGCGCGGTGGAGGGGGCGACGTTTACGGGACTGCCGGTGTCACCGGGCAGCACGCTCGGAGTTGTTCGTCGCCTGCGTCGTCCCGAACTCGAGATCCCCGCGGAAGTCTCGGTCGATGCCGACGATGAGCTCGCTGCACTGGAGAAAGCTGTTGCGCAGGTGCGCCGGGAGCTATCCGGAACGCGCGAGGACATCGCCAATCGGGCCGGCGAACAGAGTGCGGCGATCTTCGACGTTCACCTCCTGTTGCTCGATGACCCGACACTTCTCGAGCCGGTCCGGCAGGCGATCTCCGAAGATGAATGGAGCGCCGCGCGCGCGTGGGCGAAGGAGATCGACTCTCTCGTGAGCCGATACCGCTCTCTGGACGACGGCTATCAGCGCGAACGGGCAGAAGATGTGGCCGAGGTCGGCCACAGGGTACTGGCGTGTCTCATCGGAGTGCCGCCTGCCGGTCCAGAGCTGGGGGGGCCGGGGATCCTCGTGGCCACCGAGCTGGCACCGGCCGAGACGGCCGCGCTCGATCTCGAACTGGTACGCGGCATCGTCACCGCGCGCGGCGGGCCTACCGGGCATGCCGCGATCCTCGCGCGCTCGCTCGGGATCCCGACCATCGTCGGTGCGGGCGACGATGTACTTGGGCTTGCGGAAGGTGTGCGGGTGCTGATCGACGGCGCAACGGGGGCCATCTATATCGATCCAGACGCAGCACTTGTATCTCGCTACGAAGGGCTCGAACAGCAGCGACAGATGCAGCAGGGGGCCGCGCAGCGGGAGGCCCTGGAACCCGCCGTCACAAGCGACGGTCGTCGCATCGAGGTGGGCGCAAACCTTGGCTCGGTGGCCGAGGTAGACGGTGCGTTGGCTGCCGGTGCAGACGGCGTCGGTCTGCTGCGCACGGAGTTCCTTTTCCTGGATCGGGACACGCAACCAACGGAGGAGGAGCAGCTCACGGCCTATGCAGCGATAACTCAGGCGTTAGGTAACAAGCCCCTGATTCTGCGGACGATGGACGTGGGTGCCGACAAACCGCCCGCATGGTTGGAGCTCGAGCATGAGACGAACCCCTTCATGGGTTTGCGCGGTATTCGCTTTTCACTAGCGCAACCGGAGATGCTCTTAATACAGCTCCG
>DASRPA010000115.1:0-22114 GCA_035646635.1 Actinomycetota bacterium | reverse complement strand
CCTCGCCTACTTCGACTGCCGCATCGACAACGGCGCTACGGAAGCCATGAACAACAACGCGAAGGCCGTGGCTCACCGGGCGCGCGGTTACCGTACCGAGAAAGCCTTCACGCTGTCATTGCTGCATTGCCTCGGAGGCCTAGAACTGCCCGAAACCGCGCACAAATTCTCGTGAGGAGCCCCTAATCTTTCCCGGCGCTACGGATCGGGCGTCGTCAGGCATGAGATCGCTGGTTCCGCTCATAGCTCTTCAACACCTCTTCCCGTAGGTCAGACCAGATCGAGTCGTAGAGGTCGACGAATCTCGGCTGAGTGCGGATGTCCATGAGGTTGCGAGGTCGCTCGAGGTCGACCGGATAAGTTCCGAGGATCGTGCTTGCCGGCCCCGCAGACATCACAATTACCTCGTCTGCGAGCGAAATTGCTTCCTCCAGGTCGTGGGTGATGAAAAGAACCGTCTTTTCAGACCCCGACCAGATGTTGAGTAGCTCGCCCTCCATCATCTGCCGGGTCTGAACGTCCAGGGCGCTGAACGGCTCGTCCATGAGCAGGATGTCCGGATCCACTATCCAGCTCTGAGCGATGGCCGCGCGCTTTCGCATACCACCGCTCAGCTGATAGGGGTAGTGGTTGACGAATCGCTCCAACCCAACGCGTTCGAGCCATTCCAACGCCAGCTGCCGGGACTCCTTGGCCCCCCTCCCCCTCAAGATCGGCCCGAACAAGACGTTGTCGAGCACCGTCTTCCACGGTAGAAGGGCATCCTGTTGAAAGATGTAAGCTGCTCGCTGGTTTATTCCGTCGAGTGGCTCCCCGAAGATCAGGACGGATCCTTCACTGGGGGGAGACAAGCCAGCCGCTGCATTCAGGATCGTGGACTTGCCGCAACCGCTCGGCCCCACGATCGCCACGAAAGTACTCTCGCGGATGTCAAACGTGATGTCGTCGACCGCAGTATAGACGCCGCCGCCAGGCAAGAAGAAGCGCTTTGCAACCGCCTTCAGGGCGACGGCAACCGTCTCGTTATGGTTTCCCATCCCCCCTCCATCGGTCGGACCCATCAGCTTCGACAACTCAGAGTCGACTTCTTAGGCCGCCGGTCGCCGAGCGGTCATCCTAGCATCGTACGGGATTGGCGAGTCCTCCCGCGCGGCACAGGCGACCTCCGACCTCGAAGGCCTGAGCACGCGTGACCCCCCGGTGCCACATCGTGAGCTTGAACTTCGGCTGTCGATGAGCTGTTTGTCGAGCACAATCATCTCTTTCAGCCACGTGCTCGGGTCGATCCAGACGCGCCGCAGGTTAGCGCGCCCTTCGTCCTTCACCAGGCGCGAATAGCGCGGTGAGTCGAGCTGCACGTAACGCGTTCCTGCATCTTTCAGTTGGTGCAGCATTTGTTGATAGAGCCCGAGGACGTCCTGCAAGTATTCGTCGCGCGACGAATAGGCGCCCTCGGACACTCCGGACACCCCACAGAACGCTCGCGTAGGTCAACCCCGCATCGTTGTCTTGACCGCATTTGTGGCGTGGTTTCCTACGAACTCGAACTCATGCAGTGGGAGATTGTGCCGCAACGAGAGTCGCCGGCTCACCGCCGGAAGTCTCAGCTTCTCGAGGCTCGGAGGACCGCCTCTTTGAATGGTACCGGCGCCGGCGCCTGGAGGCTGAAGCCGTCAAGGCTCTCGGTCAGCGGATCGAACCACCGCGCTCGACCCACCGCGCTCGACCCACCTCGCCGTACCCTTATCTGGCACAAACCAGATTGGGGGCGGGACCGCCGACCCGACCAGCCGGCCGCGACCCGCCCCTGAGCCGGCTCTGTGTCAGGAATCGTGCGGATTCCGCCCCTCCGCTGGCACAAAACCAGATTGGGGGCGGGGGGCTGGGCTCACATAGCCTTCCGGGATGCTCACTGCCGACCAGACCTCCCAGGGCACTCTCGGCCTTGTCGCCATAGTCGTGGCCGCGACGTTGTTCGCGGTCGCCGGAGCGGTGGCCTCGAACCTCTTCCACGCCGGGGTGACTCCGGTGGAACTCGCCCAGGTGCGCGCCGCGGTGGCCTTCACCGGATTGCTGCTGGTGCCCGCCGCCCGCCGGGGGCGGGGCAGGAGGCTGACGCCAAGGCTTGTGGTGCTCCACGGCACCTCGCTCGCGCTGCTGACCATCTCCTACTACATTGCGCTGGACCACCTGTCGGTAGCGGTGGCGATCGTTCTCCAGTACACCGGTCCTACGATGGTGGTGGCGTGGAAGGCGGCGCGAGCCAGACGGCGGCCCTCCCTGCGCATCCTGCTCTGTCTCCTCTCAGCACTGTCGGGGGCGGCGCTGATCTCCGGGGTGGCCACCGGGCATCTGGGTTCGCTCAGCCTCGTTGGAGTGGCCGCGGGCCTGGGCGGAGCGGTGCTGTTCGCCTCTTATTCGCTCCTCAGCGAGGCATCGGCCGACGCCTTCGGCCCCCTTGGAGCGATGCTGAGGGCGTGGGCAGTCGCCATCGCGCTGTGGGCCCTCTACGGGCTGGCCGTCGAGTGGCCCGAGCGGGCGCTCGCCCCGGAGCTCCTCCCCCAGGTCTTGTTCGTGAGCGTCTTCGGCACCCTCGCCTCCTTCTTTCTCTACGTCTGGGGCATGGAGCGCGTGCGGGCGGAGCGCGCCTCGATTGCCCTCACGCTCGAGCCCGTGGTGGCGGCGCTGGTTGCGTGGGTGTGGCTGGCCCAGAGCCTGTCGGCGATCCAGGTGGCGGGGGGGGCGCTCGTGATCGCCGCGGTAGTGACCCTTCCGCGGCGCGAGGCCCCCTCATACTCCAACCGGTGAGCCCTCTCGAAGCACCTCCCGGATACCGAGCCGAGAGACCATCGCGCACCGACCTCGAAGCCATCGCCGAGATCCTGGTGGCCTGCGATATCGAAGAGGTGGGCCATCCCGACTTCCTCGATGGGCAGTGGCTCGAGGAGGAGTGGGACGTGTACCCCGTAGACCTCGGGTCGAACGCGTGGGTGGCGCGAGACGAGCAGGGCCGGGCGGCGGCGTATGCGCACATCGTCGAGGAGATCCCGGGCATAACGTGGGAGGCAGTGGGATGGGTCCACCCTCACGACCGCAGCAGGGGGCTGGGCCTCTTCCTGGTCCGGGCAACCGAACAAGACGCCGGCGCAAAACTATCGGGAGCCTCTCCTCTCAACCTCCATCACATTGCGTCGGGGTGGGATGCTGCCGCCGGCGATCTCCTGCGCGCCGCCGGCTTCGAACCAACCAGGTACTTCTGGCACATGGAATTGTCACTGGGGGCGGAAAGGCCTCGTCCGCCGACGCCGCCTGATGTCGAGATCACACCGTTCCTGCTCGAGCAGGACGAAGGCGACGTGCACAGCGTCCTCGAGATCGCATTTGAGAAGCACTGGGGGGCCGCGCCGATAGCCTTCGAGAAATGGTTGCAAGAAAGCGTTCAGATGCCTTGGTTCGACCCGTCGTTGTGGTTTGTCGCGCGGAGCAAGGGCGAGATCGTGGGTGTCCTCGTGGGGCGCATCGAACATGGACGGGGATTTGTGGACGACCTGGGGGTGCTGGAGGCGCAGCGCGGGCGTGGGATCGGAGCGGCCCTGCTCGATACGAGCTTCACCGCGTTCGAAGAGCGCGGCCTAAGCCTCGCACGGCTCAACGTCGATGCAGCAAACGAAACCGGGGCCGTGCGTCTTTACGAGCGCGTCGGTATGAAGCCGGTGCGAGCGTGGGTCGTGTTCGCAAAGGAGATCGGCGCAGCAGAATAGGGCAAAAGCCAGCAGGTTCCAACTACGCTCCGCGTTTCCCTCTGACGGCCCGAGCGGGACCCTGAGTTCCTGGGTTCAGTTCCTAAAGCAGGAGGCGCAGCTACCGATTTAGACCTCAAGCGATGGACTCATCTATTACCAAGTGCTCGGCCTTCAGGGACCCGAAAAGACAACCCGCTCATTCCACGCAGAACGTCAGGGAAAAAATGACATCCACTGGAGCCGACGTCCCCAGCTTTGAGCATCCCGAAAACGGGAACGGCTTTCACGATGCCGTAATGGGGACGATCGACGGGATTCTCGTAGTCGATGATGATGGACGGGTCCACTTTGCGAACCCTTCGGCTGAAACGCTCCTGGGACGGCCTGCCGATCAGCTGCTCGCACGCCCTTTCGGACTCCCGCTGGGGGCAACGGATAACATTGCCGAGCTCGACCTCGTCCGTCGAGACGGTCAGCCGCTCATAATCGAGATGCATGTCGGCCCGATTTCATGGTCGGGCGGCGACGCCTTCCTAGTGACGCTGCGCGACATCACCACACGGAAGACGGCAGAGCGAGAGTTGCGCGCAAGTGAGGAGCGGTACGCACTTGCTGCTCAAGGCGCAAACGACGGTTTGTGGGACTGGGATCTCGTTGCGAACAGTCTCCACACGTCCCCGCGCTGGAAAGAAATAGTCGGTCTGAGTCCAGCGGACAGGGGCGGGGAGCCATCCGGATGGCTTGGCCGGGTTCATCCAGAGGACCTCTCCTCGCTGCAAGGAGACATCGACCAGCATCTCGGCGGCGAGACCGATCGACTGGCGAATGAACATCGCATCAGACAGCCCGACGGCTCCTACAAGTCTGTGTTGAGCCGCGGTGTCGCGATTCAACAAGATGGGCGGCCCGTCCGTTTTGCAGGGTCGCTTACGGATCTCACAATTCGCCAAGAACTTCGTAGAATAGCGCTGCACGATTCCCTCACGAACCTCGCGAATCGCTCGCACTTCCTTGACCAGCTGAAGGCCGCCTTGGCCCGCGGCCGGCGGAATCCCGACGGGTGCCACCTCGCCGTGCTCTTTCTCGATCTAGATCGGTTCAAGCTTGTGAACGATAGTCTCGGGCACTCCGCCGGAGACGCCCTTCTCATCGAAGTCGCAAGCCGCATCAAGAATTCTCTGCGATCCACCGACGCCGCCGCGCGACTTGGCGGCGATGAATTCGCCATCCTTCTCGATTCCGTTGGAAGCAGTCGGGCAGCGCTCTCCGCCACCCTGCGTATTCAGGAGGAAATCGCTCGACCGATCGAGACGAGTACCGGTCAACTGTACTCATCAGCGAGCATCGGCATCGCCTATAACGATAAGCCCTACGAAGATGCCGAGCAGGTACTTCGCAACGCCGACATCGCCATGTACAAGGCCAAAGCCCAGGGCCCGGGAAATTGCCAGATCTACGAACACGAGATGCACCAACAGGCGCTTCGGCGACTCCGGCTCCATACGAAGTTGCGACGCGCCGTCGAATGCTCCGAGTTCACCTTCCGGTATCAGCCCATCATCGATCTGACGGACAAGCACATCATGGGGTTCGAGGCACTGCTCCGATGGCAACACGCAACGCGCGGAACGCTAGACGCCGAGTCCTTCATAGATGCGGCCGAGGAGACTGGCGTCATCGTAGAGCTGGGATGGAATGCCTTGGACACCGCATGCCGGCAGTTGAAAAGGTGGAGTGAACTTGCAATAGCCACGAGGGTGAGCGTCAACGTATCTGACCGACAGTTTGCGCAATCTGACTTCCCCGATCGCATCGAACAGGCCCTTACCCGGACGGCGGTCGACGGCTCTTCAGTTCAGCTGGAGATCACCGAGCGCGTGATGGTTAAGGACAATGAGATGACGACCGCCCACCTGAACCGGTGCCACGACCTTGGAGTCGAGATACTCCTCGACGACTTTGGCACGGGCCAGTCGTCTCTCACCGCCTTGCACCGGCTTCCGGTCGACACAGTCAAGATAGATCGCTCTTTCGTATCTCGGATCGAGGGCAACGAAGGCGCCGAAATCGTGGAAGCCATCATTGCTTTGGCACGAAGTCTAGGTCTGCACGTCATTGGAGAAGGTATCGAAACGCTCGAGCAGCACTCTCGACTTCTTGCACTAGGATGCAGCGTCGGACAGGGCTTCTTGTTCGAGCCGGCGCTCGAGCCCGACGAGGCAACTCGGCTCCTCGTAAAGGGAACGTTGTAAACTTGGAAAAGTTCGTATGTCCTCGCTAAGCGGAATTTCCTTTGGCCCTCCCACCGAATTGCCGCTCAGATCATCGACTCCCCGCCTGGCGTCCAGCCCAGGATGCCGACGTTCTGGTCAAATGCGCTGCCCACCTGCATCCCCTCCCCGTCGATCGAAAACTCACGAACCCGGTGATCGTGCACCGAGCCGCGCATCTTTAGCAAGGTGACCGCTCGGCGAACCTCGCCGGCCAGCTCCACGTAGCGCAGCACAACGATCGCGTCGGCTATGGACGAGATGTGGTCCTCAGTGATTGACGATCCACCGACCAGAGTCCTGGTCGTGGACGTAAAGAGGCTGGTGATCTCCTGACGTTTCACGAACGAGGTCATTCCGATGATGAAGTCTCGGAGCCCTCTAGCAGTGGCGACCCGCTCGAGGGCCGTTAGGTTGTCCACCGCCAACCGAACCGGCCGGTTTTGTTCAATAACATGCTTCATTCTGACGAAATGGTCCTCAAGGGACGCCATCTCTGGGTACTCGCATACGATTTCGAGATTGCCTGAGCACTCCATCATCTCGAGGTCGAGGCCCCAGCTTGCGGCGTTCCTGATGAGCTGATCTCGGCTCTCCTCAAACGAGAAGAGCAAACTACGCTCCCCTTGCGCCACCCCGGCACCTACGAACTGGGTGGCAATGAGGGTCTTGCCGATCCCTGTGGGACCGGACACGATGATGGCCGAGTCCCGGTAGTAGCCCCCACCACACATACGGTCGAACTCGGTGTTTCCCGTCGCTACTCGCTCACTCGAGGCGACCTCCTTTGATCCGAGAAGCGATATGGGTATCACGATAAAACCTTCGCCAGCCACGATCGTGAACAGCCACTCCCCGCTGCGATGCGCAGCTCCCCGAAGCTTAAGGATCTCGAGGGTGCGTCGTCGCTTGGCCTCCTCGAGGGTATTGCGGAGGACGACAACGTTATCGGCCACGAATTCCTCGACACCGAACTGACTAAGGGCACTACTCTCGCCGGAGGTCTCCATGGTTAGAACGGATGTAATGCCCATGTCCCTGAGCGACCCGGCCAACCGGAACAGCTCGAACCGCACGTGCCCCGATTCGGAGAAACGGCTGAATAGCGACCCGGTCGAGTCCAGGACAACCCGCTTAGCGCCGATACTCCGCACCGCGTGCCCGATGCGCGCAACGAGAGCACCGAAATCATAGTCACCGACGACCGCGTCCTGGGGCGAAGATGTGAGCGTGGCATCGATGAAAATCCACTTTCCCGCTGCCTCATTGCCCTCGATGTCATAGTCAAACGCGGCCATGACCTTCCGGAGATCGGAGGGCGACTCCTCAAAGGTTACGAAGACGCCGGGCTCATCGAACTGCAGAATGCCTTTCATCAAGAACTCGAGGCCGAACAGTGTCTTTCCGCTGCCCGTTGTGCCGGCCACTAAGGTCATTCGATTAGCCGGCAGGCCCCCTAACGCAATGTGGTCGAGTCCAGCGATGCCCGTTGGGAGCTTAGTCACCGGCTCGACCTTATTTGTCACCCAAACCATCCCCTCGTCGTGAATCCTCGGCGTGCGGGAGACCGAACGCGCGAGCCGCTCGCTCCTGATCGGACAGATCTCCGATGACGCGCAGAAGCGGTGAAGGAGCAAGCCTCATGATGGTCGGGGTGGCGATGATGTGCTCTGTCTCTGCGACGTCGGGCTTCTCGAGAATGTCGACGATCCCGATCTCGTAGTCGTCCACCAGCCGATTCTTACAGAGAGCGCGGAGGTTCGCCTCGGCCTCTCGGGAGAGCGTCGTTTCTCCTGTCACGTACAGCCTGAACGAGTAGCTGCTCACTCTGCTCCTCCGATTTGGGCTAACATGGAGCGGTCTACGTAACAATAACGCAAGGCAGGGCTCACGTCGTCTTCCGCGCATACAAATCTATCCAGCAGAGCGCGACGGAATACGGGGAGGTGAGTTAGTCCTAGCGGGGCGGTCCTGCCTCGATGCGGGCATGAAGCTTGGCTCGCCCCGAGTCGTCGAGCCCGACCGTCCAGTCGGACTCGATCCACCAGGTCGCTCCCCCATCCCGCCATTGGTCGACCTGCTTCACTGCAGCTCCGTGATCGACTGCGGGGGTGGTTCCTTCGGCTATGACGTCGAACCGGCTGTGTGCATCCCGCATCTCCCCGCCCATCGACATGATCTCGTCGACGATGCCTCGCAACTCTTCGGGTGAGGCCGGGCCCCGCGCTCCCCCGTCGGTGACGATGTTCGGTATGAGGCCGTCCCAGCGAGCTGCCCGCAACAGCGACCTCCGGCTCGGCGATGCGCCGACGACCCAGACCGGAACACGCGGTTTCTGAACCGGAGGGCTGGGGGAAAGAAGTCGGTCGGCTCCACCCGGTAGTGGCGCCCCTCGAAAGAGAACGGCTGGCCCCGCATCAACCCGTCGTAAACGGCGAGCCCCTCCTCGAGAAGCTCGACTCGTTGATGCCGGGGAGTTGCGCGCTCGAACGCCGTCCATCCGGGATGCAGCGCTCCGAGACCGACGCTCAATTGCACTCGGCCGTTCGACAAGCGGTCGAGGGTCGCCACCTTGGAGGCGAGGTCCCACGGTTTCATGCGAGCGATCGGGGTAAGCATGGTGCCGAGGCGGATGCGCTGCGTCTTGAGCGCGGCGGCGGTCAATGCGATCCACGCATCCACGCCCCACACCGCCTCGGCCAAGAAGATCCCGTCCCAGCCGTGCTGCTCTGCAAGTGCGGCCGCGTCGGCCGTCTCGGCGGCGTCGAAGAAGGGGGCCACGACTCCGCAGCGGATGGACCGGGATGACTCGTCCACGGCCGTAAGGCTACGCGAGTGGATCGCGCCGTACGCGCGCCTGAGTACGGATCCGGTACTCACACGTGCGTCGAGCGCGTTTGGGTACCTCGGTGGGCCGGGTCACTTCTCGAGAGCCAGCTCGGCCAGGCGCTTGCCGATCAGAGGGGCGAACTTGAAGCCGTGGCCGCTGCAGGGCGAGCCCGCCACCACCGAGCCGTGGCGCTCCACAACGAAGTCCTCGTTGGGGGTGTTCGTGTAGAGGCAGGTCTCGCTGTGGTGGGGGTTGTGGTCCACGCCGGGATAGAGGGCCGCCAGCCATTCGCCGACGCGCGCGATGGAGTCGTGATCGACGGTTCCGGTCTCATTGGGATCGGCGGTCGGGCCCGCGAGGTGCTCCCCCGCCTTCAAGCCGAGCCCGGGAGCCGGTAGAGCGTAGCGCAACGGCGACACCCATTCGGCGACGGTCGGGGGCGGCGGGCCCTCATAAGAAAAATAGGAGATGGTCTCGCGCGTCGCCCTGGTGTCTAGCGCGATGCCGGCCGGCGCCAGAAGCTCCCGAGCCCACGCTCCCGCCGTGACCACGCAAACCGAGCAGGCGAAGGAGTCGGAGGCCGTGTGGACTACTGCGCCATCCTGCGACTGCTCGACGCCATCGACAACCGCTTCCTCGCGCAGCTCCGCCCCATGACCGCGAGCCAGTGTTTGAAACGCGGCCCACGCTCGATCCGCCATTAGGACACCCGAGTCCGGCTGCCACAGACCGGGGCCGTCGTGTCTCAAAAACGGAAAGCGCCGGGCGAGCTCGGTTGCCAACATCATCTTGCTGCGAGCGCTACATTCTGTGAGGGCGGCGTGGTTGGCCTCGATCCCCGGGCCAAGATCGAGGCCCCCGGTTGTGACAAGCAGCTCGTCACCCGCCTCGGCCTCCGTGTGACGCCACAGCTCCAGAGACTCCTGGGCCATACCAACGTAGCCGGGGTCTGGATAGGAGAGGCGAAAGATGCGCGACGAGCCGTGGCTCGAGCCCCGGTCGTGGCCGACGCGAAAACGCTCGAGCAGCAGCGTCCTGGCCCCGGAGCGCGCCAGCCACCAAGCCGTGGCCGAGCCCATGATCCCTGCCCCCACCACGACCACGTCGTAGCGCTTCATCGGTGCTCTGGTGAAAACATCAACGCAGGCCCCGCTCAGCGGGGCTCACGTTGAAAAGATCGCACACCGACTCAAACATGGGAGCGCCCGACCCTTACCCCGCTTGACGGAAGAGATCGTAACGTTCCGCAAGGAGATCGGCATCGGGCTGATGCTCCCGGCGGCTTGGCACATTCAAGAACATGCGGTGGAATCCTTGCAGACCGTGGACAAGCATGGGACCGTCGATCTCCTCCAGCACCTTGAGGCTGATCTCCACCCTTAGATCGGGTCGAACGCCGAGGATATGTCGGTCAAAGGCCGCGTGGTGAAGCTTGCACAGCGCCACGCCGTTCGACACGATCGGCAAACCTCTTTCGGCCCCGTCGGGAACAATGTGCGCGGCATCGAGGAGCTCCGTGTGGCGCAGACGGCAAATCGCACAAGCCTGCTGATACGCGCGTAGGACTTTCTGTCGGAAGCCGACTTGGTGGAGCCTCTGAAGGTGCACCCGCGTTGCATATCTCCGACGGGCGTCTTCCGGCAAGGGGTCAGATCGCTGCTCGGTGAGCACATAAGGCTCGTCCACGGCCACCGAGAACGTAAGTGTCGCAGGGCGAATCTTCAACGACGAAAGACGGCCACCACGCCACATACCAGCCTGGGACAATTCCCACGAAATAGATCAAAGGCGTATTCGTCCGCATCGCTGCTCGCAGACCAACGTTGTCACGGTGGTATGGGTCCTCACCACGATAGCGATAGTGCAGCAAACCTTGAGCTGAAAGCGCGTCTTCATAAGGACGATCTCGGCCTTCAACTACGGCGGTGGTCAGGATGCTGAGTGGAAGCCCCATCCCTCGCGGCTTGAAGATACCCTGGGGCACACGGTTGCCGTGGAACTCAAAGCCAGACTCGAGCACCCGTCGCGGCAGCGCCTCGCCATGAACAAGCTCTAAGCCTCGAAGGAACTCGAAGGCGGCAAGTCTGACCTCGGCGTCTTCCACACGTCAACTTGTACCGCGTTCGAGCCCATTGACACCAGAACCATCGGCGCTCCATTCCAGCGATCTTTTCCGTCTGAGGAGCGCCTATCGCTCCTAACGAGGATAAGATCGCATTCGGGTGCCGTTTAGCCGACCGAGCCCTCCATCTGCAGCTCGACCAGCCGCTGCAGCTCGACTGCGTATTCGAGCGGCAGCTCTTTGGTGATCGGCTCGATGAAGCCTCGCACGATCATCTGCATCGCCTCGGACTCGGAGAGCCCACGCGACATCAGATAGAAGAGCTGCTCGTCCGAGACCTTGGACACGGTCGCCTCATGGGAAACCGCGGAGTTCTCCTCTTCGATCTCGATGTAGGGATAGGTGTCCGAGCGGCTGTCGGGATCGAGGATCAGGGCGTCACAGATGACATGCGACTTGGCGTGCTTGGCCCCCTCTTCGATTCGGATCAGGCCTCGGTAACCGCCGCGGCCCCCATCTTTCGAGATCGACTTCGACGTGATCGCGCTCTGAGTGTTCGGCGCCGCGTGGATGATCTTGCCGCCGGCGTCCTGGTGCTGTCCCGCACCTGCATAGGCAATCGAGAGGACCTCGCCGCGTGCGTGCTCGCCGAGCAGATACACAGACGGGTACTTCATCGTCACCTTCGAGCCGAGGTTGCCGTCGACCCACTCCATGATCGCTCCCTCGTATGCGGCCGCCCGCTTCGTGACGAGGTTGTAGACGTTGTTCGACCAGTTCTGGATGGTGGTGTAACGGGCCCGCCCGTGCGGCTTGACGATGATCTCGACCACAGCCGAGTGCAGAGAGTCGGACGAATAAACGGGGGCCGAGCAGCCTTCGACGTAATGCACATAGCTGTTCTCGTCGACGATGATCAGGGTTCGCTCGAACTGGCCCATGTTCTCTTGATTGATGCGGAAGTACGCCTGCAGTGGGATCTCGACCTCGAGTCCGGGCGGCACATAGATGAACGAGCCACCCGACCACACCGCAGAGTTCAGCGCCGAGAACTTGTTGTCGGCTGCCGGGATGATCGTGCCGAAGTACTGCTTGACGAGGTCGTGGTGCTCGCGCAGAGCCGTGTCCATGTCGCAGAACAGGATGCCCTGGCGCTCGAGCTCGACCTGGGTCTTGTGGTAAACGACTTCGGATTCATATTGTGCAGTGACGCCGCCGAGGTAGTTCTTCTCGGCCTCGGGGATGCCGAGCTTGTCCCAGGTCGCCTTGATGTCCTCGGGCATGTCGTCCCACGAATTCACCTGGGCCATCGGCTTGATGTAGTAGTAAATGTTGTCGAAGTCGATCCCTGAGAGGTCGGCCCCCCACTTCGGCATGGGCTTGCGATAAAAGATCTCGAGGGCCTTGTGGCGGTACTTGCGCATCCAGTCCGGCTCGCCCTTGCGGTCCGACATCATGTCGATGACCTCGTGCGAAAGGCCCTTCTCGGGCGCCTCGTCATAAGACGTGGCGTCGTGCCAGCCGTACTTGTAGTCGCCCTTGAGGGCCCTGACCTGCTGATTTTCCTCTTGGATCTTGAGGTCTTCGGCTTCTGTGGCCACGGGCTAGACCCCCCTTTGGCTAGATGAAAGTGAGTGATTCTGCTACGCCTAGTTAGGTTAACCTAAGCTGCCCTCCAAGGAAAGACAACGAGCCCCGCGGGCTCCTCATTCCTGAGGCTTCATGCCCGCGGCGCGGGGATCCTGGGGGGCGCGAGCGAGGTCGGCGCCGGTGTCCTCGATCTGCTCGTCGGGGTGGAATCCGGGTCCTTGGGCGATGACCTGAAACGTCTCTGCGTGAGCGAGGCCATGGGCCGCTCCCAGCTCCGAGGTCCACTGCCGGATCCTCTCGGAAATCCCCTCTGCGTCCTCGCCCACCTGGCTCCGGTGACACAGGAGCGCCTGGATCTTGGCCTCTACGAACTCGGAGATGTCGACCGCCACGGGCTTGGTCCCGGGCCCGGCAATCCACACCTCGCGCAGTCCGCGCCACGGCTCGAGGCCCTCTTCCAGCAGCTCAGGGAAGTGGCCCGGCGTCGTGCCCGCGGTAAGAGTCACGTCGAGCGACGCCTGGCCTACGGCACGGTGGTCGGGGTGGTTGATGACGCGGTCATCGAACGTCGAGCCCGGATCCATCACCACGAAGCGGTGCGGGCGATAGCGCCGAAACACCCTCGCGATGTCTCTTCTGAGCCCAAGGTCGTAGAGGACGTAGCCGTCCTGATAGCCGAGCCACGCGAGCTCGGACACACCCACGGCAGCGGCGGCGCGCTGCGACTCCTCACGCCGAAGCCGGGCCAGAGGCTCTCCCATCAAGGCGCGGTCCTGCGTGCCGGTGGAGCCATCGGTAATGACGCAATACGTCACCTCGGCCCCCTCGGCCACCCAGTGGGCAACCGTGCCGGCACAGCTGAACTCGATGTCGTCGGGATGGGCGGCGACGACCAGGGCACGCCAGCTCACGACGGCCTCGAGCGCACGGCGACGGTGCAGCGACCCACCGCCACCGGATCGCCGTTCTCATCCGCAATGTCGACGGCCCAGACGTGCAGGGTGCGGCCCTTTCGCACGGGGACTCCGGTAGCGATCACGAAACCGTCGCGGCGGCCCCTCAGATGACTGATATTGAGCTCGATGCCGGCCGCGACCTGCGAGGCTGGGTCGAGGGTCATATGAGTGCCGATAGAAGCTGCGCTCTCCACCAGGACGGCGCTGACGCCTCCATGGAGGAGCCCGAACGGCTGGTGGACGGGCGGCCCGACCTCCATGCGCAACACGACCTTGTCGGCGGAGGACTCGACGACCTCGATGCCCAGCGTCTCGAAGACTGTGCCCTCGAGTCTGGGCTCATAAGAGGAATTGCTCATGGGCGGGATGCTACCCGCCGATGCCCGAGGCGTTCTATCTAACGGAAGTCGGCGCCGAAGGCGGGGTGGCTGACATGCGACGGTCGCACATGAACCACCGCTTTTGGTAGCTGACGTGCCACGCTCGCACATGAACCACCTGCTGTTGGCCCTCTGTTCCGGGGCGTTAGAGGCGGACGACCTCGGCCTTGTGGCTGCGCTTGTCCGAGTACATGGAGGCGTCGGACGCGGCGATGAGCTCGTCGACGCTGGTGCCGTCCCGGCCGTACAGCGCGGCCCCCGCCGAGATCGTCACCGAGACACCGCCAGTGCCGGGGACCACCTCCTCGGCGAGCATCGCCCGCACCCGGTTCACGACGATCTGGGCGCCGGCCGCATCGGCTTTTCTCAGCACCATCACGAACTCGTCCCCGCCGAAGCGGGCCACGAGGTCGCTGGTTCTCACGACCCCGCTTAGGACCCGGGCGACCGTTTGGATGGCGGCCGAGCCGACCTGGTGTCCGTGAGTGTCGTTGAGCTTCTTGAGGTCGTCCATGTCGACCACCACGAGGGCGAACGGGCTCCGCTCGAGCTCGATGGTGCTCATGTACGAATAGAAGCTCGAGACGTTGGCCACACGCGTCAGGGGATCGGTGGTGGCGAGGTGGTGGAGGTTCATCTGCACCGAATGGTGCGCCTCGGCGAAGGCGCCGAGGAAAGCAGCGGTGATGCCGTAGAGGGCAAAGCGAGAGCTCACCACGCCCAGCACCATGGTCCCGTCGAAGCCCTCCGAGACCCCTGCATAGACTCCGCAGAGGATTGCGGCTACGAACGCCGCCAGCAGCCCTTCGCCGAGCCCGGCTGCGATCGCCGACATCGCCACCGGGACGATGAAGACCCAGCCGTAGTCGATGCCCATGGGAGCCGGGAAGAGCACCAGGAGTGACGAGGCGAGCAGCATCACCGCGACGACGGCCACACGCACCGTGCGCTGCTCCAGCACCATCCGGAGCTGCTGAGTCAGAACGTCCTTGACATCGCGGCGGGAGCCGGCAACATCTGCAAGGGGGGCGACTGAGACCGGCAACTGCGATGCTGCGACCGACATGCTGTCATCCGCTCCGTGAGGGACTAGCCCTATCTTGCTAGTCAATTGACTACGTATCGGCAGCAATTTCCAAAACCTGTATTTAGGAAAATGTATCTCCGCCGAGTGGTGGCAGGATGTTCTATATGGTCATCTCACCACCACTCGGCCCGGAATCTCCTACTCGAGGGCGACGTCCATCGGGTAGACCGCCTCCACATCCGACTTGCGGACCTCGATGAACGCGGTCGAGGCAATCGGTTCACGCCCCTCCCGGGTCGAGATCCCTGCGTCGGTCACCGGGACGAAGCTCCTCTGGTCGCGCATCACCGACTCCCACGCGTCCGAGAAGCGGGCCAGCTCGGGGGCGAGGTAGACCTTGCCCTCGATGCGATAGTCGCGCAGCAACAACACCACGCCGATGGCGACGAGCTCGACCCTGAGGATGTCTCCGTCCCGATCACGTTCGGTCTTGAGTCCCTCCGGGTTGGCCAGGGCGATGAGGTGCCGGATCTTTGAGACGAGAGCGGTCGCCGCGAACGGCTTGCTGAGGTAATCGCAGCCTAGGGCCGAGGCCTTCTCGATCGCGCCCGAGGAGCCGACCGGCCCGAGGACGATGGCGGGCTGGGCCCGGAAGCGCCCGTCCTCGCGCATGCGGCCCACGAGGCGCCAGCCATCCTCGCCCGGCAAAGCGACGTCTGCGACCACGATGTCCGGTTGCTCCGACACGAGCAACCGCCATGCTTCGGGGACGTCTGACGCATAGAGACCGTCGAAGCCCGCGTTCTCGAGGTGGTAGCGGACCACTGTGACGATGGTGGGCTCGTTCTCGACCACTAAGACTCTCGCCATGCCCGCATCATCGGCCATTCGTGAGCGCAACTGAAAGCAATCGAGCAAAAGAGTTGCCGACTGAGGCCCGGTGGGACACGGCCTCAGGCCGGATAGACGGACACCTCGGTCGCCTTGATCGCGACCCAGATCTCCTCGCCCTCGATCAGGGAGAGCTCCGCGACGGACGCCGGGGTCACCTCGGCCACCACGGGGATCGATCCTTCCACCCGAATCCGCACACGGCCGGCGTCCGACTCGACTCCAGAGATTCGGCCCCGCCAGACATTGCGGGGGCTGCCCTCCACCCGGCTCCGATAGAGCGCCACCGCACGCGGATGGACCGCCGCGTAGATCTCCCCCACCGGAGCATGTGAGACCCACATCTCGCCGCCGGAGTCGAGGCGCACTCGGTCTCCGAGGCCTTGCCCCCGCCACAGGTTCAGGCCCACGAGCTCGGCGATGTAGGAGGAGCGAGGGCGTGCGCTGAGGTCTGAGGGAGTTCCTTCCTGGACCACTTTGCCGCCTTCGAGCACCACGACGCGGTCGGCCAGGGCCATGGCCTCGACGGGATCGTGAGTGACGACGAGCCGGACGCCGTCGAAACGGCCGAGGCTCAACTTCAGCTCTCGGCGGACCTCGGCCCGCGCCCCCGCATCGAGCGCTGCCAGCGGCTCGTCGAGCAGCAGCATCCGGGGCCGGGTCGCCAGCGCCCGCGCCAGAGCCACCCGCTGAGCCTGACCACCCGAAAGCACCCGGGGCCGCTCCGCGGCATAGCCGATGAGTCCCATGCGCTCGAGCCACTCCCGCGCCTGTTCGCGCGCCTTGTCCTTCGAGCGCCCCCGCGCCCGCAGACCGAAGGCGACGTTGTCGAGCACCGACAGATGCGGGAACAGGACGTAGTCCTGAAAGACGAAGCCGACCGAGCGACGCTCGGGAGGAAGCCGCCGCCGCGCCGCAGGGTCCTCCAGAACTTCGTCGTCGAGGGTCACCCGGCCCTCGGCCAGCGGGAGCAGGCCCGCCAGCGCTCGCAAAAGCGTGGTCTTTCCCGCCCCGTTCGGTCCCACCAACACCACGGTCTCGCCGGCCGCGGCCCTCACGTCCACGTCGAGGGCGAGGCTGCCGGCGCGGGCCCGTACCCGCGCGTCGAGGCTCACGCTTGTGGAGTCCAGCGGTCCCGCAGCGTGACCAGGACGAGCAGCGACACCGCCACCAGCACCAGGCTCAGGACGATGGCCGCGTCCACGTCTCTCAACAACGCGGTGTAGACCGCGATCGGCATCGTCTGGGTCTCGCCCGGCAGGTTTCCCGCAAACGTGATCGTGGCGCCGAACTCGCCCAGCGCCCGCGCCCATGCGAGCACCGCCCCCGCAGCCACCGAGGGCGCCGCAAGCGGCAGGGTGACCCTCCAGAAAACAAGACCGCGCGACGCCCCCAGCGTCGCCGCCGCGTCCTCGTAACGGGGGTCGAGGCCCTTGAGGGCCCCCTCGACCGTGAGCACCAGAAAGGGCATGGCGACGAAGGTCTCGGCCACGATGACCCCTGGGAGAGTCCCGAACAGGGTCACGCCGAAGAGGGACTCCAGGGCGCGGCCCACGAGCCCGAGCCGGCCCAGCGCCAGCAGCAGCGCCACTCCGCCGACCACCGGGGGCAGCACCAGTGGCAGGGTGACCAGGGCGCGCAGCACCGAGCGGCCCGGAAAGGGCACCCGGGCGAGCACCCATGCCAGCGGAAGCCCGAAAATGGCGGAGAGTGCCGACGCCACCAGGGACGAGATCAGCGAGATTCGCAGGGCCGACCCGACGACATCGGAGGCAAGGACTTCCGGAAGGCTCGCCCACGGGGCTCGCCACGCCAATGCGGCAAGAGGTACGGCGAAGAAGGACGCCGCCAGCGCCGCCAGAATCACAAGGGCCCGTGGGGGCCGAATCATGGAACTAAGAAACCGTGCTCCTCGAGAATCGCCCGCCCGCGCTCCGACAGCGCGAAGTCCACGAACTCGCCGGCCGTACTCGAAGCATCGGTGAGCTCGGCTATCGGGTAGGTCGCAATCACATTGACGCCGTCGGGAATCGGCACTCCTTCGACCTCCCCAACGGCTGAGGCCACGTCGGAGGCATAGACGATGCCCGCGTCGGCCTCGCCCACCTGGAGCCGGGTAACCACGGCCTTGACCTCGGTCTCCAGTGAATCCGGCTTCACAGACACCCCAGCATTGGCGAGAGCCTCGGCCGCGTACTTGCCGGCGGGACACTCCTCGTTGCACAGCGACAGAACCAGCTCGGAGTTGGCGAGGTCTTCGAGAGAGCGGATGCCTTCGGGGTTGCCTGCCCGGACGATGATCTCGAGTTTGTTCTTCACGAACACGCTCGGCTCGCCTTGGACGAGCCCCGCGTCCACGACCTTGGTCATGTTGGCCTCGTCGGCGGAGGCGTAGACGTCGGCCCGGGCCCCCTGCTCGAGCTGGGTAGCGAGGTCGGAGGAGGAGCCGAAGTTGAACCTGATGGTCGTGTCGGGCGAATCCTGCTCGAGCTCCTCCGCCATGGCCTCGAACGCCTGGGTCAAGGACGAGGCCGCGAACACAGTCACCCTGCTCGCTTCGGCCTGACCGCCCGGGCCGCCGCCGCCCTCATCGCCGCCGCACGCGCTCAACGTGACGACGAGCCCGACTATTGGGGCGATCGCGGCGATGCGACCGGCTTTCACGGGGACGGCAGCTCGATAACGACGTTGGTTGCCTTCACCGCTGCCAAAGCGCGCACGCCGGGGGCAAGACCGAGCTCGTCGGCGGCCTCGCACGACATGAGCGAGACGACTCGATGGGGGCCGGCCTGCATCTCGACCTGGGCCATGACCTTGTCTCTCAGCACCCTGGTGACGATGCCGGGAAAGCGGTTGCGAGCCGACTGCGCTCCGAAGGCCTGAGGCTCGTCGTAGCGGCCCAGCTCTTTCGCCAAGCGGGCGAGGTCCGAGCCCTCGATGATGCGTTGGCCGCCTTCGGTACGGTCGACGGTCAGGCGGCCCCCGTCCGCCCAGCGGCGCATCGTGTCGGAGCTGACTCCGAGGATGTCGGCGGCCTCTCCGAGGCGGTAGTCGGGCATGCGCGGCATGTTAGCAGAAACTTGCATATCGTAGGGACATGGGTCAAGAAGCTGAGATATGCGGGAATGGTCAGCTTGAGGCTCGCATTTCTGCGATCAGCCGCCACATGTTCTCGACACCGATCTGGCGACGGGTCCGCCAACCGTCAAAAACCAACGCCACAATAGCGACGACCACACCGCCAATCGCCGCTACTGCCGCCCAATCGATGCCGGAAGCAGCTTGCTCCTTCATCACGAGGAGAGCGTCGCCCATTGTTCGACGGTACTGGTCTCTGTTTCCTGATACAACCGATTCCAGCCCTCAGTCAAACTGCCCCACTACTAGATATGCGGAGTCTTATCGGCTGGGTCTCACTCCGTCCCCGTGGAAGCCACTGCGGGCGACGATCTCGTCCTCGCCTCCGGGCCACAGCGACAGGCGCACCGCGCACTCGGCCCCCTCCGGCTCCATGCGCAGCCACGCCAGCGGCGCGCGTTGGGTGGCAGTCGATCCCGCCGCGGTGATCGTCTCCTCGAGGTGCCGGCGTTCTTCCGGGTCCAGGTATTGCGCGACGATCGAGTGAAAGACGACCGTCGCAACTCCGGCGGCGGCCGGCTCAGCGAGTAGACCGGCCAGCCACGGCCCGGCGGCTGCGCGGTCGATCTCCACCGGAACCCGCCGCGCCACCTCGAGAGCGAGGCGCAGATGCCGCAGCCGGTGGAGTTGGTCCGCCCAGATGCTGGACGTCAGCGTGAGCCGCCCCTCCTCGGTCGCAGGGTCGAGGGGCGACGGATCACAGCCTCTGCGAGAAGCGACAGTGGCGGGAGCCCCGAAAGCTTCAGGCACCCCATCGAACGAGCACAGCCTCACCGGAGAAGAGGGGTCCCCGCGTCTGCGCCTCCCTCGGGCCTCGTAGCGGTAGTGGTCCCAGCGTAGATTCAGGCCGGCACTGGCCCCGACCTCGAGCAGGCGCAGCGGCAGTCCGGTGCGCGCGGCGACCACCAGGAAGCCGCACAGAAGGGCTTGGCTGCGGCCGACCTCGTTCGTTTGAAGCGGCCTTGCCACAAGCTCCCTGATGGCTTCCGCGTGCTCCTCCAGGAGCGCCACCAACGCCGGCCACGCCGCGGCGGGATCGGCCCTGGCCCCGACCGAGGGGTAGTAGTGAGCGAGCTCCGGGGCCCGCCCGTCGAGCACCAGCCGGTGCCCCGAGGCCATCAGTCTCAGCCCGAGAGCGGAGTCGGGAGGGTCGGCGCCGTGCCCGCGCAGGACCGTAGCTGCGGGCCCATGCGCGGCGACATCCTCGGCGCAGCGCTCGAGCAGGCCCGTGTACAGCGGCGAGCTCATCGAGCGGGCCTGCCGCAACAGGCGGCCTTGCACTCGGGCGAGGTCCTCGGAGGAGGGCGTATGAGATGCGATCCGCACATTCTGAGCGCGACTCGATCGCGCGCTGCGCGCTCTGGGGTACAGAATCGGGACTCAGGCGCGCTCAGCGCGCGTTTGAATACCGGGTTGTGCAAGGGCGGCGTGGCGGCCCCGCCGGCCCCTTAGCATTACACCCATGCTGCAGGCGCAAGAGATCGAGGTCGAGGTTGCCGGGAAGACGGTGCTGGAGGGCGCGTCCTTCACTCTGCAGCCCGGAGACAAGGTGGGTCTCGTGGGCCGCAACGGCGCCGGTAAGACCAGCCTGCTGAGGGCACTCTCAGGAGAGGCAGCGCCCGTAAGAGGGCGGATGGTAATAAAAGGGGCGCTCGGCTATCTGCCCCAGGACCCCCGCCTCCGCGCCTCGGTCGCCCACGTCACCGGGGTCACCCACATCGTCTCGGGCCGCGGACTGGACGAGGCTGCCCTGCGGCTCGACAAGCTGCGACTGGCGCTCGAGGAGCGGACCAGCGACACCAATGTCGCCCGCTTCGCGCGCGCCGAGGAGAACTACCGCTTCGCCGGGGGCTACTGGGCCGAGGCCGAGGCCCGGAGCATCGCCGCAGGGCTGGGAGTGCCGGCCGACCGCCTCGACCTGCCGCTCGACGCCCTTTCGGGAGGAGAGCGACGCCGGGTGGAGCTCGCTCGCATCCTGTTCGCGGGCAGCGACGTGCTGCTCTTGGATGAGCCCACCAACCACCTCGACAACGACGCCCGGGCGTGGATGATGAAGTTCCTCAAGAGCTACCGGGGCGCACTGATGGTCGTCAGCCACGACCTGGTCCTGCTCGACGAGGCCATCACCCGCATCCTTCACCTCGACCGCGCCGAGCTCGCCGAGTACCGCGGCACCTACTCCCACTACCGTGCCGCAAGAAAGGCCGATGAGGCGCGGCTGGCCAAGCTCTCCGGCCGCCAGCAGGCCGAGATCAAGCGGCTTCGGGACCTCGCCGATTCGATGCGCCACCAGACCGAGAAGCGCGCCCGCATAGCCAAGACTCTCGACAGCCGCGTCCAGAAGCTCAAGGACCGAGCGGTCACGGCCCCCCGGGGGGCCGAGCGGACGATGCGAGCTCGCTTTCCGGAACCACCGCGGGCCGGCAAGGTGGTGCTGAGGGCGCACGGCCTGGCCCAGCGCTACGGGGGGCCGCCGGTGTTCGAAGACATCGCCTTCGACGTCGGGCGCAGCGAGCGGCTGCTGATCATGGGCCTGAACGGCGCCGGCAAGACGAGCCTGCTGCGCATCCTTGCCGGCCGCACCGAGCCCACGTCCGGCGCGCGGTCCTGGGGAGCCGGTGTCAGTGTCGGCTACTACGCCCAGGAGCACGAAGGAATCGAGCCGGGCCGCGACGTCCTGGCCCACGTCAAGGCCCAGTCCGGAGCGACAGACCAGCAGCTGCGAAGCCTGCTCGGGAGCTTCGGGCTGCCGGGCGAGTTCGCCTTCCAGGACGCCGGCACGCTCTCGGGCGGGGAGAAGACGAAGCTCGCCCTCGCCCAGCTCGTTGCCGGGCGCCACAACGTCCTGTTGCTCGACGAGCCCACCAACAACCTCGACCCCCCCTCGCTCGAAGCGATTGCCGCGGCCCTCGGCGAGTGGCCGGGGACCATGATCGTGGTCAGCCACGACACCGCCTTCGTCTCGGCTCTGGAGCCCGACCGGGTGCTGATGATGCCCGAGGGGGACCTCGACTACTGGGACGAAGGGCTGCTGGGCCTGGTCGCGCTCGCCTAAGAGCCTCCGGAACTGTCCTGCGGAGGCGCCCCTAGTCTGGCTTTGTGTCAGGAATCGTGCGGAATCCGCCCCTTATCTGGCAAAGAGCCAGCTCAGGGGCGGGGTTTGGGTGAGGCCCACGCAGCGGGCGAGGTGGTCTCGGTGGGCGGGCTGCCGCGGGCGGCCCCTACTC
>DASRPA010000114.1:0-12680 GCA_035646635.1 Actinomycetota bacterium | reverse complement strand
GCTCGCCCCTGCGTCCCCTTCAGGCCCCCCGGACCCAGAACCGCCGGCTTGGGATCCCCCCGATCCAGCACCCTGGGAGTTGGCGTCTTGGTGACCACTTCCTGAGGAACCCCCTTCTTCGCTGGTCGGATTCTGCGATTCCGGGACGGCTTCGGCACCCGTGGCATCGGTGTCTTGCCCGCCCTGATTCGGGTCGGTCTCAGCGGGCGCCGACGGCTCCTCTTCCGGGACATCCGCGCTTGCTTTCCCCGGCTCGGCATCGTCGTCGGGCTGCTCGCCTACATCCTCCACCTGCTCGGCGTCATCGGCCGGTTCTTGTTCGGGCTGCTCGGCCTCGTGGAGCTCGTCTGCCTCGTGTTCGTTATCGGCCTCGGTGGATTCGCGGCTGCCGGATTCCTCGGGCTCACGCCCGTCGGATTCGTGGGATTCGGTGCCGGATTCGTCGGTCTGATCGTCGTCGGCTTCGTCGGGCGCATGCTCGTCGCCCTGGTGATCTTCGGCCTCGTCGGCTTCGTGGTCGCGGGCTTCGTCATGGTCGACCTCGGCGTTCTCTTCTTCGGCGTCCGCATCCTCCGGGCAGCCGTCCGCAACGGTGGCGGGCTCTTCGCCGTCGTCGGACGCGTCCTGATCAGGTTGGAACTCGAACCCCTCAGTTGCCGGGCAGTCCCGCTCTACATCCGGCCGCTCCCGGTAGTCCTGGTTTCTCCCGGCCGCGGCGTCGGAGGGCGCGGCCCCCTGCAGGCCCAGCAACGCTACGAGCGCGAGCACTTCGAACAACGCCAGAGCGCGCCTGCCCCAGCCGCGCACGTGTGTTTCGGCCCCCATGAATCCTCCCAGTCAAGTCCGATCCATCATCCCGATCCTCAGGAGACATTCCCTGGTTGAGACGTGCGCGGATTGGTCTGTGTGCCATGAAATGTTCCCGGAGAGGTTTTTCCGAGGGCCCAGTTACCTATGAGATGCTAGATGGCTGCGGGAAGTAGCGCAGCTTGGTTAGCGCGCGGCGTTCGGGACGCCGAGGTCGGGGGTTCAAATCCCCCCTTCCCGACTTAGACCTAGCCCGACTTAGACCTGGCCCGACTCGCGATCTGGCCGAGTGGTGGCAGGATGATCTATATGGTCATCTCACGACCACTCGGCGACGAGGAGCTCGGCAATCTGGACCGCGTTGAGGGCAGCCCCCTTGCGCAGGTTGTCGGCGACGCAGAAAAGCTCGAGCGCCCTCTCGTCGAAGGGGTCCTGCCGAATGCGTCCGACGAAGCACGGGTCACGCCCGGCCGCCTCCAGAGGCGTCGGATAGGCGAAGGCTGCGGGATCGTCGACCACCTCGACGCCGGGCGCCCCCTCGAGGATCGAGCGCGCCTCGTCGGGTGAGAGGGGCTGAGAGAACTCGGCGTGAACCGCCACCCCGTGGCCGGTGACGACTGGCACGCGCACGCAGGTCGCCGTGACCCGCAGCTCGGGAAGGCCCATGATCTTGCGGGTCTCGTGGCAGAGCTTGAGCTCTTCCGAGGTGAACCCGCCCCCCTTGAACGAGCCCGCCTGAGGGAGCACGTTGAGCGCGATGGGGTGGGAGAAAGCCTGTCCCGCCGTGAGAATCTCGCGGGCGAGTCCCGAGCGCACCAGCTCGCCCTCCTTGGCGGCGGTTTGAGTCTGATCCCAGAGCTCGTCGACTCCGGCCTTCCCGGCCCCCGAGGTCGCCTGGTAGGAGGCAACGATCAGCCGCTCGAGCCCGGCTCGGGCGGCGAGCGGCGCCAGCGGGACCACCATCGCCAAGGTCGTGCAGTTGGGGCTCGCGATGATTCCCCGGGGCCGGTCCGCGGCCGCTTGGGGGTTGATCTCGGGGACGACCAGGGGCACGGAGTCGTCCATGCGCCACGCCCCCGAGTTGTCGACCACGACTCCGCCCGCGGCGGCCGCACGCGGACCCCATTCGCGCGCCACGTCGTCGGGCACATCGAAGAGGCAGAGGTCGGCCGACTCGAACACCGCATCCTCCAGAGCAACCACCTCGATATGGCCGCCGCCGAAGGGGAGCCTTCGTCCCGCCGAGCGCTCGGAAGCTACCGGGACGATATCGCTCAAGGGGAAGTTCCGTTGCTCGAGAATCCTTAGGATCTCCGTGCCTACGGCGCCGGTGGCGCCGACGACGACGAGCCGAACCGGTCGGGACATCATCAGCCTCGGACCGCTCGGATCTGATCGGTGGCGGTCAGGGGATGCTTCTCTCGCATGATCGCGTCCTCGGACAGCTGAAAGCGATCGTGAATCGCTCGCACCGCCCGCTCGACCTCGGTGGCGGCGACCACGCAGGAGATGCGGATCGAGGACGTGGAGATGATGTCGATGTTGATGCCGAGCTCGGACAGCACATCGAACATGTCGGCGGCGACCCCTGGGTGCGTTTTCATGCCGGCCCCGACCAGCGAGACCTTGGCGATGTCCTCGTCGGTCCGCACTTCCTTGGCCCCCACCGCCGCGGCCGTGCCATCGAGGATCACCCGCGCCCTCTTGAGGTCCTCCTTGGGAAGGGTGAAGGAGATGTCGGTGCGGCCGTGCTCGGAGACGTTCTGCACGATCATGTCGACGTTGACGCCCTCGTCGGCGAGCGGCCGGAAGATGCGAGCGGCCACGCCCGGCTGGTCCGGGACCGCCACGATCGTCACCTTGGCCTCCGAGGTGTCGTGGGCTACCCCCGCGATGATGGCCTGCTCCATGCGCTCGTCCTCCTCTCTGACCCAGGTGCCCTCGTCCTCCGAGAAGGAGGAACGGACATGAACGAGTACACCGTAATTGCGGGCGTACTCGACCGAGCGCAGCATGAGCACCTTGGCGCCCGACGCCGCCAGCTCGAGCATTTCTTCCCACGACACCGCGTGAAGCAGGCGCGCCCCGGGCACGATGCGGGGGTCCGCTGAGAACACTCCCTCAACGTCGGTGTATATCTCGCAGACGTCGGCCTGGAGCGCAGCCGCCAGCGCCACCGCGGTCGTGTCCGAACCCCCCCGGCCCAGGGTTGTCACGTCGTAGTTGGTCGAGACTCCCTGGAAGCCGGCGACGATCACGATCTTGCCGTCATTCAGAGCTTCCAGCACGCGCCGCGCTCGAACCTCGACGATTTTGGCGCGCCCGTGGGAGGTGTCGGTGACTATGCCCGCCTGGGAGCCGGTGAACGAGATCGCCTCGTGCCCCAGCTCGATGATCGCCATCGACAGCAGCGCCATAGAGATGCGCTCGCCGGCGGTGAGGAGCATGTCGAGCTCGCGGGCGTGGGGGGTGGGGGAGACCTGAGCCGCCAGCAACACGAGCTCATCGGTGCTGTCTCCCATCGCCGAGACCACTACGCAAACGCGCTGCCCGGCCTCGGCCGCAGCCACCACACGCCGAGCGACGAGCTTGATGCGCGAGGCGTCGGCGAGCGAGCTGCCTCCGAACTTCTGGACGATCAGAGCCATCGCTCGAGAGTAACGTCGCCTCGCCCGCCGAGTGGTCGTCAGATGGTCATATAGGTCATCTCACGACCACTCGGCCAGGAGAAGCTAGCGGTGCAGCAGGAACAACTGGCCGTCCTCGACTGTGTTGGGCTTGGGGGCCGTGGTCGGGGAGTGGGCCTGGACGTCGCCGAGCCAGGCTTGGCCGCCGAACAACGATCCGGAGTAGGTGATGCCGCTTGACTCCCACGAGCCCGTGGGGACCGCGATGCCGTCACGCCCGGGAGAGTTCACTTCGGCGATACGAAGGGCCGAGCCGGCCTTCACGCCCGATCCTCCCCCGCCAAGCTTGAAGCGCCAGATGCTCGCGTCGCGCTCCAACGCCGCCATGACGAGCTTGCCGGTGTCGGTGGCGTCCTCCTGGATCATGAGGTGACGACCCGAGACATCGATGTTGTCCGGGCTGATCGCGGTGTCGCCGCCCGCAAGAACAACCTGGTCGGCGTTGTAGGCCACGTGAAGGGCCGCCTCCCCCGTGGGGTTGGAAGAGTTGAGCTTCAGCGAGTAGAGGCGCCCGAGGACGTTCTCGTAATCGGGGGCACCACCGGTCGTCACGAAGAAGAAACGGTTCGGATCGCTCCGAGAGAAGGCCCCGTCCTCGATGCGGACGAAGCCGAATGCGCCCGCCTCGTCGGCGGCCACCTCGAGCTCGACATCGTCGAGCTTCGAGGCGTCCGGAATCTCGACCCAGGTTCCCTTGGTCGAGCCCTCCAGGAACGTGGTCTCATCGGCTGCATCGGGGTCTGATCCCGCAAACACGTACAGCTTGCCGTTGTCGAGACCGTTGCGAGCGAGGACCGAGGCCCCTGCCGAAGAGTCCTTGGTGCCCACGTACATGTAGAGCTGCGAGTCGGTGGTCGTGGGGCCGTCCTCAAGGGAAATGATCACGGTCTTGGCGCCGGTGCCCGGCATCACCACAGTGTTCTCTTTGGGAAAGAAGCCGAGCTTGGGCAGGGTGTGGGCCTCGCCGTCGAAGATGGCCACGCTCTGGCCACCCTTGGGGTCGAAGGTCTCGGGACCGTCCGCCTCCTCGTTTGTCAGATAGATGGGCCGGTCGAAGCCCGTCCTGCTGGGCAGGGCAAGGTAGGAGGAGCAGAATCTCCCGAAGGCCGGGGTGTCGTTGTTCGTTTGAGCCGCGGGCCCGACGAGCGCGTTCTCCTTGTAAACACTGTCGTAAGCCCTGGCGCCCGACAACACATGGCCGTCATCGTCGAGAACAAACCGAGAAACGAATGCACCTCGGTTCAGCGCACCGCCTACAACCGGCTCGGAAGCCACGTCGAACTCGAACTCGTGGTTCATGTACAGCGCCCGCTTGTCATCGCTCGTGGCATAGACACCGAGTCCGTCGGGGATGCCCACCATCTGATAGCGCTTCGAGGAGTCGCCGGTCAACGGCACACGGTCGCCCACGCTCAACAAGGGCTTGACCGAATAGCCGCCTTGTTCAGGACTCAGATACTTCCCGGCGCGCTGGGCCTCGGCAGCCGGCGCCAAGAGCAGCACCAACAGCAGCGCTACCGGCAGGGCTCGGGTGAGCAATGGAACGAGCAGGTGCATCAGCGTCCGCCTCTCAATAGGGGTCTTTGGGCGCACGTTAGGAGCCTTATGTGAACGTGGTTTGAAGCCACTGCGGCGTGCACGTGTCGATCTGGAAGTTAGTACGGAGAGTGTTCGTACGGCACTTCGACGACCACTCGGCGTCACCGAAAGGGCAGGTCAGCCAGCGGATTTCTGTCGAGTCATCATGTGAACTGACTCAAGTGGCCGGCCACGTCCGCAAGGATTCGTGGATTGATCGCGGGACAAGCCCGCGGCCCTAGCCACATACGGAGGACCGGCCATGAACAACACTACCCATCTCGGACTGGACGTCCATAAGGAGAGCATCGCCGCGGGGATCCTGCGGCCCGGCAGCGTGGAGCCCGACTTACGCACCCTCGCCAACACGCCCGAGGCCCTGCGCAAGCTCGTGTCTCCCATGGATCGCGCTTCGCTGATCGCATGTTACGAAGCGGGCCCCACCGGCTACGACACCTACCGGGTGCTGGAGCGGCTCGGGGTGCGCTGCGAGGTCATCGCCCCGGCGTTGATCCCCCGGCGCGCAGGCAAGAGGATCAAGACCGATCGCATCGACGCTCGCAACCTCGCCCGTCTCCACCGGGCCGGCGAGCTCACCGCCATCCGGGTTCCGACGCCGGCCGAAGAGGGCCTGCGCGAGCTCATCCGGACGCGCGAGGACCTCAAGGACAACCGCCGCAGGGCCCAGCAGCGAATCAAGGGCTTCCTGTTGCGCCGCGGGTGCCGCTACCCCGGCAACGACAAGGGATGGACTCAGCAATATGACCGCTGGATCCACTCGCAGAGCTTCGACGAGCCGGCCGCGCAACTGAGCTTCGAGCACTACCTCGCGGCCCGGACCGCGGCCCACGCCCAGTTGCAGCAGGCGACCGACCACATCGAGTCCGCTGCCACCTGGCCCCAGATCGCAGACATGGTCGCCCGGCTCCGCTGCCTGCGAGGCCTCGACACCATCAGCGCGGTAACGATCGCGGCCGAGGTCTCGGACTTCCGCCGCTTCGCCAACGCGCCCTCCTTTATGGCTTTCACCGGGCTCGTGCCCTCGGAGCACTCGAGCGGTCACAGCGAGCACCGAGGCCCGATCACCAAGACCGGCAACCGCCACGTGCGACGGGTGCTGGTCGAGGCGGCTTGGACCTACCGGCATCGACCCAACGTCGGACGGGGGCTTTCCAAGCGCCACGAAGGCCACCCTCCCGAGGTCCTTGCCTATTGCTGGAGCGCCCAGCTGCGCCTGCACGCCCGCTACAACAAGCTCTCTCGCCGCAGCCACAGAAACACGGCCGTGGTTGCCGTAGGGCGTGAGCTGTCGGGCTTCGTGTGGGGCCTGATGAACGACAGGATCTCAGTCTGAGGTGTGGCGGGCGGGCGAAGATACCGGAATGATCCTCGACACCACTGTGCGACTAACGATTCGCGTGCCGAGTCAGAGGGAGATTCCGGCGAAACCACGATCTGCGGTTCCGATCCGCGTATATGAGAGTGGCCGAACACCGACTCCACTTGCCCGTCCGTCCTTCACCTCTCCAGTCCCAGAGGCGGTGGTGCCTATGTCTTGAGTTCGTTTCCCCGGAAGCCTCATTCTCCGCCGCTCCTCGCGTGCGTCAAGGTCGTTCGTCCTCGCTTCGCTGCGGGCGCTCCACCTTGACCCACGACTGCGGGCCGGCGGGTGGGCAGCTATCCGGGAAAACCGGCGGGCCTGGTCCCAGTTGACAGATGTTCACATATGAGTGGTGCTCAGATGAGCACATAGGTCATCCTGCCACCACTCGGCACCGGATTTGCGCTTCTAGCGGGTGCCGGTGGCCGTGACCACGACCCCCGAGATCCTCACGCTGCCGCGCGGAGCGGTGAACGTCAGCCGTTGACGGCCGTCTTCGAACTCTCGGAGCTCACGTTCGTTGAAGTCCGGGACGAAGCAGGACGGGCCGGTGCTCGCCAAAGGTTCAGGGCCCCCGTTGGTGTGGCCGTAGCGAACAAGCCCGTCGTGAAAGTAGAAGTGGAGGAAGTGGAAGGTCTCACCGGGGTCCAGGAGATCGTCCGAGAAGCGCACCGAGACGCACACCTCGTCGAGAGAGGAGAAGGGCCGCCCGAAGTTCGCCACCCCCCAGGCGGCGTCGTCCTCGTCCTCTGTGAGGACGGTGGGCAGCTTAGGATGCAGCACGACCTCGGCCCGATAGGTCTTAGTCGAGGGACTCAGGCGGGCGGAGCTCTCAGGGATGGCCCCGAGACCGATCGCGAGCGCCACCAGCACCCCGAAGGTCGACAGCCTTGTGCCTCGCGCGCTCGTTCTCGAGGAGATCAGCTCCCTATCTCGATCTTGACCTCATCCATGGCGCCGGTGTACTGATCCCCGCCCGTCGCCGCCTTGGCGCCGACGTAGACGTTGGTGGAGTTGACGATCGAGCCGACCACGACGCTCTTGGTCCAGGTCCGATCGAAGGACCCGACTGTAGCCTTGACGCGCAAAGAAACCTGGTTGGCGGTCTTCTTGCACTCGATGTAGTACCACTGGTCGTCTGATAGATCCGGGCCCTTGGCGAGCACACCACGGCCCGAGGTTCCCTTGAACAGGCAGTAGGCACGGCCGATGGTTCCTGAATTGCGCGGAACTATCTCCATCTTGTAATTGCCAGCCGTCTTGGACGAAAGGCCCTTTCTCACCATGTCGTAGTCGCCCACCGCGGCAGGCGGGACCTTGGGGAACTTGGCGTACATCGACAGGGTGATGTTCGCCGAGCCCGGGTTGAGCGTCGCGGTGTGAGGAACGGCGACGAACGACGGCAGCCCGATCCGTCCGAAGTAGTAGGAGAGGCCCTGGAAGCCGTTGAGGCCGCTTTCGGTCTTGGTGAGCGTGCCGTGGTTGTTATTGCCGCTGGAGTCGGTCATCTGGGTGGCGCCGGCCCCCTCGTCCATGTGCCACAGGGCCACCACGGTGGGAGCCGCGGATACGCTCCCCAGCGGCGCCGCGGTTGCCGCGGCTGCGAACAGCAGTAGCAAAACTCTCACGAGAATGGTTCTCCGGATTTTCACTAATAAACCTCCCGAGCGCTCGCTCCATCGTCCACCCCTCTATGGGACGACGGGCACTGAACCTCACTCTAGAACTCAATCATACATATGGCAAGTATTGGGAGAACTCCTGATGAACCTGTGGGGAGGGAGGCGGAACTCTCGGGATTGCTAGCGCTCCAGCCCCGCCGCCTCGTCAAGCGCCTCGTGGGCCCCGGCCAGGGTCATGCCCGAGCCCCGCAATATGTCCGAGGCCGTCAGCCGCACCTGAGCCACGAGAGAGCCGAGGGCCAGCACCTCGGGTCGCTCGACCAGGTCGGTGGCAAGCCGCACGGCCTCCAGCGCAAGAGAGCGGGTCTGATCGCCGGTCCCATGTTCGTCGTTCTTGACATCGAGCTGACGGTCCAGGGAACGGACTGCGTCCCCCAGTCGCCGGACGGCGTCGACGACTCCCACCGGAGCCGGCTTATTGCTTCTGACGACACTGATCGCAACCCGCGCGAGCACGCGTGTGTTGCGCACGGCCAGGTCGATCTGGCTGGCGGCAAGGGCGTACTCGTCGAGGTGGCCACGCGCCCGTCGTCGCGGCGGCGCCAGCCGGACGGTTTCGTAGCCGGTCTGCAGCGCGTCGTTGAACGCCCGCACGGATTCGTCGATGCCGCGCGCCCGGTAGAGAGCCTCCTCGGCGGCACCGGGGTCCCCGGCGGAAAGCGCGTCCGCAGTCTCCTCCAGCGCGGCCCCCAGCTCGGAGAACACCGGGCGGGCGGTGCGCCGGATCAAGGCCACAGGATCGAGGGGGAACATCAACTGGCTGATCAGCAGGGCGACGGACCCCCCGACAAGTGTGTCGACCAGGCGAGTCGGGACCAGGCCACCCGTGGGCGGCTCCACGGTCGCAACGAAGATGGCAGACACCGCGGCCTGGGTCACCAGCACGGGTCCCGCCCCCACGAACACCGCCACCACCATGGCCAGCACCACTATCAGGGCGATCTGGGGGATCCCCGTGCCGATCGCGAGCACCAGGACATCGGCGATCGTGACGCCGACCACCACCCCGGCCGTGACCTCCACGGCCCGCCTCGGCTCCTGCCCGCGCACCACGCCTAAGTGCACCTCCCCGTAAATACGGTGGCATTCGAACGCCTCTGCATCCCCGCTCGCGGCGTTTCTCGTCGCTCACGTACCCTCCGGGTACGCAGCGCTCCTCGCGCCTGGCGAAACGGCTCCGCCGAGGTCGGAATTGGGATTCAATCGGCGCGCAGTGACGCTCTCGGTGCGCACCGTACTTCCGGTGCGGAGCACAAACGATGACCGCGGAGATGGCGGCGAAAATCGGAGCCTCGTGGCCCAGCGCGTAGGTTGAGATCGCGTAGGACGCGGCCGCTGCCGCCGCGGTCTGCAGCAGGGCGGAGGCCTGGCTTCTAACCCGCCTTGCGCGCTCGGCCGCGCTTATCTTGCCGCGGCTGACGACCTTGACGATCTCAGTAGCGCCACTCCGGGCGCCTCACCATCTGCGGGCGCTGTGGCCGTCCTCCGAGCAGGTAGATGATCACGACGCCGAAGACGAAGCCGCCGACATGAGCCATCCACGCCACCGCCGTTGCGCCGGACGCCTCTTGCAGGCCGATGAAGAACTGATAGACGAACCACAGCCCCAGCACCGCGATCGCCGACATCTGGATCACCGAAAAGAAGAAGAAGATCGGCACCAGCACGTTCACGCGCGCCTTGGGATAGAGGACGATGTAGCCGCCCATCACCGCAGCGACCGCCCCGGAAGCCCCCACGGTCGGCAGTACCGAAGAGGCGTGGGTGAGGATGTGGGCGAACGAGGCGGCGATTCCACCCACGAGATAGAAAATGAGGAACCGCACACGCCCCAAATAGTCCTCGATGTTGTTGCCGAAGACCCACAGGAACAACATGTTCCCGATGATGTGCAGGAAGCCCGCGTGCAGGAAGGTCGAGATCACTACCGCTATGAGGAACTCAACAGGGCCCCGCGAGGGGATGCGCACCGCCACCGGGCCGAGATCGACGCCCGCCGGGCACTCGCTGAGCTGGCAGGGAATGGGCGCGTTGTCGAAGAAATAGACGCTTCCCTCGATGCCGCCCCCGAACCCCGGCTCGGACAAGAAGCTCAGCACGTTGAGCACTATCAGCACGATCGTCACGATCGGAAAGCGGCGGGTGGGGTTGGCGTCCGAGATCGGAATGAGGGACAACATCCTCTGGGGAGTATAGGTTCGCTCTTATGACTCGGCGAGGGACACCATTAGGGATGGGAGCAGACGTGCTGGAGGAGATGCGCAGGCTGGCGATATTCACCTCGGGCGTGGCCGAGCTGACCCGCAATCGAGCCGAACAGCTCGTCAAGACGCTTATGAGCGACCATCCGGAAGCGTCCGCCGCGGTCAAGCAACTGGTCGAGATCTCCAAACAGAACCGCCAAGAGCTGCTCCGGGTCATCTCTCAGGAGATGCACGACCAGGTAGAGGCCCTGGGCCTGGCGACCAAGGCCGACCTCGAACGGATCGAACGCCGCCTCGGCCGGCTCGAGGAGCGGGCGCGCTCGGATGCTGCCCCCACCTCCTCCAAGAAGACCACGGCCACCAAGAAGACCTCGGGGCGCTCTAAGAAGAGCACGGGGCGAACCAAGACGACGGCGAAGGCCTCGGGCTCGAAGAAGACGACGCCGAAGAAGACCACCCGTTCGTCGGCAAAGCGGGCCTGACCCCGATATGCAAAGAGCCCAGGACGAGCAGGCGGCAGACTTCAGTGAGCGAGTGCGCGCCGAGCTGGCACGGGGGGAGGGCTTAGGCCACGCCGCCAGGCTAGAGACGCTTCAGAGCTTGCACGAGTGGCTGGAAGCCGAGCTTGACCAAGCCGCTCCGCCTCGACGCTGAGCTGGTAAAGCGCGGTCTGGTCTCCTCCCGCGCGGAGGCGCAGCGCGCGATCGAGGCGGGCGAGGTGCTGGTGGACGGGCTTCCCGCGACCAAACCCGCGGCCCTCGTTCGCAGCGAGCAGAACCTCTCTCTGGCGAGATCGGAGCCGTCGTTCGTCTCGCGAGGCGGGGACAAGCTCGACGGCGCCCTGGCTCGCTTCGACGTGGAGGTGGGGGGCCGCGTGTGGCTCGACGCCGGTGCCTCCACGGGAGGCTTCACCGACCGCCTGCTGCGGGGGGGGGCCGCCCGCGTGATCGCCGTCGACGTGGGCTATGGGCAGCTCGACTGGCGCCTGCGCAACGACACCAGGGTGACGGTGCTGGAGCGGATCAATGCCCGCCACCTTCGTGCCTCGGACCTGCCCCTCCCACCCGACGGAGTGGTGGCCGACCTCTCCTTCATCTCGCTGACGCTGGTGCTGCCGGCGCTCGCCGCGGTTGCCGATCCCGGCGCCGACTACGTGCTGCTGGTCAAGCCGCAGTTCGAGGTCGGCAGAAAGGAGGTTCCCAGAGGAGGAGTGGTGAGGGATCCGGACCTGTGGCGTGCCGCGCTCGACAAGGTGGCGGCGAGTGCTCGCGGGCTCGGGCTGGGAGCGGTGGAAGCTGCGGCGGCCACTCCCCCGGGACCTGCCGGCAACCGCGAGTTCTTCGTCCATCTGAGGCGCGGCATCACCTGTGACGAGGGGATTCTGGAGCGCGCGGTGGGGGAGGCGGCGCCGTGATCGACAGGGTCGCGCTCGTGGTCCACAGCGGCAATCCGAAAAGCGTGGAGCTCGCCTCCGAGCTTGCAAGCTGGCTGGCGCGGCGCGGAATCGAGGTCGTCGAGGAGCGGCCCAACCTGGTCGTGGCGTTGGGCGGGGACGGCACCATGCTGCGGGGTGCACGCCTCGCTCATAAGGAGGACGCGCTCGTGCTCGGCGTCAACTTCGGCTCGCTCGGCTATCTACCGGAGGTCGAGGCGGGCGACGAGATCAAAGCTCTCGAGCAGGTCTTCGACGGCGCCCACGGGATCGAAGAGCGCATGATGCTCTTGTGCGAGCACGGGGCCGAGCACTACATCGGACTGAACGAAGTCTTGGTCGAGCGCTCCTCCCGGCATCGCCTGGTCCGCCTCGCCGTGAGGATCGGAGGAGAGCACCTCTCCACCTTCAATGCCGACGGCGTCATCGTGGCCACCCCCACCGGTTCGACTGCCTACGCGCTCAGTGCGGGGGGGCCGATCGTCGATCCCCGCGCCCCCTGCCTTCTCGTCGTCCCGGTGAGCCCGCACATGATCTTCTCGCGCCCCCTGGTCCTCCATCCCGATCAAGTGGTCGAGATCGTCGTCGACGAAGAAGGTCAGGGCGCGGCCCTGTCCCTCGACGGAGCGTTGGGCTGCGACCTCGACCCGGGGGCGCGGCTCGTGGTGCGGAGACACCCCCGCCCGCTCAAGCTGGTCAAGCTGTCGGGGCCGGCTTTCATCGAGCGGCTGCGGGCGAAGTTGAACCTGCCCGACCAGACCTGAGCCGGGGGACCTTGGCCCAAGCTGCGGTGGCAAACGCGGACCGTGGACATTTGCCCACAAGAAAGCGTGGGTAGACGCGGACCGTGGACATTTGCCACCGCGAGAGGGGGCGGGGGGAGATGGACGGAGTGCGGCGGCCGGAGGA
>DASRPA010000113.1:0-11463 GCA_035646635.1 Actinomycetota bacterium | reverse complement strand
TCGGTCCCTATCCTCCGCGGGCGTAGGAGATTTGAGAGGAGCTGTCCCTAGTACGAGAGGACCGGGACGGACGCACCTCTAGTGTGCCAGTTGTTCTGCCAAGGGCATTGCTGGTTAGCTACGTGCGGAGCGGATAAGCGCTGAAAGCATCTAAGTGCGAAGCCGACCTCAAGATGAGATCTCCCACCAGATCAACTGGGTAAGGCCCCTTGCTAGACGACAAGGTTGATAGGCCGGAGCTGTAAGCACAGCAATGTGTTCAGGCGACCGGTACTAATAGGCCGAGGGCTTCGTATCGCTCGCGCTCGCTCTGGAGTTTTCAGGGTGCAGATTTTGACAATTGAATAGATAGGTCTCCCGGTGGTCATGGCGGAGGGGAAACACCTGGTTCCATTCCGAACCCAGCAGTTAAGCCCTCCAGCGCCGATGGTACTGCTCGGGCAACTGGGTGGGAGAGTAGGACGCTGCCGGGAATAAAAGTGAAAAGGGTCGCCTCAGGCGGCCCTTTTCTCGTCCGGTCCCTTTCAAACGAGATGCTGGAGCACAAGAGTCCATGTCCGATCAATCCCCCGAAAACCAAAGCGCTAATTGGGAGGAGCGCTCACTGACGACGCCCGGCGGACGGCTGCGCATGGAACCTTTGACGAGGGAGCATGCCGTAGAGATGGCCGAGGTGCTCAAGGATCCGTCCCTCAACGAGCACATCGGCGGACAACCGCCGAGCGTCGAGTATTTGGCCACCCGCTATGAGACTCTCTCCTCGAGGCGCTCACCCGGCAGCGACGAGCTGTGGCTCAACTGGATCGTCCGGCTGAACGCCCACGGCCTCGCCGTCGGGTACGTGCAGGCGACCGTACGAGAGAACTCGGCCGCCCTGGCAGCCTGGGTGATCGGAGTGCCGTGGCAGAGAACCGGCATCGCCACCGAGGCCACTGCCGCGATGATCGACCTCCTGCGGGATGAGCTTGCGCTCACGACCTTCTCAGCATCGATCGCGCCGGCCAACCCGGCTTCGCAAAGGGTGGCGGCCAAACTCGGGATGCACCGATCGGGGATGATGGCCGACGGAGAGGATGTCTGGGTCGTCAGCGCGTCGACTCCGGAGTCTTCAACTCCTGAGGTGTCAACCGACGGGGGCCGCGCTCGATAAGGTCGGCTCATGTCGCGCCCCCCACGGCCTCGCCGTTCCCGGCCTCCTCGTTCGCGCACCCCGGCTCGCACCCCAACGCACAAGCCCAAACACGAACCCGTGCACCTGTCCGCCGACATCGTCGAGGAGCTCCACGCGACCGCGCGGCCCGGCAAGGCCGAAATTCTGGTGCAGACCTTCTCGGAGGCGGCGGGTGCGTTCGCGGCCTCGGACCTGGAGGAGGCGACCAGGCTGGGGGAGCAGGCCAAGCATCTCGCTCTGAGGTCGGTGGCTGCCCGGGAGCTGCTGGGTTTGACGCACTATCGCGCGGGGCGCTACCAGGAGGCGGCGCGCGAGCTGGCTGCGTTCAGGCGCCTGTCGGGCTCGCAGGAGCAGAACCCGGTCCTGGCCGACTGCCACCGAGCGCTCGGGCACCCGCAGCACGCCCTCGAGGTGTGCGATGAGATCGATCCCGGCTCCGTACCCGAGGCCGTGTTCTACGAGGGCACCATCGTCGCCGCCGGAGCCCTAGCAGACCTCGGCCGGATGGACGAGGCAATCGCTCGCCTCGAGTCGCTGGAGCTCGAACCGGCCGTTGCTCAGGAGCACCACATCCGTGCCTGGTACGCGCTGGGCGACCTCCTCGAGCGGCGCGGGCGGTTTCGCCAGGCGCTGGAATGGTTCGAGGCGGCCGCCGAAGCCGACGAGCACGCCACCGACGCAGGAGAGCGGGCCGGCCGCCTGCGCGAGCCGACCTAGAGCTCCTGCACCTACTAACAAGTCGCAACTACGCGCCGAACCAGTTGTTTCCCCCACGAATACCCTCATACTCCAAATAACTGGCATATCGGAGAAACGAGGGGGCACTTTGACGACTGGACTGAAGCTCAAGAAGACGTTTATAGCTGTGATGGCGGGGGCGTTGGCTGCAATGCCCGGCCTGGCGCTGGCCGATCCGCCCGGAAACAACGGCACCGTAAAGATCGACGGTGTGGAGTTCGACACCCACCCCGACAACCAGCCTCACGTGGGCTGCATCTTCCAGGTCGACTTCTACGGCTACGACGAAGGCGACCTCCACGCCGACTACACCTTCAAGCTGGTACCGCCGACCGCGGACGGCTCCACCGGTGGAAACGTCTTCATCGGCGGGGACGCTGCCGGTGGGGGCACCGACCTCGACGCCGAGGTCACTGTCGACCTCAGCTCCCTAATCAACTCCTCGGGAGTCGATCCTCACCCCATCCAGGGTTACCACGTCAAGTTGACGGTTAATGCTGAAGGATCTCAGGGAGCCGATGTCAAGCACAAGGTCTTCTGGGTGGAGGGCTGTGGGGACCCGAACGGCTCCGCCGATCTCCCTCCTCTGGGCGAGACCCAGACCCTCGACGGCGACGCCACCTCCTACGTGGCGCCGGAGGAGACCAAGCTCGACGGGCCCCTCGCATTTGCGCTGCTGGGCGGAATGGCCGGGGTCTTCCTGGTCACCCGCAAGCTCGCCGGGAAGCTGGTGGGCGCTAGGTCAGACGCCTGAGCGACGCTATCCGCAGGCTTTCAGGAGGCTCCCTTCTTTCTTAGGAGGGGGCCTCCTTCTTTTTCCAGCTTTTCCAGGTAGCGCAGGTAGCCCCAGGTGTTCATCCAGGTAGATGTGGTTGCCTCGACCCGGTCGGCGGCCTCCTCGGAGAGCTTGGCCTCGACCTCGACCCGGGCCCTCGTCGCCACGTAAACAGTGGCCGAGTCGAGGTCGCCGGCACCCTCGGAGCGAGCCGCCTGCACCCACGAACCCCACTGCCGCAAACCGTCGGCGGCCTCTTCGCAGACCTCCGCCACACTGCCTCCACCACCGTCGTCGTGGCGGGAGAAATGGGTCAGCCACATCGCAGTGGCCCCCAGCGAGTTGATGCGGGCGATGGAGTCGACCGCCTTCTCGAGGTGGAACTCGGGCGGTGGAGTGGCGGGCCGGACGATACCGGCATCGCCCAGGCGAACCCCGAGCGCATCGCCGACGAAGACGGTCTCCGAGAGATCATCGAAGAACGCGTGGTGATGGTAGGCGTGGCCTGGTGTCTCGATAGCGGTGAGGGTGCGCCCGCCGAGATCGATCGAGTCCCCGTCCTCCAGGATGTGGATTCGGTCGGCCGCAAGGGCATCGACGCCGCCCCACATCCTCGTCATGTCGTCGCCGTAGATACGGGCTGCGCTCGTCCACAGCTTGGAGGGGTCGATGAGATGAGGAGCGCCTATGGGATGGACGGCCACCCTGGCCTGCGGAAAACGCTGCGCCAGGGTCCCGGCGGCGCCGGCATGGTCGAGATGGATGTGGGTGACGACGATCCAGTCGAGAGAGGCCACTCCGCAGGACTCGAGTCCCGACAGCACGTGGTCAACGGACGACTTCGGCCCGGTCTCGATCAGCGCCGTCTGCTCGCCTCGAATCACGTAGGTGGCGGTGATACCCGCCAAGCCCAGCATGTGGGTGTCAATGACCTCAATGTCGCTCAAACCTGCTCCGTCTCTCTGGCCCTTGGTTCCGCCACTTCGGAGGGTAGCGTGTTGGAAATGGCCTCCTTTTCAACCCGCCCACCTGCGGTGGTGATCATCAATCCCAACGCCGGGCGTTTCGCTGCGGACAGGCTGAGGGAGGACGTGGTAGCGCATCTCCGAGCGAGTTTTCGGGTCGACGCCTACTCCACCACGGACCGTGACACAGGCATCACGATCGCCGCCGAGGCGGCCGAGGGCGGCGCAGAGCTGGTCATTGCCTTCGGGGGTGATGGGCACGTCAACGAAGTTGCCAACGGGCTCGCCGGCACCGCCTCGCCCCTCGCCATCGTCCCGGGCGGGACGATGAACGTGTTCGCCCGCGCCCTCGGCGTGCCCCTTGATCCCTTCCAGGCCATCGATCAACTTCTGAGCAACATCGCGACGCCCGCAACTCAGGTGCCGCTGGGACGCATGAACGAGCGTTACTTCACGTTCTCGGCAGGCTGCGGGTTCGATGCGGAGGCGGCGGAACGAGTTGAACGCTACGTACCGGCGAAACGGCGCTTCGGGGAGGTGTGGTTCTACTGGAGCGCGTTCCGAGTCCTGGCCGGCAGCCACCGCCACCGGCGCCCGATGATGACCCTCTCCGGCGACTTCGGCGAGATTCCGGTATCGATGGCAATCGCAAGCAACGCAGGGCCCTACGCATACCTCGGTAAGAGGCCCGTGATGATCGCACCCGAGGTCAAGCTGCACGGGGGAATAGATGTGTTCGCCCTCAAGACCATGCGAATCGAAGCGCTGCCCCTATATGCGTGGCGCGTAATGGTCTCGAAGGACCTCATTCACCATCGCGACGTTCTCTATCATCAGGGCCTCCACTCGTTCGAGCTGCGCTCGGAGTCTCCCTTCGCCCGCCACGTGGACGGTGAACCGCTGCCACCCGCACGTATCGCTCGCTTCGAGCTCGCCTCCGGAATCTTGAACGTCAAAGCTTAGTGGGCTCGCCGGCATGAGCGTCGTGGTACTCGGGGCCTCGGGAGAGCTTGGGGCCGCGGTCGTGAACAGGCTCCTCGAGGCGGGCGACGACGTGGGGGTCATCGAGCCCTCGCCCGAGCGAGCAGAAGGATGGCGGCGCGCCGGTGCTCACGTGGCCCGGGGAAGCTCGAGCGATGCGGACCTCATCGAGCGAGCGTCACAGAACGCACGCACGATCGTCGTTCTCGACGCCGATCAGGAAGTGCTGAGTGCGGCGGTGGAAGGCGCTCGCCTCGCGGAGGTCGAGCGGATCGTCGCAACGGGGGCCCGCACTACGCCGGAACTGATCGCGCTGCTGCGCTCGAGCGGGCTCGATTACGTGGTCCTCGAAACCGGACGCCGCCTGCTCGGGGCCGCCACACCCGCAGACGTGGGGCGCGCCGTCGACGCGGCCGACGACCTTCCCGGCCGGCCTCGGCTCGAGCTGTCGCTGAGGACCACAGAGGCGTGGCGCGAGCTTCGCCTGGAGCCGCCGCGGCGCCGCAGCCGCCGGTAGGGTGAATCGCGCTCAGCGCGCTCTCAGGTACCGATGCCGTACTCCAAGGCGCATGGAGCGCTTTTGAATCCCGTGGGGTTCCGCGACCGGCCCTCAGCCCAGCGGGTGGAACACGAAGCCGGTCACCGCTTTGGGCCAGAAGTAGCTGGCCTTCTGCGGCATTCGCTTGGCCTCGCGGGCGACTTCAACGACCGCAACGGCCTCGAGCGGTTTCATGAGCACTCCGAAGCTGAAGCCGTCCTCGGCCACCAGCCGCCTAATCTCCTGCTCTTCGGAAGAGAAACGCATCTCATCGACGCCCTCTGGCAACAGCCGGGGCAGTATCGCCTCGTGCAGCGCGACCACGTCGAGGCAGCGCCACGCCTGGGGCTGGTCGCCGACCGTTCTCGCGACGAGCTCTTCGTCAACCTCCAGCAGCAGCTCCGCACCGGGCACGATCGCGAGGAAGGCGTGATCGGCGGCCGAGTGTTCGAACACGCGCTCGGCAACCGCCTCTTCGAGCTCCTTGGCCTCGAAGTCCTCGACCAAGCGGGCGCGCACCGCGCCGTCGGCAACCGGGGCCTTGAACGCGCGGTGATAGGGCAGCACGTTGAGGTCCTCGACATCGGCGTCGGCGCAGAAACACATGACCGCGCCGCGCTCGGGACTGCCACCCGCCTCTTTGGCGTACTCGAGTGCGGTCTCATAGCGGTGGTGCCCGTCCGCGATCACCAGGGGGCCGGGACGGAGTGCGGCCGAAAGGACCTCGATTTCGGCAGATGCCCGTACCACCCACATGCGGTGAAGCGTGCCGTACTCGTCCTGCAACCGGGCCTGTGGGGGCCTCTGAGTGAGCGAGTCGAGAAAAGGGGCCAGCTCTCCCTTGCCACGGTAGATGGCGTAGATGGGAGAGATATTGACCGGACACGCACGCAGCAATGCGAGACGGTCTTCGATGGGCCCCGGCATCGTCCGTTCATGAGGCAGGATGCCGCTCTCTTCGCCGAGCTCTTGAAGCCGCAGCGCGCCGATCACGCCGGTCACCCGCTTCGGCGCTCCGTTGCGGATGAAGTCTTGCCGGTAGACATAAAGGCACGGTTGTTCGTCGGCGACGAGCACGCCCTCCTCCAGCCACGAGCTGAATTGGACCGCCGCCTTCCGGTAACGGTCGTCCGGGTCGTGAGTCTCCGAGAAAGGCAGCTCGATCCTCACCGCGTTGTGGGGATGGCGTTCGTGGAGCTCTTTCTGCGCATCTTCGGAGATGACGTCGAAGGGAGGGCAGACGATATCCGAGAGCTCTTCCGAGCGCGCATAGCGGACGCCGCGAAACGGCCCCAGGTCGGGCATTGCGTGCCGCTATCCGGCCGGCTGAGGTTGTGGCGGAAGGGTGCTCAGGGATGCTTCGAGCGCCTCGTCTGTCAGCGTGAAGTCCTCGAGCCCGCCGGCGAGGAACGCTTCGTAGGCGCTCATGTCGAAGTGACCGTGTCCGCAAAGATTGAACAGGATCACACGCTCCTCGTCCGCCGCTTGAGCCTGCAACGCCTCGTCGATGGCCGCTCGGACCGCGTGAGCGGGCTCCGGACCAGGGATGAATCCCTCGGTGCGAGCGAACTGAACGGCCGCCTCGAACACCGGCACCTGACCATAGGCGCGCGCCTCGTATACCCCTTGATGCACCAGGGCGCACAGCAACGGAGCATCGCCGTGGTAGCGGAGGCCACCGGCGTGCACCGGTGGAGGCACGAAGTCGTGACCGAGCGTGTACATGGGCATGAGCGGAGTGGTGCCGGCAGTGTCGCCGAAGTCATACGCATAGGTGCCCCGCGTGAGCGTGGGGCAAGCCTCGGGCTCTACGGCTACAAAGCGTGTGTGTGCGTCGCCTCGCAGAACATCCGCTGCGAACGGATACGACATGCCCGCGTAGTTGGAGCCGCCCCCGACACAGCCGATGACAACATCCGGAATGTCCTCGAACATCTCCATCTGCTTCTTGGCTTCCAGCCCGATGACGGTCTGGTGAAGACACACATGGTTGAGAACTGATCCGAGCGCGTAGTTCGTGCTCGGATCTTGAGCCGCGATCTCCACGGCCTCCGAGATTGCGATGCCGAGGGAGCCGCTAGAGGAAGGATCTGCCGCCAGGATGTTGCGTCCAGCCGTTGTCTCCTCCGAAGGAGAGGCGTGGACCTTGGCCCCCCACGTCTCCATCAGGACGCGGCGATAGGGCTTCTGGTCGTATGACACCTTGACCATGAACACGAGGCACTCGAGCCCGAAGACCGTGCAGGCGTATGCAAGCGCAGACCCCCACTGCCCGGCCCCCGTTTCCGTCGCAAGCCGTGTAATGCCGGCCTGCTTGTTGAAGTAGGCCTGCGGCACCGCCGTGTTGGGCTTGTGGGAACCGGCCGGAGAGGTTCCCTCCCACTTGTAGTAGATGCGTTGCTTGTTAGACAACCCCAACGACGCTTCGAGGCGGCGAGCTCGATGCAGGGGAGAGGGCCTCCACTGTCGGTAGACATCGAGCACCGGCCCGGGGATGTCGATGTAACGCTCGGAGGAGACCTCCTGAGCAATGATCGACTCGGGGAACAGCGGAGCCAGATCGGCGGGCCCCACCGGTTGCATCGTTCCGGGGTGGAGCGGGGGCATAGGGTCGCCCGGCAGGTCCACGAGCAGGTTGTACCAGGCGGTGGGAATGTCCTGCTCGGAAAGCAGGGCTTTGGTGATGTCCTCTCTGGGCATCGGTGCTCTCTCCTCGATTGGGGCCTCAGGCGATGCACCATAACGGGATGGGTTGGGTCGGTGCTCCGCACCGGGAATACGGTGCGCACCGAGGTGCCGTCAGGGGCCGCCGCCGGTGGAGTTGATCACCTGCCCGGTGATCCAGCCAGCGTCGTCCGAGCACAGCCATGCGATGAGCCGGGCGGCGTCGTCGGGCATCCCCCAGCGGCCCTGAGGCTCGAGGGCAAGCACCGCTTGTCTCAGCTCCTCGTCGGCGTAACCCGTGTCGGTGGCCCCCGGGTTGATCGTGTTAACGGTAATGCCGCGCGGCGCCAGGTGGGCCGCGAGGCTCGCAGTGAGCTGGTGGATCGCGCCCTTGGATGCGATGTAGGGGAGCTCCTCGGGCATGGCTGAGAGATGCTGGCCCGAGGTCATCATGAGCACGCGGCCCCCGGTTCGCCCGTCGTGCCGACGTGCGAACTCTTTGACCAGCAGCAGGGTTGCACGAGTGTTGACCTGGAAGGTGAGGTCGAGCTCGGTGGCCGTTAGCTCCTCCAGTAAGAGATGACTCGAACGTGCGTGGTTGCAGACGAGAATGTCTACGTGCCCCAGCTGAGACTCGGCCGAGGCCATCACCAGCTCGGGAACGGCGGGGTCGGCGAAGTCGGCCTCGAAGTGACCAACGGGGCCTCCACAGGAGCGGAGCTCCTCCACCAGCGACTCCACGCCCGCCGCATCCGCACCCCACGGCTGCTCTGCGTCGTGGGGCGACCACGAGTGCAGCGCGACCGCGGCCCCTTCCGACAACAGCCTGTGGGCGACCGCGAAGCCGATGCCGACCCGGCGGCTCACGCCGGTCACCACCGCCACCCGTCCCTGAAGAGTGCTCACGGTATCGAGTTTAGGATCGCCGCTCACAAATCGCTGAGGTGGAAAACCTGGGGAGGCAAGCATGGAGAAGAGGCGGCTGGGACGAAACGGGCACATGAGCTCGGTGCTCATCTACGGCGGTGCGGCCCTGTCCGAGGTGGACCAGGCCACGGCCGACTCATCGATCGCCTTGGCGCTCGACGCGGGGATCAACCACTTCGACGTAGCGGCCTCCTACGGCGACGCCGAGCTTCGCTACGGCCCGTGGATGAAAGACATCCGCGACCGCATCTTCTTGTCGACGAAGACGGAGGAGCGCACCAAACAGGGGGCCGCGCGCGAGATCCACCGCTCTCTCGAGCGCCTGCAGGTCGACAATGTCGATCTCCTCCAGCTTCACGCCGTCAACAACATCTCGGAGCTCGACAAGGCAACCGCACCCGGCGGCGCCCTGGAGGCCGCCATCGAGGCGATGGAACAGGGCCTGGTCAAGGCCGTCGGGATCACCGGCCACTCTCACTCGGCGCCGTCCACCCACCGCGAGGCCCTTCGGCGCTATCCCTTCGAGACCGTGCTCACTCCGCTCAATTACCTGCTCTATTCGAACGAGGACTACCGACGCGACTACGAGGGTCTCGTCGAGGAGGCTCAGAGCCAGGACGCCGGCCTCATGATCATCAAGGCGATTGCCAGGAATCTATGGCGAGAGGGCGAGCAACGCTACGCCACCTGGTACGAGCCCTTCGAGCAGCAGGAGCACATCGACGCCGCCGTCGACTTCGTGCTGTCCAGGCCCGAGATCACCGGGCTGTGCGTGGCCGGTGACGTGCGGCTGCTCCCCAAGATCGTCGTCGCCGAGAAGGAGCGCCGGTCCGGTGACCCCGCCGAGGTCCTGAACGACGTCGAAGAGTACGCCACGCCGTTCGCTCCAGCCCCGGGCCGGGTCGGCCCTCTCTAAGGTGCCCCGACAGGTAGCGTTTGCGTGTTTCTGGCGAGTGAAAGGCAAGCATGGCAAGGCCGCAGGGAGGCCGCATAGTGGAGCTATTCGGCCGACTGAGAACGCAGCCAGGCGCAGGCTTTCGCCGCCAGAGCACCCTGAACGTTACCGGGAGGGGCACTAGGTGGAGGAGTACCTCGCTGCCAACCGCGCTCTGTGGGACGAGTGGACGGCCATCCACGAGCGCTCGAGCTTCTACGACGTCGAGGGCTTCAAGCAGGGCGGCATCCGCCTGCGGGACTACGAGCTCGCCGAGATCGGCGACGTGTCCGGCCAGGACCTGCTCCACCTCCAATGCCACTTCGGGCTCGACACCCTCTCGTTCGCCCGGCTCGGCGCGCGCCCGACCGGCGCCGACTTCTCCGCCGAGGCGATCTCGCTGGCGCGCTCGCTGGCCACAGAGCTCGAGCTGCAGGCCCGCTTCGTTCGTTCCGATCTTTACGAGTTGCCCCACGAGCTCGCGGGCGACTTCGACATTGTCTACACCTCGCGCGGAGTCCTCGGGTGGCTCCCGGACATAAGGGCGTGGGCGAAGGTAGTCACACACTTCCTGCGTCCGGGCGGCGTCTTCTACATCACCGAGAAGCATCCCTTCGCGGATGTCTTCGACGATGACATCCCGCTCAAGGTGAACTACGACTACTTCGGCGGTGAGCAGCCACAGCGGTTCGAGACTCAGGGCAGCTACGCCGACCTCGACGCCCACGTCGAACAGCCCTACGAGTACGGGTGGTGGCATCCGCTCGGCAACATCATCAGCGCGCTGACATCGCAGGGTCTGCGGATCGACTTCCTCCACGAGTGGCCGTTCTGCGAATGGGAGCTGGCCGGGCTCGAGCACCGCCCCGAGGACGGCACCTGGCGGCAGCCGGAGGGGGAGCCCAAGCTGCCGCTGTTCTTCTCGCTGCGAGCGACCAAGTCCTGAACGACCCTTCCCCAAAGGCTAATATTGGGGAATGGGAAAACTCCTCGTGGTTCTCGCCGTCCTCGTCGGTCTTGCGCCCGCCCCTCTCGGGGCCGCCACCAAGGGCGTCAAGGTGGCGGACAACTCCTTCAACCCCAAGAACGTGGGCGTGCGCGTGGGCGACTCGGTTCGCTGGACTGCGGCCGCCGCCTCATTAGACAATCACAACGTCCGCGAGGACCGCAAGCTGTTCTACTCGGGCGCCGTGCAAGCCAACATCGACTTCCAAACGCGCTTCTCCGCCGGAACCTTTCGGTATTACTGCGAGCTACACGTCTCCACCGACGGCATGAGAGGCATCGTCAATGTGCCCGCGACCGTGAGCTCGGCCCCCCAAGGCCTGCCCTTCACCGTCCGCTGGGCAACCGGTAAGACGAAGACCGGGGGCAGGTACGACGTCCAGTTCCGGGTCGGCACCAAGAGATGGCGCACGTGGAAGACGAACGCGACCACCGGCTCAGGAGTCTTCGGCAAGGGCAAGAAGCCCGTTGCGGTGGTCAACGGCAAGAAGTACTCGTTCCGGGCACGCTCCAAGAACAAGCAGGGTCCCAGCCTCTGGTCCCCGGCCCGCAGCTTCCGGGCCTAGCCTTCACGATCTTTTCGAAGGTGGTCTCGCTGAGCGGGCCTGACGTTGAAAAGATAGATCAGTGGCCACTGTGGGAGGGGGAGTGGTGACGCCAGGCCTCCAGGGCAGCGCGCGCCGGCTCGGTTAGACGACCTGCCGCGTCGCGCACGACGAAAAGTCCCGTCATGCCCACGTCCGAGTGCCCCTGCACGTGACAGTG
>DASRPA010000112.1:0-9925 GCA_035646635.1 Actinomycetota bacterium | reverse complement strand
GCGTAGTAGGCCTTCACGAACGCTTCCTGGACGGCATCCTGGGCCTCGGCCTCCGATCCCAGGACCACGTAGGCGACCCGCTGGGCGAGGGCTTGGTGGAGCCGAACGAGCTCCTCGTAGGCATCTATGTCGCCCTTTCTGGCGCGTTCCGCGAGCTGGTCCTCCAGTGGTCGGCCCTCCCATTCCGGTCGCTGCCGCTCCTCCCATTCCGGTCGCTGCCGCTCCTCCCATTCCGGTCGCTGCCGCTCCACCCATTCCGGTCGCTGCCGCTCCACACGGAGTCATGTTCACCGGTTACACCGCCGGAGCCGGAGAGGTTCCGCGCCGAGTGGTGCTCAGATGCTCTATATGGTCATCTCACCACCATTCGGCGTCCCCAAAGGAGACAGATATGGCCTTAAAGCTCGGCGTCGGCCTCTTCACCGGACAGATTCCCGCTGGCAGCGGCCGCACCTACGCCCAGGAGTACCGGACCATCCTCGACCTCACGATGATTACCGAGGACGCAGGGCTCGACGCTGCGTGGGTTTCCGAGCACCACTTCGCAGAAGACGGCTACCTGCCCTCGCTGGTGGTGATGATGGCGGCGATGGCGGCGGTCACAAAGCGGATCGAGCTCGGCACCGGCGTCATCCTGGCGCCCTTCCACGACCCCGTCCGGCTCGCCGAGGACTTCGCGGTATGCGACCAGATCTCGGAAGGGCGGACGATCTGCGGGCTCGGTGTGGGATGGCGGGAGGAGGAGTTCCGGGAGTTCGGCATAAAGGTCTCGTCGCGCGCTCGCCGGCTCACCGAGATCGTCGAGGTCCTGCGTCTGGCCTGGGGCCAGGAGCGCTTCTCCTTCTCCGGGCGCCACTACAGCTACGAGGGAGTCTCGGTCACCCCCAAGCCGCAGCGGACGCCCCCCATCCTGCTGGGAGGGTTCGTCGACAAGGCGGTGAAACGGGCGGGTCGCATCGGAGACGGCTACCTCTCGTCGCGTGCGCCCCTCGAGCGCGTCGCCGAATGCTTTCAGATGGCCGGCGCCGAGAGGGCCGCGTCCGGGCACCCGAGCCCGCCGATAGTGGGCGTGCTGCAGAACGCCTTCGTCACCGAGGAGCCCGATCGCGACTGGCCGTTGATGCGCGGCGGCGCCGGGCACCAGCTCGGCACCTACAGCGGGTGGCGGAAGGGAACCGACGTCCCCGGCACACCGCTTCGGGTCTTGCCGCCCGACGACGACACCTTGCGCCCCTCGATCGCATTCGGGACACCGGACGAGGTCACGGCCTATCTTGAGCCCTTGGTCGACGTCCTCAGCGCCTACCCCGAGTCTCATCTCGTGCTCCGCCACCACTACCCCGGCATGGACAACGAGCTGGCGGCAGAATCGATCGTTCTGTTCGCCAAGGAGGTGGCTCCGGGTCTGAGAGAGCGGGCCGCGCGACGATAGGGATCATGCGCGACTCTCAATCCCGGCCCCCGGTGGGCCTAATCGGCCTCACCGCGCTCCTCGCCACCCTGGCGGGAGTGCTGCTGTGGGCAGAAATGCTCGCGGCCCCCGTCCGCCTCGTCGACGGCCTGATGGAGGCTCGCACCCAGCTCGCCGATGCCGAGGAGGCGCTCACCGCCGGCAATCGCAAGAAGGCCCGCTACGCGACCGCACAGGGCCGCGCGGCGGCCCGCCGGGCGCGCGCCGGCTACCGGCCCCAGTCCCCCCTGCTGAGCCTCGCCCGTCTCAACCCTCAAGTCGACGCGGCCCTGGGGCAGACGGACCATCTGGTGAGCGCTCTCGAGCACTCGGCCGCCGCGGCCGAAGGCACCCTCGAGATCGCCCAGGACGCACTTCGGGGGCCGGACAAGATCGTGTTCAAGGACGTCAAGAACAAGCGGGGTGGCTCCCGTATCCGCATCGGCCGTATCCGGGCAGTGGGCGAGCTGATTGCTTCGATCCGCTCCGATGTGCGGGGCGCAGCGAAGGAGCTCTCGGCGGTGGACCCCAAGGAGCTGCCGCGCCGCTTTCGGCAGCCTCTGGGCAAGGCGCTCGCCAACGCGACCGCCAACGACGAGCTGCTGGCAGATGCCGAGGCCGGCTTTGAGGTGCTGCCCTCCATCCTGGGCGTCGACGAGCCGCGCCGCTACCTGCTCGGCATGCAGAACTCGGCCGAGCTGCGGGGGACGGGGGGCGCGATGCTGCGCTTCGCGGTGTTCTCGATCTCAGACGGAAAGCTCGACCTCCAGCCCGACCAGAGTGTCTACGACGTCGACGTAAACCGCAGCCCCCTCGACGTCCCTCTTCCCGAAGACGCCTGGTACCTGCGGGAGATCCCGGACTCGCAGCGTTTCGGTAACGCCAACTGGTCACCCGACTGGCCGCTGTCGGCCCGGGTCATGCTCGCCTACGCCGAAGCCTCGGCCAAGCAGTTCCAGGCCGAGGCCTTGCCCCAAATCGACGGCTTCTTCGCCATCGACCCCGTCGTGATGGAGCAGGCACTCAAGGGAGTGGGTGGCTTCAAGACGCCGGGCGGGCGGCGGGTCAAGGCCTCGAAGGTCGTGAATCTGCTTCTCAACCGCGCTTACGCCGCCACTCCTAACCCCGGAATCAGGCGTTCAACGCTGAGCGGAATCGTGGAGGGCTTCTATCGCAACCTGCTGAGCCCCAAGCGCCCCAGCACGCTCATAGAAGGGTTCGGGAAATCGCTTGCGGAGAAGCACATGCAAATGTGGATGCGCGACGAGGCGGAGCAGGAGTTCGTCGAACGGATGAACTGGGACGGCGCCATCGAACAGGCGGTAACAGGCGACTATCTGAACGTCGTGCAGCAGAACGTCGGCGGCAACAAGCTCGACTTCTTCGCCGACATGGACACAACCGTCGACGTCAGGCTGTCCGGGCGCAGTGCTCATGTTGCGACCGAGGTCTCGATACGAAACGGCGCCTTTCTGCCCCAGGCCCGCTACGTGTTGGGCAACGTGGGAAGAGCGGCGGATACCCTCAGCCGGGGCTGGGCGCTGCACCGGCCCATGATCAACGTCTATGTGCCGGGCCGCGCCAGGCTGCAGCGCGCAAGAGTGGAAGGGACCCGCATCGACGCCCCGGTGGCGGCGGCGTGGCCCTCTCCCGAATCCCCCGCAACTCACTCCGAGAGGGGTAAGACGGTGTGGACGGCAACACTCGAGATCCCGCTCGGCGACGAGGGCTCAACTCGCTTCTCCTACACGGTCCCGAACGCGGTCGAGAGGGCCGGCCAGAGATGGGTCTACCGCCTCGCGCTCCAGCACCAGCCGAAGGTCCGCCCGGAGACCACCATCGTGCGGATCTCGCTCCCAGACGGCGCGAGGGCGGTCAAGGCTCCCGGCTTTGAGCGCCGCGGCGACGTGCTTTCCTGGAAGAAGATCCTGCGGCGGGACCGCATCGTGGAGGTGTCGTGGCGAAGCTGAGGGCGGTCCTGCTGGCCGCCGGTCGCGGGGTCAGGATGGGGGGAGCCGGCCCCAAGTCACTCATCCCTCTCGGCGACAAAGAGCCTCCCCTCCACTACCTGCTGAAGTCGCTCGAGAGAACCGGGATAACGGACCTGCTGGTGATCACGGGGTTCGGCTTCCAGGCATTGGAAGCCTATCTGGCAGACCATTCTGAGGGCCTGCAGGTCGCCTATGTGAGAAACACCCGCTTTGCCTCGTGGGGAAACTTCCACTCGGTGCGCATGGCGCTGGACCAGTCCCCCGGCATGGATGTGCTCGTGCTTAACTCCGACATCGTGATCGCTCCGGCGGTTCTGGAGCGAGCGGTGGCATCGGACGCAGACCTCATCCTCGCCGTGCAGCGCCGGCGCCGGCTGGAGGCCGAAGACATGCGGGTCGAGCTCGACGGGGACACGGTAAGAGCCATCGGCAAGGACATCAAGATGGTCCGCAGCCACGGCGAATTCTGCGGGGTGTCGGTGATCCGCCCGCGCGCCGCGCGCGTCTACGGCGACATCGCCACCTCGCTTCAGTGGACGGCCGAGACCGCCCTCTACTACGAGGATCTATACGCCCGCATGCTCGGGAGCATTGAGGCGCGCGCTACGGCCGTGGAGGAGGACGAGTACGCCGAGGTGGACAGTCCCGAGGACGTGGCGGGGGCGGTGGCCGTCATCGAACAGCACGAGCAGGCATGGGGCTGAGCTCCTTACCCGAGGTCGTCGTCTACGAGGAAGGATCCGAGGACGACGCCGCCCACGAGCTGGCACAGCGGCTGAAGATCCTCGGCGTCTCGGCACCACTGGTAGTGGCGACGACCCACGGAAAGAGGCTCGGCGCAGCCATAGAGAGCCCGGTGGAGTACGTCCACCCGATTGCCGGAGCAGACCAGCGCTGGGCCCTCGACCTCGGTGGGCTCGCCCGCCGGCGCGGCGCAGACGCCGTCGTGGCCATCGGAGGCGGCCGCTGCCTCGACGTGGCCAAGCTCGCTGCGGCGCGCGCCGGGGTCGCGGTGGTGGCAGTCCCCACGCAGCCCTCCCACGACGGCATCTGCTCTCCGGTCGCAGTGGTCCCCGCCGGGACGGGATGCGGACAGAGTGTGGGCGCGGTCGCTCCCCGCCTGGTATTCATCTCGGTCCCGACCCTCCTGAGCGCTCCTCTGCAGTCGGTTGCGGCCGGGCTCGGCGACCTGCTCGCAAACCCACTCGCGCTACGCGACTGGGCGCTGGCCTCCGAGCGAGGGTTGGCGAGCGTGGACAAACGGGCCTGGGAACTGTCGACGGAGTCTTACGAACGCATCTCGCCTCACCTCGACTCAGACATCGCACAGACCGGACGCGACCCGGCTCGCCTGCGAGAGCTGGCGGATGCGCTGGTGATATCGGGCCTTGCCATGATCCGCGCAGGAAACTCCCGGCCCGCTTCCGGCGGCGAGCATGAGATCTCGCACGCCATCGACGAGCACTTTCCGGGCCGAGCCCTGCACGGCGCTCAGGTGGCGTTCGGCTGCATCGTCTCGACGACCCTCTACGGCGACGACGCCTCAGCTCTGCGCGCCCGCCTGCGGAAGATCGGGCTTCCGGACCACCCCTCACAGCTCGGGCTGTCGCAGGACGACATCGTCAAGGTTCTGCTGTGTGCCCCTCAGACCCGCCCGGGCAGGTTCACGATCCTCGAGGAGTCAGACCTCGACGCCGCGCGAGCGCGGGCGCTCGTGAGAAAGATCTGGGGGAACTAGTGGGCAGGGCCGTGGTCATCGGGCTCGACGGGGTCGCGTGGCATCTCCTCGACCCCCTCATAGAGGACGACGTCATGCCGCGTCTGGGCGCGCTGAAGGCCGCTTCGGCGTGGGGCGAGCTGACCTCCACCGTCCCCACCTACACGCCGCCGGCGTGGACCTCGGCGGTCACCGGTGTCAACCCCGGCCGCCACGGCATCTACGGGTTTTATGCGGGCAACGCCCAGGCCGAGCGACAGGAGCTGATGCATGCCGGGCGGATTCGCTCGGCAACTCTGTGGGAGATGGCCAACGCCCAGGGGATCACCACAGGCATCTACAACCTGCCGCTTTCCTATCCCCCCCGCCCCCTTCACGGCTGGATGATCTCGGGCATGATGACGCCCGGCTTCTCCGAGGAGCTAAAGGGATTTGCGCACCCGGCTTCACTCGAGGAGAGAGTGCTGTCGTGGGCGCCCGGCTACCAGGTCGACACCAGCGCCAATTGGGAGAAGGACTATCGCGACGACGAGCTGTGCGTGCGAGCGCTCGCAGTTCTGGAGCAGAGAAAGACCGTGCTCGAACGGCTGCTCGCAGAGGACCCGGTCGACATGGTCTTCTCCGTGCTCGAGTCGCCCGACCGGCTGCAGCATGTCTACTACCGCTACCTCGATCGCTCCTCCCTCTTGTTCGACACCCCCGAGGGCGCCCGCATCCGGCCCCCGCTCTTGCGCTGCTACCGGCTCATGGACGACATCGTCGGGCTTCTCGACGACTACGCGGGGCGCGACGGCGCCTCCCTTGTCTGCTCGGACCACGGCTTCACCGCGTGGGAGTCATCGGTGCACACCAATGCGCTCCTCGAGAAGTGGGGCTATCTCAAGATCAAGCCGCTCGCCAAGGCCATGCAGACGAAGTTGGCCCGCAGCCTCGTGCCGCTGGCCAAGCGCGTGCTGCCCGCTCGCGTTGCGCGCGAGGCCAAGGGCGCGACCTTTGCTGCCATCGACTGGGACAAGACGAAAGCGTTCGCGTCGCCGATCCCGCAGCAGGGGATATTCGTCAATCTCAAAGGCCGGGAGCGCTACGGATGCGTCGAGGCTTCCGAGCTGGAGGCGCTCAAGGACGAGATCGCGGCCGCCCTGAGGAGCCTTGTCGGCCCCGACGGCGACCTAGTGGTCGATGTGGTTCATCGTTCCGAGGAGGTGTTCGCCGGAGATGCCCTCGAAGGAGCCCCCGACCTTATGCCGGTGATGCGCGATCATCGCTTCGAGCTCGACGACGAGGTCTTTCACCGGGAGCCCTTCAAGGACCTCAGCCATCTCCCGCGCGGCGTCCACCACCCCGCCGGGATCGTCGCGCTGAGAGCTCCCGAAGTGGACGCCGGAGCGCGCCTGAAGGGCAGCGTCATGGACGTCACTCCGACGTTGCTCCACCTCGCCGGCCTGAAGGTGCCCGAGGGCCTCGACGGTTCGGTGCTGACTGCAGCTTTGGGGCAAGCCGCTCTAAAGGAGCGACCCATCCAGTACACGACCGCCATATCATCTGGTAACAGGCAGGAGAGCTCGCCCTACTCCAAGGAGGAAGAGGCCGCCATCGAGGAGTCCCTGCGAGGACTCGGGTACCTCTGAGCGGATTCTTATCGGCAATGGCGCAACCAGCAGTCGCACTGGACGACACCGAGCCGTCGCTTTCCAAGCAGCCGCTTCAGGCTCGCAGCGCCAAGCGCATTGCGCTGAGAGTGGCGGCCGACGCCGTTGCCGTCTCCTCGGCGCTGTTCATCGCCTCGATCCTCCGCTTCGAAGTCCTGAACACTTCCCCCGCCACCAGCGTCGACTACACCTTGGTGACGCTCATCGCCACACCCGTGCATGTGCTCCTGTTCTATCTCTACGGCCTCTACGAGCCTCGCCAGGTATTAGGCCCGGTGAACGAGTTCAAGCAGGTCTTCCACGGCGTGGTGGCCGGGACCGTTCTGATCTTCCTCGCCGACTCTGTGTTCGCGCTCAACATCGCGCGCGCCTGGGTCCTGTTTGCGGCTCTGTCCGGCCTGGTCGTGGTGGGCGGAGAACGCCTTGCGGTGAGAAAGATCCTGCACTTCCTGCGGCGGCGAGGGGGAGACGTCACCCGAACCATCGTGGTGGGCGCGAACCACGAGGCTCGCACCGTGGCGAAGACGCTTGAGCGAGAGACGTGGCTCGGTTACGAAATCGTCGGCTTCGTCGAAGACAACGCGCCCCTCGGCCAGGAGATCTACGAGGGACACAATGTCATCGGCCCCCCAGGCGAGCTCAGGGATCTCATCGATCTACACAGCGCCGGCCTCGTCCTGGTGGCCGCCTCCGCCTTCGACGACGCCTCACGGCTCAACCGGCTCATCTGGGAGCTGCAGGGTGTCGACGTCGATCTCCAGATCACATCGGGGACCCTGGATCTCATGGCCTCGCGCATGGTCGTCCAGTCTGTCGCCGGCGTGCCCCTGCTCTACATCCGGCGGACGGGCATGGACAGGGTCCAGCAGACGATCAAGCGCACCCTGGACGTTACGATCGCGGCTCTCGGGCTGCTGCTGCTGAGCCCCCTGCTGGCCATTACTGCGCTCTGGATCAGAAGGGACTCTGAGGGCCGGGCGATCTTCCGCCAGGTCAGAGTCGGGCGAGGCGGCAAGCGCTTCGACTGCCTCAAGTTCCGCACCATGGATCAGGACGCCGAAAAAAAGCTCGCCGAGCTCGAGCACCTCTCAGAGGGTCCCGGGCTGTTGTTCAAGCTCAAGGAGGACCCTCGCATCACCCGCGCCGGCAAGAAGCTCCGCCGCTATTCGTTGGACGAGCTGCCCCAGCTCCTGAACGTGCTGCGCGGCGACATGAGCCTGGTTGGTCCCCGGCCCGCCCTGCCCAGCGAGGTCGAGCAGTACGACGACTGGGTCTCGAACCGGCTCAGCGTCAAGCCGGGGATCACGGGGCTGTGGCAGGTCTCCGGGCGCACCGACACGAGCTTCGCCGACTACGTTCGCTACGACCTCTTCTACATCCAGAACTGGTCGCTGTCGCTCGACCTCTGGATTCTGTGGCGGACGCTGCGGGCCGTGCTGAGCACCGAGGGCGCCCACTAGGCTTCAACGGGGAGGCCTCCGCGGTGGTCAAACGCGGACCGCGGACATCTGCCCCCCGAATTCGGTGGTCAAACGCGGACCGCGGACATTTGCCCACCCTCGGGGGAGGGGTTGCAGTGGAGTTAGGCTCGGGGGGCCATGCTCGAAGAGATCATCGTTTCGGTCCCGGACGACAGAGGCGTGCTCGCCGACCTGGGCGAACTGCTGGGCGCCAAGGGCGTGAACATCGAGACGTTGTCCGCGTCCACCCACAACGGTCAAGGCGTCGTCCATCTGGTGGTCGACGACGGGGAGGATGCGGCCGCCCTGCTGAAGAGCAACGGCTACGACATCGCCGGGATCCGACAGGTGCTGGTGATCACCGTCGACGACCGTCCCGGCGAGCTGGGGCGCTACTGCCGCCGGCTGGCCGACTCGGGGATTCACATCTCCTCCGCCTACGTGGCGCGGCGGTTGGCCGGGGAGACCGAGGTGATCCTGGCGGTCGACGACCTCGATCAGGCCCGCAATGCCTAGACCCAGCCACAACGTAATCGGGGCCCGCCCGAAGGCGAGCCCCGACTGTTTGAGCGGGTGAAGCGTTAGGCCGTGACCGGCCGCCTGGCAGTGGCGCCTGCGGTACCGAAGTAGACGCCGAGGCCGCCCGAGAACAGGTGCAGGAACTGGTCGGCGTTGAGACCCGACTCGATCGAGAGCCACTGCAGCGCCCCGACGAGACCGAGAAGGAAGAAGGCCAGGTAGGCCACACCGACCCCCATGTTGGCGAGTTTAGCTCCCGCCACCGTCCTGGAGCCGGCGAGCCACACCCCACCGATCAGAAGGTGCACGATGTTGTGCGCCGGGTTGACCGGGAATGCGATCAGGACCTCGTTGGCGCTCGAGTTGAAGAAGTTGTCGAAGCCCGTTACGGCGAAGCCCAAAAGGCCCACCAGAAGGTAGACGGCCCCAAAAACCAGTGCAAAAAGCTGGCCCGGGGTCTTGTCGCGAGTTGCAGTTGCCATTTCTCCCCTTTCGTAGGATCTGCGGCTGTTTGCCACTGATTCGTTAGACACGCCGATTTGGGATTGGTTACGCCTGCCCTGATGAAGGTCGCGAAAACCCCGCACGGCGTCGGCTCGGCGACTGTTCAGCGCATCTGGTCGGCCCGGGGGATCAAGCCTCATCTCATGGACACCTTCAAGCTGTCACCGACAAGTTCTTCGCGGAAAGGCTCGTCGACGGCGTGGCGCTCGCGACCGGCTCGGTCTTCGGGGTTAAGGTCTCTACGTCGTGGACGCGTCGGTGATGCCGACATTCCTGCGGCCAATACGAACGTTCCGACGATCATGGTGGCCGGAAGGATCGCATCGGCCTTGGCGAGGGACTCGCGGTAAGTGCCCGACGCTAAATAACATGGTTGTCATTTAGATTTCGTATCCTTGGACTTGGACGGGGGATTGATTGTGTAGTTCCAATCGCCGTGGAATTGGTGCTTGTTCAAGGGGACGGCAGCAAGCTCCTCGTCGTTCACCTTGATATGGGTGGGGTACTCATTAGTGTCGAGCTCGGCGCGGATCTTCAGCCCCGTGCGCGTCGTGGTCGCTCCGATGAGATCGACGACGACCTCGTGGCTGGTGAGCGGACGGCCCCTCCAGTTCAACGAGATGTGCGAGAACATC
>DASRPA010000111.1:0-10301 GCA_035646635.1 Actinomycetota bacterium | reverse complement strand
CCTGCACCCCGGCCCCCCACCGACATCGCACAAAGACACGCCGCCGAGACGGCGAAAGTCCCGGCGTCGACGAAGAACGCCGCCCCCGGCCCCCAGGCTCCGATGATCCAGCCGCCCACTGCGGGTCCGATCATCCTCAATGCCAGGGGCTTGACGAGCTGATCCAACGAATTGGCCTGGGGATAGAGATCCTCGGGCACAACGTCCACCACGATGGCGTCGAATGCAGGACCGAAGAAGGCCATGCCGGCCCCGTAAACGGCCGCCAATGCGGCGAGATGGAAAAGCTCGAGCCGTCCGGTGAGTGCCAGCACGGCCATGGCGGCGACTGCGATCCCTCTCACCACGTCGGAAGCAAGCATCACCCGCCGGCGGGGGAAGCGATCGGAGATTACGCCTCCGACGAGGAGCAGGGCGATATGAGGCACCGACAACGCCAGCCCGACAAGCGAGAAGGCGGTAGGAACGTTCGACAACGAGTACGCTTGCCACGCTAGAGCGACAAGGAATATCCCATCGCCCGTGAGCGAGACCGCCAGTCCGCTCCACAGGAGGCGAAAGTCCCGGCCCTTGAAAGGTTCCAGAAGTCCGCGACGGGCGAACCCTCCCGAGCGGTCAAGGGCCTCGTAGCTGTGCATGCTAGAGGCTCGGCGCGGTAACCGTGCTGCGTTCCTCTGCGGTTTCGAGCCAGCCCAACAGCGCGTCGATGTCCATGGGCTTGGCGAAGAGGAAGCCCTGGCCGGAGGCGCAGCCGAGCTCCACCAGACGGTTCATCTGGCCCGGCTGCTCGATGCCTTCTGCAACGGTGTGAAGATCCAGCGCCTCGCTCAGCTTCACTATGGCGGCAGCAAGAGCAGACTCCTCGGCCCCCTCGTTGACTCGACTGATGAAGGAGCGGTCGATCTTCAGGATGTCGACCGGGAAGCGGCTTAGATAGCTCAACGACGAGTAACCGGTCCCGAAGTCGTCGACGGCAAGCTTGACCCCGAGGTCCTTCAGCGCGTTCAGCTTGGCGATGGTGCTGTCCGTGTCGATCATCAGCATGCTCTCTGTGATCTCCAGAGTCAGGCAGTGGGGGTCGAGCCCCGAATCGGCGAGCGCTTTCCTCACGTCGTCTATCAAGTCGGGCTGCTGAATCTGTTTGGCGGAAAGGTTCACGCTCATGCCCAGGGAACCCATTTCCGGGCGCCTGACCTGAAGCAGACGTGCTCTGCTGCAGGCTTCTCGGAGGACCCATCTCCCCAGGGGAACGATGAGGCCGGACTCCTCGGCTAGAGAGATGAACTGATCCGGGCCTATCAGACCGCGCTCGGGATGGTGCCATCGAACGAGTGCCTCGACGCCGGTGACGCGCCCGTCTCCCAGCTCCACGATCGGCTGGAAGTTGAGGTCGAGCTGATGGTGCTCGATCGCGCGCTGCAGCTCGCCCTTGAGCTGGAGCCGCTCCAGGACATCTTCGTGCATCGATGGCTCGAACACCCTGTAGGCGCCCTTTCCATCGCGCTTGGCGAGGTACATGGCCACGTCTGCGTTACGCACGACGTCGTCGGCCTGCGTGGTCATGGCTTCTGCGCCCTCGAGGATCGCGATGCCGATGCTGGCGCTCACGAAGAGCTCTCTGTCCTCGACGGTGAAGGTGGTGGCAAGAGTGGTGAGTATTCTGTCGGCGACTTCGGCGACGTAATCGGGTCGCTCCACGTCCTCGAGCAGGATCGCAAATTCGTCGCCGCCGAAGCGCGCCACAGTATCCATGGGGCGCACCGAATCCTGCAGCCGCCGTGCGACGATCCTGAGCACCTCGTCTCCACAGGCGTGGCCCAGGCTGTCGTTGATCGTCTTGAAGTCATCGAGATCCACGAACAGCACCGCGAGTCCCATTGAGTCGCGTACCTGCCGTGCCAGCCCATGGTTTACGCGGTCGGTGAACAGGGCGCGGTTGGCGAGCCCCGTGACGGCGTCGTGAAAAGCCTGATGCGTAAGCTCCTTCTCGAGAGCCTTTCTTTCGCTGATGTCGCGAGCGTTTAGCACGATGCCCTCGACGTTGGGGTCGGCCAGGAGGTTGGTGCTCAAGACCTCGAAATGAATCCAGCTTCCATTCGCGTGGCGCAGCCGGCATTCAACGGCTTCGGGATTCGAGTCGTTGTCGGCCGAAACCAGGTTGAGCAAGCCTTGTGCGTCGGGCGCATCCATCAATGCGATCAGCTTGGAGCCGGCGAGCTCGCTACGCCCGTAGCCGAGCACCCGTTCCACGGCCGGAGACTGGTAGGTGATCGTGGAGTCGGCCTCGATGACGGTGATGAGGTCGGATGAATGCTGTACGAGGGAGCTAAGACGCGCCTCGGAGCGGCGACGATGCAGATCCTCCGAAAGCGTCACGCTCTCCAGAGAGAGTGCCACGTTGGCGGCCAGGGTGCGCAGCGCGTCCGATGACGCGCGGGCGAGGTCCGAGGTGCCGGCCACGAACACGAAACCCAGAACCGCCTCGCGCAGGAACAGCGGGAAGGAGGATACGTGAGCGACTTCGTCGCGCAGTCTGAGAACGGCGCGCGCTCGATCAGCATCCAGGCGTTGGACGCGCCGGACCTCGCCCGCCGGCCAGAACAGATCGTCCACCTCTGACTCGAGCAGCAACCACTCTTCCAGGGTGCGTGACGAGTGCGATTCTTGGGCCGCGACGATGCATAGCTTGCCGGAATCCGAGAACAGCGCCAGCAAGGCATGACGCTGGCCCTCGGCGAGGGCCAGCATGGCGTCGAGCGCGGCCTCATAGACCTCTTCTCGAGTCGAGGCCGCCACCAGGGCACCGCCGGCCTCGCGCAGGCCGCGCTCACGCTTGGCCGAACGCTCGTGCTCGCGCAGCAAACCAGACATCCGGGCCACGACCAGCAGGAACAGAGCCGCCGACCCGGCGATCATCACCGGAAGCTCGATGGGTTCGCCGCGCAGGAGCTGAATCGCCTGCACCGCGGGTGCCATCAGCGACGCCCCGGTCAAGAGAAGCATCCTGGATCTCGATACGGTGGTCGAACGGAACGGAGCCGGTCGCTCCAACATGCGCATGGACGGGTGTAGAGCCGCGGCGCCCCAGAAGATGTAATAGGCGGCCCATCCGGCGTCGAGGATTCCACCCTCCACGTAGGGCGCCTCCAGCGACACGATGCCGAGCGCTGCGTCGGCCGCCAGCAGCGAGAGGGCGCTGATGCCCAGCAGATAGAGCGCCGGCCGCCTTTCCGCCGAATCGACGGACAAGCGGATCGCAACCGCGAGCAGACACACGTCCATGGCGGGATACGCGATCAATACCATCTTCTGGATCAGCGGCAGCGATGCATCGTGCGCGTAAGGAGCCATCAGGAAGACCCAGGCCAACAGACCTACGCCGGTGGTGACGATGAGGGCATCGATCAGGCTGGGGCGGTCGCCGTCGGGGTTGCGCCGGTGAATCAAGACCAGCAGCCCGGCAATGAGAGCGGGGTAGACGCTCAGATAAAAGAAGTCCCCAACCGACGGGAAGGGGACGTCGGTCTCGGACAGGGCCTGATAGCCGTAGTAGAAGGCGTCCCCGGAGACGAATAGGACCTGGCCGAGTGCGAACAGGTTCCAGGCCAGCTTGCAGGAGGGCTTGTGCAGCCTTATTCCCACGAGGATCGCGACCGCCGATGAGATCCCAATGAGGTTGAACAGCACTCCGTTGCTCTTGAGCCCGGGCGCGAAGTAGTAGGCGAGGGTGAGTGCAGCTCCCAGCAGGATGTAGAGCTGCCAGGCTCGTTGCGACAGCGGCTTCACTCTAGAGCCCTCGGTTGTTGGGGACGCTCATCGGCCTAGCCTCCCGACCAGCGAGCGACTCTCGAGGGGTTCTGCAAGGTGAACTTGTCCGCGACCTCTTCGAGCACAGTGACCAGATGTGCGATTTGATCGTCTTTGTTAGCTGCTGTGACTTGGATGCGGAATCCGACCTCGTTCTTGGGAACCAATGGATAGGCGGCCAAGGTCGCGTATATCCCTCGCTTGAACAGGTATCGGCCGACTTCATCCACGTCTTGATGATCGGCAAGGGGTATCTCGACTATAGGAAAACCGGACCGATTCGGGGTCGCGATGCCGAGCTTCTCCAGGCAGGTGAGCACGGTCTTGGTCTTGCGATGAAGGTCCGCACGGAGCTGGTCACCTCGGACTTCGTTGACCTCGAGACCGGCGAGCGTGGTAGCAAGCGAGGCGATGGGGGAGGGGCCCGAGTAGAGGTAGGGCGGCGCTGCGATCTTGAGCATGTCCTTCAGCTGGGTGGGACAGGCGATGAAGGCAAGCAGGGACGAGAACGACTTCGAGAGACCGGCGACCAGAACGACGTTCTCATAGCTCTCGCCGAAATGCTTGACGATGCCGTTGCCGCGCATGCCGTAATCGCAGAGCTCGCCGGAACCGCGCTCCCCGATCACCCCAAAACCATGAGCGTCGTCGATGTAGAGCAGCGCGCCATGGTCGCGGGCGACGGCCGCGAACTGGCGAAGGTCGGGGGCGTTGCCGGTCATGCTGTTGACTCCGTCCATGCAGATGAGCTTGGTCTTGGAGCCGTCGGCAGACATTAGTTCTTGTAGGTGGTTGGGATCGTCGTGGCGGAACTTCTTCACCTTGGCGCCGTGATGGCGGGCGACTTGACAACCGTCATAGATCGTCTTGTGGGCGCGGCCGTCGAGAAAGATGGTGCCCGACCCGGCAAGGATCGGTATGACCGACATATGGATGTGGGTGATGGTCGGCAGGGCGAGCACGTCTTCGGCGCCCAGAAGCTTGGTGAGCTTGGCCTCGATCTCCTCGTAGATCACGGGGCTGCCGAGCAGACGGGACCAGCTCGGGTGTGTGCCCCACTTTTCGAGATAGGGCAGCACGGATTGGATCACCGTGTCGTCGAGGTCGAGGCCGAGGTAGTTGCAGGAGGCGAAGTCAGAGAGCCAGTGATCGCCGATGCGAATCCTGCGGCCGTCGACCTCGTCGATGACCGCATCGAGCATCGGGTGCAGCTCCTTGAGCCGTGCTAGGTCGGAGACCGTTTCCAGCCAGCGATCGAGCCAGCTTCCCCGAGGAGAGGCGGCTGCGGCGGCCCGCTGAGCGCGAGCACTGTCGGAAGAGAAGCCCTTCAGGAGCGTATTGGGTGCCATGAGGAAGTTATCGGCGTTGGCTCACTTCGGCGTATCCGCAATCTACGCAGCGGCCGCCCCACCGCCGAACCGCCGCTGCCGAGTGGTCATTAATGGTTGCTCTGCAACCTTTATCCACCACTCGGCAATTTTGGGACTCCCTAGAGCGACGCCCGCAGCACCGAGGGCCCCGTACGGCGCGGGTCGCCGTCGTCGGGCTCGAGCGTTATCCAGACCTCCGGATAGGCGGCCGGGGACACTCCAACGGGGCAACTCCACATCATCGAGTCCCCCTCTGAGACCTGGAAGGAGCCCGCCGAGACCCAGCCCTGCTCCCCGGACAGCCACACCTCGTAGTGGTGGCCGGCCGGAGTGTGGGGCAGCCCCTTGGCCCACACCACGATCCGGTGGTTGCCGTCCGGTTGCCGCACGAGCTCACCGCGCGCCGAGGCCCCGGTGGACCCAGCCTCGACGAAAGAGATCGCCTGCACCGGCGCACCGGTCGGTCCGAGCTGCTCCTGCATGGCCTGGATCCGGTCTCTGGCGTTGGAGAGATCGGAGCGCCACGCTATTCCGAACGCCGCCAAGGTCACGGCGGCGGCCGCCAGCGCGGGGGCGACTACCACCCGGATGCTCTTGCCTTTCAGTCTCGATGCGGGCGAGAGATCCCTGGTCGACGCGCCCTCGCGGCCCGCAGGGTCGGGCTCGAGCGTGACCAGCGTGAGCACTTCGTGCTCGAGGTGGCCGGGGGGTGCCTGCTCGAGGCCGGAATCCGACAGCACCGCGGTCACCAGATCCAGCTCCGAAAGCTCTGAGAGGCAGGCCCCGCAGGCGGCAAGGTGGTCATCGAGGGCGGCCGCCCGAGCGGCGTCGAGCTCGCTCGACAGGTAGGCGGGAAGGTCGAGGCGGATCTCGCCGCAGCGCCTCACCGGCTGCTCTCCTCAACTACGCCCCGTTCGACGAGGCTGCGGCGCAGGCTCTTGAGTCCCGCATAGAGGCGCGTCTTCACGGTGCCGAGCGGAATCCCGAGAGTATTGGCGACTTCCGCCTGAGTCATGTCTCGCCCGTAGGCGAGCTCGATTATCTCCTGCTGCTGGTGGGGCAGTCGCTTCAGCTCGAGAGAAACCTGCCACGCCTCCCAGGCCTTGTCTTCATCCCAAGTCTCCTGGGCGCGCGGAAGATCGGCCATCGCGATGGGCCGGCGGGCGCGCTCACGCGCGAGGTCGGAGGCGACATTGCGAGCGATGCCGAAGATCCACGACGAAGCCGCGCCGCGGCTCTCATCGAAAGTAGCCGCCCGTCTCCATATCCGAAAAGTGACCTCTTGCACTAGCTCCTCTGCCAGCTTGTGATCCGACAGCCATCGCATGCCGAGGGAATGGAGGGGTCTCTCGAAGGCCCGGTACAGCTCCCCCAAGGCGTCCGGGTCGCCGCAGCCCACAGCGCGCAGAAGCTCGTTCTCTGCGTCGGCTCTGGCCATTGCTTTGGCTCCCGTCTTAGCCGCCTCCGAAGTTCGACTGCGCCACCGGCACTCGCGGTCGGGCCTCGCTGCTCATATCCTCTACCTTTCTCGGCGCTAGTTGGAAGCGGCTGCTAGATTTCCTGCAGATGCCGATTCGAGCCGACGCCATAGCCCTCGAGCGCCTGCTCCAACTCCAGAGCGAGGACATCTCCCTGGACAGGGGCCGCAGGCGCCTCGAGCAGCTACCCGAGAGAGCCAGGCTCGACAAGCTCGAGCAACAGCTAGAGGAGCTCTCTTCCGACGCAGCCGTGGCTGCGCGCCACAGAGACGATGTTGCCCGCGTTCAGGACCGACTCGAGCAAGAGATCTCCGTGCTGGAGCAAAAGCTTCAGCGAGAGCAGCAACGGATGTATTCGGGGCAGGTGGCAAATCCCAAGGAGCTCTCGAACCTGCAGGCCGAGGTGGAAATGCTTACGCGCCGCCGAAGCGGGCTCGAAGACGAGCTGCTCGAGTCGATGGTGGCGCGGGATGCTGCCGTCTCCACCCTTCAATCTTTGAGCTCGGAGCGCGACGAGCTGGCGTCTTCGGTTTCGGAGTTGGGTGTGGATGTGGCGCGCCTGTCGGGGGAGATCGAATCCGATTTGGAAGGCCATCAGCAAGCTCGCGACGAGTTGAGGAGTGGGCTGTCGGAGGAGCTCGTCGAGCTCTACGAGAAGATCCGCTCCGCCAAGGGTGGCGTCGGAGCAGCCGCTCTGGAGCGGGGCACGTGTCAGGGATGTCACACGAAGCTGCCCGCGCGGGAGGTCGAACGCTTGCGAGCCGAAGCTGGTTTGCAGCGATGCGACAACTGCCGGCGCATTCTCGTGGTCCCATGAGATCGGTTCTCTACACCGACGGGGGAGCGCGTGGTAATCCGGGGCCTGCGGGGATCGGAGTCGTGCTCCAGGACGGCGAGGGCAGGGTAGTGGCGGAGATCGACGAGGGACTCGGTCACGCGACGAACAACGTGGCTGAGTATCGTGCACTCATAGCCGGCCTCGAGCTCGCCCTCGAGCACGGTGCCACCGAGCTCGAGGTTCGGGTCGACTCGAAGCTCGTTGCGATGCAGGTGAAGGGCCGGTGGAAGATCAAGAGCGACTCTCTCCGGCCCCTGGCGGTGGAAGCACGGGCGTTACTGAACCGCTTCGAGCAGGTCTCCATCACTCAAGTGCCGCGCCGCGAGAACACGCGGGCCGATCGCCTTGCCAACATCGGGATGGACTCGTCATCGGATGCGGAGCCGAGTATTGCTCCGCATCAATCTCGGTTGCTTTAGTCAGTGCTGCTGTGGCACCTGGGCGTTGCGGCGGTGATCACCTATGTGAGCCTGGGACGCCGGCGGATCGACTATCGCTTCGTGCTGGCGGGGGCAATCGCACCCGACCTCGTCGACTCCCTGCTGCGCCTCGCGGTGCCGGATAACTCCTCCGGACGCTATCTCGCTCATTCCCTCGTGGCCGTCATCGCGGTGGCGATCGCGGTCCTCGTCCTCACTTCTGGGGAGCGGCGTCTGGCGGCGTTCGGCCTCGCGGTCGGCTGGCTCCTGCATCTGGTGGCCGACGGGATGTGGAACTCGCCACGCACATTTCTGTGGCCGGCGTTCGGCTCGGCCTTCTCCTCCGCCCCCGCCGAGCCCTACTCCTGGGACCTCCTCACGAGCCCCCTGTCCCACCTGAGTACCTGGGCTGCAGAGGCGGTGGGGGCCGCCTGTCTGGCGTGGTTCTACGTGGCCTTTCGCCTCGGCCGCGAGGGACGGCTACGCCGGTTCCTTTCAGACGGTTACCTGCGCCCGTAGAAAATCGGGGTGCCGAGTGGTGGTGAGGTGACCATATAGAGCATCCTGCCACCACTCGGCACGGAAACGGTTAGGGTGGGGACGCGTTGTGGAGGGGGAAGTCCGGTCGGAGTCCGGCGCTGTCCCGCAACTGTAGGCCCGCGAGAGCGGGCGAGCCAGGTCACCCTCCCATCGCCGCGACGCCGCCTCGTGGCGGCTTCGTAGTGGCTCAGGGGCATCACGTGAACCCGGCGAGGACCGGTGAGAGGAGCTGTCATGCGCATCCAGAGGTGGCGAGGGCTGTGTGCCCTCCTTCTCATCACAGGGCTGATCGCCACTTCGGCGTGGCTAACGCCGGTGGCAGCGGGGCCCAACCGGCGCAAGGCCCGTCTCGCCACGCGCTACATCGTGGACCGGCAGGGCGGCAACGGCGCGGTACCGGGGTTCTCCAAGGTTGGTGCGACGGCCGACGCGGTGCTGGCCCTCAGCGCCGCCCGCCGCTCACCGAACAGCGTTGCCCACGCGATTGCCTATCTGCGGACTAAGGCCGAAGGCCTGAGAAGCGTGGGGCTCATGGGCAAGGTGGTGATGGCAGTGGTCGCCGCCGGACGCAACCCGCGCTCGTTCGGCGGCCGCAACCTGGTGCGCACGATCAAACGCACGCGGCGTGACTCGGGCCGCTACGGAGGCACGGACTCGAAGGCGGCGGTGCTGAACCACGCGCTGGCGCTGATGGGGCTGATCGCCGCAAACGAGGCGGTGCCGCGGGCACCCGTCCGGTGGCTCGAGAAGGCTCGCTGTCCCGATCGCGGATGGCAGTACGACGCGCCGTCGCGCTCCCGGGACGGCTTCCACTGCCATGACGGCTCTGCGGGAGACTTCACCCGCACCGATACCAACACGACGAGCTACGCGGTGCAGGCCCTGAAGGCCACCGCTCTGGTCTCCCTCCCTCTTAGCCCTCTGACTCAACCCGCCGGGCTCAGGCCGAGCGCCTCAATCGCCTACTTCCGCTCGGCTCGGGACCACACCCGAGGTGGATGGCGCTACAGCCACCAGCGCACCGCCTTCGGGAGCCGGGTCTACACCGACGCCAACTCGACCGCGTTAGTGCTCCAGGCCTATGCAGCCGTCGACAAGGCTCCTCCCCCGAGCGCACGTCGGGCTCTGCGGCGGCTCGCCTACCGGGCCTGCGGCGAGCTCACCGGCGCGTTCGCCTATACCTGGGCGCGCAGGTCGGGAGAGTTCCGGCGCGTTCCCTCACGGGCCGATGCGGCGCGCGAGGACGAGCTCGGCGGGCCCAGCGTCATCGGGGCCACGGTGGGGGCCGTGCCGGGCCTGTTGGGCCGTCCTCTGCCCCTGGACCCGGTCACGAATTCCGAGCCTGCGCCGCCGCGCCGGAGATGCCGCGGGTGAGACTCGGCCGGGCCCTCTGCGGCCTCGGTCTAGCGAGTGCTCTTCTCGCTCCGCAGGCGGCGACGCCGCCTGCGGCGTGCGCAGACCCAACCCGGCGCGCGGCGTTGGTGATCGATAGCGGACCGACGACCGAGCGTTACTGCGTGACGCTCGACTCGGAGGCGGTCTCGGGAATCCACCTTATCGAGCTGGCGGCGCGCCAGCACGGACTCGCCTACGAGCTCGGCTATGGGGGCCAGGCGGTGTGCATGCTCGCAGGGGTGGGGCCCACCGGAGGCGACTGCTTCGCCGACGATCCCCTTTTCTGGGGCTACTTCAGAGGCAGCTCGAGCGGGCGGTGGAGCTGGTCGTCGGTCGGGGCGGGCTCGACCGTGGTCGAGGGTGGCGATGTCGAGGGGTGGTCGTGGGGGTCGGGCGAGGGCACCTCGGACCACCCCGGCCCACCGGTCACGCCTCTTGACGCAGTGTGTGCGCC
>DASRPA010000110.1:0-13182 GCA_035646635.1 Actinomycetota bacterium | reverse complement strand
ATGTCGTAGTAGAGGTAGAACTCCCACGGATGGGGGCGCAACCTGAGCTCGTCGACCTCGTGCACCCTCTTGTAGTCGATCCAATGTGAGATGACGTCGTCGGTGAACACTCCGCCTTCGAGAAGGAAGTCGTGATCGTCCTCGAGCGCGTCGAGCGCCTGCTCCAGGGACCCCGGCACCTGAGGTACCTCCAGGAGTTCCTCGGGAGGAAGCTCGTAGAGATCCTTGTCCACGGGATCGACGGGCTCGGTCTTGTTGCGCACGCCGTCGAGCCCCGCCATCAGCAGCGCGGAGAAGGCGAGGAAGGGGTTGCAAGACGCGTCGGGGCAGCGGAACTCGATGCGCTTTGACTTGGGAGACTTGGAGTAAAGGGGGATCCGAACCGCGGCCGATCTGTTCCTCTGTGAGTAGACGAGATTGACCGGCGCCTCGTAACCCGGCACAAGACGCTTGTAGGAGTTCGTTGTCGGGGCGCACAAGGCCATCAAGGCAGGTGCGTGCGCCAAGAGCCCTCCGATGTAGTGGCGGGCGGTGTCGGAAAGCTGCGCATAGCCGAGCTCGTCCCAGAAGAGAGGCTCGTCATCTCGCCACAGCGACTGATGCACGTGCATCCCCGAGCCGTTGTCCTGGAAGATGGGCTTGGGCATGAAGGTAGCGGTCTTGCCGTTTCGCCTGGCGGTGTTCTTGACCACGTACTTGTAGAGCATGAGCCTGTCGGCCATAGTCAACAGCGGCGCAAAGCCCATGTCGATCTCCGCCTGGCCGGCCGTACCGACCTCGTGGTGATGTACCTCGACCGGTATTCCGAGCTCGCGCAGTGTCAGAACCATCTCCGAGCGTAGGTCCTGGTAGTGGTCCATCGGAGGAACGGGAAAATAGCCCTCTTTGTAGCGAGGCTTGTAGCCGAGGTTCTTGCCGTCCTCTTTCGCCCCCGAGTTCCACACACCCTCGACCGCGTCGATGTGATAGAAGCCCTGGTGCTGGTTTTGGTCGAAGCGAATCGAGTCGAAGATGTAGAACTCGGCTTCGGGTCCGAAGTAGGCGGTGTCGGCCACCCCCGTCCCCTTCAGGTACTCCTCTGCCTTCTTGGCAACATAGCGCGGGTCGCGCGAGTAGAACTCTCCGGTGAGAGGGTCCTTGACGAATGCATGCACGATCATGGTCGGGTACTTGGCAAACGGGTCCATGACCGCGGTCTCAGGGTCCGGGACAAGGATCATGTCCGATTCCTGTATCTCCTGGAAGCCGCGGATGGAGGAGCCGTCGAACCCGAACCCCTCCTCGAACCCCTCCTCTTTGACCTCGTCGAAGGGAACCGTGAAGTGCTGCATCAGACCAGGCAGATCGGAAAAGCGAATGTCAAAGAATGAAGCATCGTTGTTCTTGCCGAGTCTCAGGACATCAGACGCGCTAGCTGCCATTGGGCCTCCTCAGTGTGGCGCACTCGCTGAAGACAATGGCCCACCTTAGAGGTTCGTGGTTGCAAGGCGGTTTCGCCCTTGTTACGCCCACGTTACGGGCAGGTGGCGTTAGTGGACGAGGCCCCTCCTGAAGCCCTCCGCAACCGCTTCCGTCCGGTCCTTGACATTGAGCTTGCGGAATACTTGCTTCAGATAGGACTTGACGGTCTCTTCCGATACGTGAATGCGTTCTGCGACTCCCTTGGTGGAATGCCCGTGGGTGAGCTCTTGTAGAACCTCGAGCTCTCGGTCGGAGAGCACATTTGGGTCTCGGTTGCTGATTCTCCCGAAGATGCCATCGGTGACATTGGGGTCGAGCACCGAACGTCCGTTCACCACTTCGTGAAGCGCCTGGAGGACGAATTCACGCGTCGATGACTTGGAGATGTAGGCGTCGGCGCCTGCCTTCACGGCTTCCGCGACGGTGCCTGGGTCGGTGAACATTGTAATGATCATGACCCTCGTCTTCGGTGAATGCTCTTTGATCTGCCTGGTGGCTTCGATCCCATTCATGCCGCTGCCGAGCGACACATCCATCAACACGATATCGATCGCTCCCTCTTTCACCTTCTCAACGGCCAAGGCGCCCTCTGCGACGACCTCGGCAAGCTCGAGATCCTCGGAGATGGACAGCATCGCCTGAAGCCCTTGAGAAACGAGCAGATGATCGTCGGCTATCAGAATGCGCGTACCCATTCCCTCTTCTCTCACCGGTACTAGCGGCTGACTCCGCCGGGGAGGATGGCTTCCACGCGCGTCCCGCGGCCCGTGCCGCTGTGAAAAGAGACGTGTCCTCCTACGCGTGCGGCGCGCTCCTTCATCAAGCGCACCCCGACGTGATCAATCCCTGCGTCGGCCTCGGGGTTGAAGCCCGGACCGTCGTCTTCCACCACGATATGAACCTGGCCATCTTCGTGATCGGTCATCTTCACGATAACCGGGGCGCCGCCCCCGTGTTTCATGGCGTTTACCACGCCTTCTTGAAGGATTTGGAAGGCTGCGAGGGCCACGGGGAGGGGGGGCTCGTTGGAAATTTTCCCCTCTAGGTGGATCTCGCTGCCCCAGAGGGTGGACATCTGGTCTGCGAACTTTTCGATCGTTGTCATCAGACCGCCCTCTTCCACTGAGGAACGGCGAAGATCGACCAAGGAATCTCGCAGGCTCTTGATGGCTTCGTTGAGCGCATCTCGCGCGGACTGCACCGCCGAGGCGGCAGAATCCGTTCGCTGGGAGGCCAGAAACTCTGCCGCGTTGCCCGTGCTGTAGGAGGCTGCAGCCAGCATTTGCAGGCTGGTGTCGTGGATGTCTGCCGCGATGCGCTTTCTTTCGTTTTCTCGCTCTTGAAACACTTTCTCGGTGGCCTGCAAGAGCTCATGTTGCTGCTTTCGGACGCGCTCCGATAGCTCCTGCTGTGTGCGGGCTCCAATGAGGCTGATGCGGGCGAAGATGGTCGGTATGAGGATGGCGGCCGCAGCCGCCGCTCCCAGCGGCAGCTCCTTGTAGGCGAGTGCCGTTACCACTCCAAGGGATGACAGCAGCACATACGACATCAAAAAGCCGACAACCGGGTCCGGCAGCATGCGCCGAAGCGCCTGCCCAAAGCGGACTTCGCCGTCGAAGTGAATGGCGAGTGACACGAGCGAGAGGTTTACGAGCACGTGAGTGGCGGCTGCGGCCGCGATCCCGGCGATCCTGAAGGGGCCGGAGTCGTCGGGCCGAAACAACATGTCGTCGGCGGGGGAGCGGTAAACAGTCAGCACAGCCGATGTCGCACCAACGGCCAGCATGAGCTGGGCTCGGTTGAAGGCGGCGCGCGACAGAGGAATCTCGCGCCTGAACTCCCGCAGGTCGATTGCTCCGAGGCCGGCGATCGTCATGGCGATCCAGGGCGGAAAGATCAGAGCGACGGCCAGCAGAATGGGTATTCCGAGCATGACCTCGGCGTCGTAGCCGAGAGACACCGGCAAGAGATCCACGGCCATCAGCAAGATGATCCAGAACAACAGGGCCCCGAGCGAGATGGGGGCCGGATCCGCCGCCAGCTGGCTCGCCAGGATGGCGGCGGTCGCGCAAACCACCACCCAGCAGTAGACCCGTGTGCTTTGCCGCATTTTCTCCGTGATCTCTTGAGATTCGGCCCCTTCGCGATGGGAGGAGGGGTCATTAGGCCCCTCCTCCATCACTTGGTCACAGTTGCCGACACCTCTACCAGCGCCATTGAGCGCCGGCGGTGTAAAAGAGCGCCGTGAGGGCACTCGCAAGAGCGACAAGCCTGAACTTCAAGCGGAACCTCCCTCCAGTGGGGTCGAAGGAATGAGGTGAACTCCGGCCCGCAGGCCGCCGCTTCGCTCTTACGACGTTGTGTTCTCTTCCGCTCCTTCTCCGCTGTCCGATCCGCTAATCCGGGGTGACCCCCAGGGAGGGAAACTCTACTCGCCCTCAGGCGTGCGCGCAATGCCCCCGGTCGCCCTCAGCGTGCCGCCACCCCCGAGCGGGTGAATTTTTAGCCCCGTTTGGGGGAGGCGCAGAGTCCCTGCGTTCGCCTTTACTGGTCTGTGACCGGGGACACCGTCAAAGGATGGGCATGGGAGATCACAACAGCAGCGTATTGATAGCGGAGCCTCTCGGGGGCCGGCACGACTCCTTGGCAGGGGCGCTGCCTGGAGGCGGCTCCGAGGTGGTTGCGGCCCACGGAGCGGAGGCGGCGGTGGCGCTGGGGCGCTCCCTGCAGCCTGAGCTTGCCCTCGTGGACCTCTCCTTGAGCCCCGACTGCTCGCTGATAGCGGATCTGCTCGCCGCGTGCCCGGACACCAAGATCGTTGCGGTGTTCGACTCTTTCGACGGCTTTCCCGACGGACTGAGAGATGTGATGGCGCTGGGCGCCGTCGCCGTGGTGGACAGAGGGGCTCTCGCCGCCGACCTCGTCCGGGTCCTCTGGGGCACCCGGGACTCGGCCTCGCTCGGCCTCATGGACCCGGCCGTCATGCCAAGCAAGGGCTACATCGATCTCAGTAGCCGACACGAACATCAGCGCCGCGCTACCAGCCGGGCACTGTGCGCAGCACTCGAAGCGCGCGATTTCGGGACTGGGCAACACCAGCATCGCGCCACCCGCCTGGCGACCTCCTGCATGCGTCTGATAGATGCCCCGCTGGCACTCTCCGACGAGGTCGTGTACGGCTTCATGTTGCACGATGTCGGCAAGATTGGGGTGCCCGACTACATCCTGCTCAAGCCCGGGCCGCTCGATTACTGGGAGTTCGAGATGATGCGATCTCATCCCGAGCTGGGCCTCCAGATCGCAGAGCCGGGGGGGTTCTCCCAAGAGACTCTCGACGTCATCCTCAACCACCACGAGCGCTGGGACGGCTTCGGATATCCCCGAGGGCTCGGGAGGGACGAGATTCCCCTCACGGCGCGCGTCTTTTCCGTCGCCGACGCCTACGACGCGATGACGTCGGATCGGCCCTACCGCCCCGCCATGAGCCCTCGCGACGCGCTCCACGTCATCCGCTCGGGATCGGGCTTCGCCTTCGACCCAGAGGTCGTCGACTCATTCTTCGACCTCGACTGCCTGGGATCCGTTCCCGGGGCCTCGGAGATCGATGCCTCAGTGGCCGAGGTTGATGGGGGTACCGCCGCTCGGTGACGTCTGTGTCGCCCTCCCACCCCCGCGCCGCCCTCCTGACCCGGCGGTGCGCACTTTGCGGGTTGACGCTCCCGGCCTCGATCTGCCACCCTTTCCCAGGAAGATTCTCTCTCTGAGGCCGAGGTAATGTATTCGTGGCAGATCGTCGTCTCGAGCAGCTCCAAGTCGAGCTGCTTCGAATACCGGGAGTGCGTAGCGCCCGGGTCGTAGGAGACGAGCTGCCCACCGAGATCCACATCATTGCCTCTCCCGAGCGCACCGCCAAGCAACTGGTGCGCGACGTGCAGTCGCTTGCCGCGGCCGGCTTCGAGATGCCGATCGACCACCGCATCGTGTCGGTGGTCCAGTTGCGTGAGGTCACCTCCGAGGCTCCCACCGAGCGGAGGCCCCGGCCGCTCCCCGTCGGTGAGGGACGAGCGGAGGGGCGCCCGATTCTGGAGCGGGTGGTCCAAGCCGACAAGGGCGATCAAGGATGGGTGAAGGTAGCCCTGCAGTGGCCCGATGGAACCGTTACCGAGGGCGTGGGCGAGTCGGGGACGTCTCGAAATGCGCGCGCCCGGGGTGGGGCCGCCGCCCTCCTCCACGCCTTGAGGCCCGCGCTCGACGCCAGGGGCGCTCGGCTCGATGTCGAACATGTCGCCTGTCAGCGGGTCGGGGCGGCCGACACCGTGATGGTGCGGGCGACTTACTACCGCTCTGGAGCCTCCGCGCCGCTGGTCGGGATTGCGCTGGTTCACGACGACGCCGCGGGGGCCGCGGTCCGCGCGCTGCTGCACGCCCTCAACCGGAGGTTGCACGGGTCCTAACGGGCCCGAGCCCGGGGCGGGTTTGACCAACTTTGGTACGAAACCGACGGCGCATAGGCCGTTTCTTTACCAAACCTCGAAGAGCACAGGCTGGGCCGGCCTCAAGCACCCCGCGAGCCGGGGCGCGGCTTGAGCTGGACGGGCGCGGGGTGGAGAGGGAACTGCTCCCAATTAACCACTTGATTCGGTGGTTAATCAGGAACTGAGCGCGATAATCACCGTGGCGAGAAGCGCCCCGGGGGCGGGGCCGAGCGGGGCTGAGTCCCTAGCCAGGAGCGGGCGGTGGCCCGGCGAGCATGCGGCGGTAGACGAGCACGGCTATGCCCCCCACCAGCAGCACGTCTCCCAGGCTCAAGACCTCGCCCAGGCGGGGCAGGGGGATGACGTCGCCAAGCCATGGGAGCACGGTGGAAGGGCTCATGAGCTCGTGCTCGAAGTTGGCTTGGGTAGGCGTGCTCGCGACTCCGGCAAGGTCGGCGGCGCGGCCCGAGACGGGCATGGCCCGGTTGGCTCCGATGACGACGACGTTCAGCAGCAGACCGGCGGCCATCAGCCCGATGCCCGGTAGTTTCCGGTTGAGCAAGAGGAAGCCGACGAGAAGGAGATTCGAGGCCAGGATCACCCCAACGGCGGCGGTACCCGACAGCTCGAGCCACAGCGCCGGCGCGATCTGAAGGACCAGCGCAGTCCACAACAGGGGCAGCCATGTCAGCCGGGTGGCGGCCAGAGACTCGAGCGAGCCGCCGCGCACCCGCCCGGCGAAGGCCGCGGCCGCTCCGGCGACCAGCAGGGTCAGCACGCAGGCCGCGGGCCGGGGAGCGTGAGTACCTCGACCGAGCCGAAGGGGTGGGCGACAGGCATCGGGGTTCAGGATAGGGGTGATCCGGGCCGCGCCGGCCCCTTGGTGGCGTCGCTTAATCTGGGGAGCATGCCCTCCAGACCTCCGATCGCTCCGGTAAATCCCGAGTGGCCCACGCAGGTGATAGCCATCGGCTCCGGAAAAGGTGGGGTCGGCAAGTCGACCACTACGGTCAATATCGCAGCGGCCCTCGTCCGGCAAGGTCATTCGGTGGGCCTCCTCGACGCCGACGTGTGGGGCTTCTCGATCCCCCGCATGCTGGGACTAAGTGGGCAGCCCAAGGCCGCCGGCGGCCTGATCCAGCCCCCCGAGGCCTTCGGCGTCAAGGTGATCTCGATCGGGCTGTTCACGAACGAGGACAACCCGGTCGTGTGGCGCGGCCCCATGCTCCACAAGGCTCTGCAGCAGTTCCTCGAGGATGTCGCGTGGGACGACCCCGACTATCTGCTCGTCGATCTGCCGCCCGGCACCGGCGACATCTCGATCTCGATTGCCCAGTTCCTGCCCGGCGCCTCGATGATCGTGGTGACGACACCCCAGGCGGCGGCCGAACGAGTGGCGCAAAGGGCGGGGTTCATGGCCAAGAAGAGTGGTCTGCGGGTCTCGGGGGTCATCGAGAACATGTCGTACTTCAGGGGCGACGACGGCAAGCGCTATGAGATCTTTGGGGCGGGCGGAGGCCAGAGCCTCGCCGATCGCCTGGGAGTTCCTTTGCTGGCGGAGATCCCCCTCGAGCCCAGGCTCCGAGAGCTCGCCGACCAGGGTTCCGCCATCGTCCTCTCGGAGCCCGGCTCCGAGTCCGCTCAAGCGCTCGAGCAGGCCGCCAAAGAGCTGGTCAACCTGCTTCCGCCCCGGTCCCGGCCGGTCCCTCGCATCTCCTTGCCGCTGGCTCCGGGCTGAGATGATGGCGTTCGTAAGCGATATCGGCGTCGTCTCAAGGATCGGAGGCACCGTCGATGAGGTGGGTGCCGAAGCGAGGGCCGCGATGCTGGCGAGCAGATCCCTCAAGGCGGAGGCCAAGATGTGGGGGCTGGACCTCGCCGTTCGTTGTTGCGACCTCACCACCCTGGAGGGTGCCGACTCCCCCGCAAGCGTCCGACAGCTCGCCTCCAAGGCGATGCGCCCGGCCCCCTCGGATCACTCCATCCCTCACGTGGCTGCGCTGTGCATCTATCCCCGGCTCGTCCCGGCGGCGGCCGAGGCGCTCCGTGGGTCGGGAGTGGCGGTCGCCTCAGTGGCAACCGCCTTTCCCTCCGGCCAGTCTGCTCTTGAGCTACGCGTGGAGGAGATCGAGCGGGCGCACGCAGATGGGGCCTCCGAGATCGACTCCGTGATCAGCCGGGGGGCGCTGCTGGCCGGCGACGACGCCGCCGTCTACGGCGAGGTTGCGGCCGCCAAGAAAGCCTGCGGAGACGCTCATCTCAAGGTCATCCTGGAGACGGGCGAGCTCGGTTCCTACGACCGTGTGCGGCGCGCCTCGCTCATCGCCATGGCGGCGGGCGCCGACTTCATCAAGACCTCGACCGGCAAGATCGCACCTGCTGCGACCCTGCCGGTAGCTCTGGTCATGGCGGAGGCGATACGTGACTTCGCCGATTTATCCGGGCGTCCGGTCGGGCTGAAGGTTGCCGGCGGCATCCGCAGCGCCAAGGACGCTCTGCGCTATCTCGTGTTGGTGAACGAGACGCTGGGGCCAGAGTGGCTCACGCCTGAGCGTTTTCGGATCGGCGCCTCGTCGCTGCTCAACGACCTCTTGATGCAGATCGACAAGCAGCGCTCGAAGACCTATTCCAACTCCGACCGCTACACGGTGGCATGACCCCCCCAGCCTGGGACTACGCGCCCGCGCCCGAGTCGACCGACGTGGTCTCTCTCAGGGACACCTACGGGCTCTATCTCGGCGGCCGCTTCATCGAACCCGCCTCGGGCTCTTATTTCAAGACCATCAACCCGGCCACCGAGGAAGTCCTGGCGGCGGTGCCCGAAGCCTCCTCCGAGGACGTGGATGCCGCCGTGACCGCGGCTCGAGGCGGTCTCGAAGCCTGGACGTCGGTCGGTGCTCCCACACGAGGCAAGTACCTGTTCCGCATCGCCCGAATAATGCAGGAGCGCGCGCGGGAGCTTGCCGTGCTCGAGACCATGAACGGCGGCAAGCCCATCAGGGAGAGCCGTGACGTCGACATCCCGCTGGCTTGTGCCCACTTCTTCTACTACGCCGGTTGGGCCGACAAGCTCGAGTACGCCTTCGTGGGCCGCAAGCCGGACCCCGTCGGTGTGTGTGTGCAGATCATTCCCTGGAACTTCCCGCTGCTGATGCTGGCGTGGAAGATCGCACCCGCTCTGGCGGCCGGCAACACGGTCGTGCTGAAGCCCGCCGAGACGACCCCGCTCACAGCCCTGCTGTTCGCCGAGATCTGCGAGCAGGCGGAGCTGCCGGCGGGAGTCGTGAACATCGTGACCGGCGGTCCTGACACCGGAACCGCGCTGGTGGCGCATCCCCGGATCGACAAGGTCGCGTTCACGGGCTCGACCGAGGTCGGCAAAGGCATACAGAGGGCACTGGCGGGCACGGGGACGCGCCTCACGCTGGAGCTGGGCGGAAAGGCCGCCAACATCGTCTTCGGGGACGCGCCACTCGACCAGGCGATCGAAGGCGTGGTGAACGGCATCTTCTTCAATCAGGGCCACGTCTGCTGTGCTGGGTCGCGCCTGTTGGTACAGGAGCCCGTCGCCGAACGCCTCCTCGTAAAGCTCAAGCGACGCCTGGAGACGCTGCGCCTCGGCGACCCCCTCGACAAGAACACGGACATCGGCGCCATCAACTCGAGAGCGCAGCTGGAGCGGATCAAGAACCTGGTCGGCGTGGGCGTGGAAGAGGGGGCCGAGCTCTATCAGGCGGACTGCGAGCTTCCGGAGAGGGGTTTTTGGTTTCCTCCGACCGTGTTCACCGGAGTGTCGCAGTCCCACCGCATCGCTCGCGAGGAGATCTTCGGCCCCGTCCTGTCGGTCATGACCTTCCGCACGGAATCGGAGGCTGTGGCCAAGGCCAACAACACCCCCTACGGGCTGTCGGCCGGCGTGTGGACCGAGAAGGGATCGCGCATCCTGTGGATGGCCGACCGGCTCCGGGCGGGTGTCGTGTGGGCCAATACCTTCAATCGCTTCGACCCCGCCAGCCCCTTCGGCGGCTACAAGGAGTCGGGCTTCGGACGGGAGGGAGGCCGCCACGGCCTCGAGCCCTATGTGCGACTGAGCTAGTGGTCCGGAGCGAAATCACCGCCAACACCGAGAGCGTCCCTGCGCGCCAGATTGAATCCCAATTCCGACCTCGGCGGAGCCGTGGGCAAGGCGCGAGGAGTCGAGCGTACCTGGAGGTACGAGAGCGACGAGAAACGCAGCCATCGGTGATGCAGGGGCGCTCGAATGTGACGATGATTTCCGCGACGGGGCACTAATGGCCGATACGCGACTGGAAGTCAACAAGACCTACAAGCTCTATGTCGGGGGCAAGTTCCCGCGCTCGGAGTCTGGCCGCAGCTACGCAGTTTCCGGTCCCACGGGAGGGTTTTTGGCCCACGCCGCGCGCGCTTCTCGCAAGGACCTGCGCGACGCGGTCGTCGCCGCCCGCAAGGTGGCCGGCTCGTGGGCGGGTCTCACCGCCTACAACCGGGGGCAAGTGCTCTACCGGGTGGCCGAGATGATGGAGGCACGGCGCGACGAGCTGGGGGCCGCGGTGTCGGCGGCCGAGGGCCCGGAGGGCGCCTCGCAACAGGTAGAGGCGGCCGTCGATCGCTGGGTCTACTACGCGGGCTGGACCGACAAGATCGCCCAGGTCACCGGGAGCCTCAATCCGGTGGCCGGCCCGTACTTCAACCTCACGGCCCCCGAGCCCATCGGCGTCATCGGCATCGTCGCGCCTGAGACCGGTTCCCTTCTGGGATTGGTCGAGCGGCTCGCCCCGGCCCTCTGCGGAGGCAACTCGGCGGTGGTGGTTTGTTCCAAGGCCCATCCGCTTCCGGCGATCGCCCTGGCCGAGTGCCTTCAGACCTCGGACGTGCCCGCCGGCGCGGTGAACCTGCTCACTGGCTTCAAGGAGGAGCTCGTCCCCGTACTTGCCTCCCACGGAGACGTCGATGCGCTCGATGTCTCTGGAGTTGCGCCCGGAGCAGCGGCCGAAGTCGAAACAGCGGCAGCCTCGAACGTCAAGCGGATCGTGCGGCCCGGCCCCCGGCCCGGCCCCTACGAGGTCACCGCCTTCATGGAGATGAAGACGGTGTGGCACCCGAAGGGCGTCTGAGCCACCCCTCCCCCACTAGAACTAGACCCAAGGTAGTGAATCGCGCGCCGAGCGCTCCCGAGTCCCGATTCCGCACCTGAGAGTGCGCCGCGCGCGTTTGGTTACCGCCGGGGCTTGGGGAGCCGGGGGCCGCGCCGGAGGCAGGGCCGGCGGTGACCGGGTGCGGCGAGTGCCTATCAGGTGGCGGCGCTATCTGGCCGATAGCCATAGGAAGTAAACCGTTAAGAGAGCCGAGAGGATGATGATTGCCAAGCACCGCCTGCTGCTGATCGGCGGAATCGTCGCAACCGCGATCTACCTTCTCGCCTCGGACCCCCTCTTTTCTCGACCTTTTCTATGAAGTAATCGGGCTTGGAGCGGTCGCCGCCATCCTGGTCGGCGCCCGCACGGCGACCAAGGGTGCTCCCGTGGCGGCTGTCGGCCTTGGGCCAGCTTCTGTTCGTGGCGGGAGATGTCCTGTGGGTCCTCTACGCGAGGGTCTGGCAAATCAACCCGTGGCCATCGTGGGCGGACGTCCTCTACCTGGCCGGATATCCGGTTCTGGGGGCAGGGCTGTGGCTGCTGTTGCGCTGGAGGACTTCGGCTCGCCGGCTCCCCGCGTTCCTGGACGCCGCCATAGTCTCGACTGCGATCGGGGTTCTGGCGTGGGTCTACTACATGCAACCGTTGGCTCAAGATCTCTCTCTCAGCCTTCCGGAGCGACTCATCTCGCTCGCCTACCCGCTCATGGATCTCCTGCTCCTGGTCGTTTTGGTGCGCCTGCTGCTGACGCGCGGCGCCCGCAACGGATCAACGGGCTGGTTGGTGGCCAGCACCTTCCTGCTGTTGGGGGCCGACGCGTGGTTCGCCCTGCTGTCCACCACGTCGGGCTATCAGGCGGGAGACCTCGTGGATGGGTTGTGGCTCCTCGCCTACGTTTGCTGGGGAGTGGCCGCCCTGCATCCGTGCACGGCTCGGGAGCCAACTCCACTTCACGAGGCGGCGGTGAAGCCGAGCCGGGTAAGGATCGCGCTCCTGGCTACGGCCGGGCTTGTGCTTCCGGCCCTGCTGTGGTTCCGGGCGGCGCACGGCCTGACACCGAGCCCGCCCTCGCCTTCGGCTCCTTGCTCGTCTTTTCACTGATCGCAATACGAATGGCGCTGCTCGTTCGTGAGGTCGAGACCAAGGCGGCCAAACTCGCGGTTCAGGGCCGCGCCCTCGAAGCTGTGCTGGCCGAGAAGCACGAACTGGAAGAACGACTGCGACGGCAAGCCTTCTACGATGATCACACCGGGCTCGCCAATCGAGCGCTCTTCGGCGACCGCCTCCAACAGGCGCTGTTGCGAGGTGACAGGAGCCTCCACAGAGTGGCCCTGCTGTTTATCGATGTGGACGACTTCAAGTGGGTCAACGATTCGCACGGCCACCGCGCCGGGGACCGAGTTCTGCGCGAGGTCGGTGCGCGCCTCTCGAGCTGCATGCGAAAGAGCGACACCGTGGCTCGTTGGGGCGGGGACGAGTTCGCCGTGCTCATCGAGGATGCGGACGGCCGTGAGACGGCGGTGGAGGCGGCGGAGCGAATTCAGGCCGCGATGGCCGAACCCTTTGCGTCCGGAGCGGGGGACCTTCACCTCGGAGTCAGCGTGGGGATGGTGCTCGAAGGCGACGGGACGCGGATGCGTTGTTGAGCGCGGCGGATGCCGCCATGTATGCGGTCAAGCGAGCCGGAGAGAGCGGCTACGGCTTGTTCGAGGCGGACGCAAACCGAGGTAGCGAAACGCGTGTCGCGCGCGTCTGAGTACGAATTAGTCGTATCCGAGAACGGGTCACGCGCGTTCGAGTAACTCAGGTAGGCGCCGGCAAACACCCCTCAACAGCCGCTCGAGGCGGGCTGCGGCTCGGCGGCCGGCTTCTGCGACCTCCTCGTGGACCAGCGGCTCATCGGAGATCCCGGCCGCCGGGTTGGTTACGACCGATACTCCGAGCACCCTGGCCCCCAGATAGCGCGCCACGATGGCCTCGTGGACCGTGGACATGCCGACGAGGTCCGCACCCATCCCTGCCAGCATGCGCACCTCGGCGGGCGTCTCGTAGGTGGGACCGGACAATCCTGCGTAGACGCCCTCATGGAG
>DASRPA010000109.1:0-3041 GCA_035646635.1 Actinomycetota bacterium | reverse complement strand
GGATTCCACCAACCGCAGGTACTCGCTCACTTTTCGGCGAAGCTCTCCGATCCCGACAGTTCTCATCTGCTTCAGGTAAACACACGGCACTGAGCGGCGACGCTACGCTGCCCGGCCCCCTGTTTCTTGGTTGGCCTTGATCGTGGGGGCCGTGACTTTGTCCAGGGCATCGATGATTCCGGCGAGACATGCAAGATCGCGCTCGACCTCCTCGATCTCAATTCCCGCCCGCCCGCGGCCGAGGCGATCTCCCTGATGGGCGATACGGTTGCGTCTCCCGTAGATCGCCTCCATCGACGCTGCCGATTTTCCTTTGCCGGTCTTGCGGTGATCGTCGATCTTTGCCCACAAGCGGTCTATTCCGACCAAGCTGAAAGCGACACCGATCTGACTCGGTGAAGGGCTGACGATCTCTCGACGGATCCGCTCTTCGATGAGGTCTCTCAGCCCCCAGCCCTTGCGGCTGTACCCGTCGATGTGGAACCAATCCTCTACTGTCATCTTGAGCTCCAGGAGTCGGCGAGGCTTGTCCTTGGAGCGCAGTGCAGGCCCGAGCAACTCCATTACCCTGTCTCCGACGAACGTTTCGGCAGCCGCACACCCGGCGACGATGGCCTGGCGAAGCAGTGGCCTTAGATCGTCGAAGTGGTCCCTCCGCACGACGCCTCCAGGCTTCAGCACCACGAAGAGGTCGTCGCTTTCGATGCACTCGAGGGAGTCTCTACTCCTGCGGGGGATGCGCAGTGCGTCGCCCACACGATCCCGCAACTCTTTCCGGGTTCTGCGAATGCGATTGTTGCGAAGAGCCTTGGCTACCAACACGAGCTTTTCGGAGTCGGCGATGTTGAGGTTGAACGCCTCTCGAGCGGTGAGCTTCTGTTTCCCCGTCATTCATCCTCCTGAGCTCGAGCGAACCACTTCCTGGAAGAGCGCCTGTATGTCCGATATGTCATTTATCGTGTCCACGACCTGCCGAGTTGAGCAAACCTCAAATTCGATGGAGTGAATCTCATGGCGACCGAGTTCCTGGCGGACCACGACCACCCGATTAGCTGGTCCGCGCCCGGAAAGGTCCCGGCCGGGCTCACCCTGGAATCGGTCTATCTCGGCTCCGGAAAGCACGCCCTCGAGGTGGCGTTGGCTCACTCGCCCAGCCGCCCCCGGGTCGACGACGTGCGCAAGCTGTGGAAGCAGCGGCACGGCGGGCGACCGAGCCCCGTGCTTCTCGTGGTCGATTACCCCGACCACGGCACCGGGCGGGCGACGATCTGCGGGCCCGTGGGAGATAACCCGCCCGTCGTGAGTGACTTGGAGCTGGCCCAGGTCGAGCGTCTCTGTGCGGCGGCGCTTGCCGAGCCGACCCGCCACGTGGCGGTGCGCTTTCTGGTGGCGATGCTCGACGGGCTTCATGCCGAGCTCATTCCCGGCCTCCGCAACATGGGCATGCTGGCAACGCATGAGCTTCGGATAGGCGTGCCCCAGCGGCCGGACTGGGACCAGGCGTGCCGGACGAGCAAGAAAGTGTTGCCGAAGCGCGGTCGTCAGTTGGTCGAAGCGCTTGGCTTCGGAGTGGAAACCCTCAGCACCAACTCGTCCGTTCTCACCATCACAGGAGCCAAGCGGGTCGTGGCCGTGTTTCTCGACGAGGGAGAGAGTTTCGAGAACCCCGCCACCCGCTTCAGCGGCGGCAGCCCCGTGGCCCACGCCCTCGCTCTCGCCGAGCGCGAGAACCTCCCCTGGGTCGTGCTGACGCGCGGGCACCAGATCCGCCTCTACTCGGCGAGAGCAGGCACCGGAGTGGGCCACAGAGGTCCGGAGCAAACCTTCGTCGAGCTCAACCTGGCGTTGTTGCCCGAGGAGGCCGCCGGTTACCTCCCGCTCCTCTTCGGCCCTGCGGCGCTGACCGAAGGCGGCACCTTCGAGCAGATCCTCGAGGCATCGGGCGACCACGCCGCCGAGCTCGGCAAGAGGCTGCGCGAGCGCGTCTACTTCAGGGCCGTGCCGACGCTGGCCAAGGCGGTGGCGGCTCGGATGGGCGAGCCCTCGAAGCTCGAAGAGAACGACCTCCAGCAGGCCTACGAGCAGACGCTCGTCATCCTGTTCCGTCTGTTGTTCGTGGCCTATGCCGAGGACAAGGACCTTCTTCCCTACCGGACCAACGGCCGCTACCAGCGCTATGCCCTCAAGACGCTGGCAAAGGACCTCGCAGAGCGCGGTGGCACCGACATCGACTTCGACCCCGGTGCGACAGACCTGTGGGAGCAGGTGCGCTCGCTGTGGCGGGCGGTGGACAAGGGCAATCGCGACTGGGGCGTGCCTGCCTACGATGGAGGTCTGTTCAGCGATCATGCTCAGGTTAACGAGGCCGGTGGCGCCCTGGCAGGCATCACACTCACCAACGCGGAGATCGGGCCCGCCCTGTACGCGCTGTTGGTCAACGAAGGCGATGACGAGCTCTACGGGCCGGTCGACTTCCGCAGCCTGTCGGTGCGGGAGTTCGGCACCATCTACGAGGGCCTTCTCGAGAGCCGTCTGTCTGTGGCGCCGTCGGATCTAACTCTGGACAAGCGTGGCAACTACGTGCCGACAGTGAAGGCCGACGCGGCCGAGGTCACGAAGGGCGAGGTCTACTTTCACAACCGTTCGGGCGCACGCAAGTCGACCGGCAGCTACTTCACCAAGCCGTTCGCGGTCGAGCACCTCTTGGATCATGCTCTCGAGCCGGCACTGGACGATCACATCAAGCGGCTGCAAGAGCTGTACGACAAGGGCGACGAGGCGGCCGTCACCGACGCTTTCTTCGACTTCCGCTGTGTCGATCTCGCCATGGGCTCCGGGCACTTCCTGGTGGCTGCGGTCGACCGCATCGAGGCTCGCCTCTCGGCTTTCCTTGCGCTGCATCCCGTCGCGCCGATCACTGCGGAGCTGCAGCGGCTCCGCTCCGCCGCGGAGAAGGCGCTCGGAGACCTCGCCGACGGCGTCGAGATCGAGCACGCGAGCCTGCTGCGCCGTCAGGTCGCCCGCCGCTGTGTCTACGGAGT
>DASRPA010000108.1:0-3269 GCA_035646635.1 Actinomycetota bacterium | reverse complement strand
CCGCCATGGAGGCGAATAACAACGCCAGATAGGTGATCGAGTACTTGAAGAGCTTCCAGGCCGTCTCGGTCTCCGGCTTGCGCAGCAGCTGCAGGGCCCGGGCGATGAAGATTCCGTTGAGGATCAGCACCGCCCCCAGATAGATCAGACCCATTCGCCCGATCGAGAAGAACACCAAGCACAGCGCGAACAGCAGCAGCGAGTAGAGAACGATGTGGCGCGCAGTTTCGGCTCGGCCGTAGACAACCGGCATCATCGGAACTCCGGCGGCCGCGTAGTCCTCCTCATAGCGCATCGCGAGAGCCCAGAAATGGGGCGGTGTCCAGTAGAAGATGATGCCGAACAGCGCCAGCGCGGGCGGCTCGACCGTGCCGGTCACGGCCGCCCATCCGACCAGCACGGGCACTGCCCCGGCCGCTCCTCCGATGACGATGTTCTGCGGCGTGTTGCGCTTGAGGCCGAGCGTGTAAACGAACACATAGAACAGGAGCGCCCCCAGGGCCAGCGCGGCGGACGCCAGATTGACGGTGAGCCACAGCAGCAGAAAGCTCGCAACTCCGAGGGCAGCACCGAACACGAGCGCGTTGGCGGGCGCCACCATATGGGCGGGCAACGGGCGGCGGCGTGTTCGGCGCATGATCTCGTCGATGTCACGATCCACATAGCAGTTGATCGCATTTGCCCCGCCGGCGGCAAGAGTTCCGCCCACCAGCGTCAACGCAACTAATGTCAGCCCGGGCCACCCACGCGCGGCCACGATCATTGCGGGGACCGTGGTTACGAGCAGCAGCTCGATGATGCGCGGCTTCGTGAGCGCAATGTAAGCCTTGATCTTGTCTCGAGGCGAAACCTGGACGACGTAGTCGGAACGGTTTTCGGATTCAGTTTCGATCCGGATGTCGGGGTCGGAGGCGGCGCGGCGAGCCGTCATGCGCTTGCCGGCTCCATTCGCAGAGAACGGGAGCGGGCCGCGGCCGCAGCGAACCCGGGCCTGGACACGATCGCGATCCCGGCGACGCTCGCGAGGACCAGCGCGCCGAGAGCGAGATGCAGTGTCACCACCGCAGGATTCAGCCGCGTCCACGCGTTGGCAGCACCGACCAATACCTCCACCGCGAACGCACCTGCCGCAACATGGGCGAGACGTGCCTGGAGCGGAAGCTCGTGCTTGCGGCGCATGATGCCGACGCAGAACGTGAACAGCAGGATCCCGACCACGCCGGCCAGCGCGCGATGAAAGAAATGGATGGCGTAGGGCTCGACTGATAGGTCCGGCACCAGACGGCCGTTCATCAGGGGCCAGTCACCGAACACGTAACCGGCGTCCCGGCCGGTCACGTAGGAGCCCGCGAGCAACAGCATCAGGACGGCCACAGCGACCCGGCGGCCTCGCCGAGCGATCCTCGCGTCGGTAGTCCTCTCGAGGCTCGGAGCCGAGGCGCTGGAGGCGGCCGCGATATAGACGAGCAGCATCAACAGCGCCATCGCAGTTCCAAGGTGAAGGACTACGGATTCGGCCCGCAGCCTCAGCCACACCACGACCGCGCCCAGGACCGCCTGAAACAGGACCAGCCCGAACGCGATGACCGAGGGTGCCACCAGTCCCGGAGCTTCTCGTCGACGCCGCCACGCGAGAGTCGCCAGGATCGCCAGCAACACGACCACGACGACGGCAGCGCCACGGTGGGACATCTCGATGATGAGCGCCCGGTCCACGTCGCCGGGACAGTCGGGCCAGTTCTCTCCGCAGCCCAGGCCCGATTTGGTGGCTCGCACCAGGCCGCCGATGCTCACGAGGGCGAAGGTCGCGGCTAAGGAAAGGACGGCGATGCGGTGGAATCGGGGCATGGAGCGGCCATGTTACCCGCGGCCCCCAGCTATCCGCTCACCCGCCGCCTAAGAGGGCGACCCCACTAGACTCGGCTCCTATGAAGGTGATCGCTGCACTGGTCTGTGCCCTGCTGATGGCGGCCTGCGGTTCCACCGGTCCTTCAGGGGGCTCTGGAGGCGGGGGCGACTCCGAGGGAGCGCGCAATGAGGGGGCCGCGTCTTTCGACCAGCCGTTCACCGACGTCAAGGCCTATCCGGTGTTCGCATCCTCGGAAATCGTGGTCGGCCAGAACCGCTTTCTCGTCGGGCTGCTCGACGACCACGATGCCCCCATCGGCTCGCCGAAGATCGACATGGACATCACCTTCTTCGACCTCGACGAGTCGGCCACCGAGCCGGTCGGCCACACCGGCATGCGCTTCATCTGGATCGACAAGCCCTACGTGGGGCTTTACGGAGCAGAGGTGAGCTTCGATCAGGCGGGTAAGTGGGGGGCCGAGGTCAGCATCCGCGGGAGAGGCATCGACGAGCAGGTCAAGGCCGGTTTCGAGGTTCGCAAAAAGCCCAGCACCCCTGCCCTGGGCGAGCGGCCCCCAGCCTCGGACTCGCCGACGGCTACTTCTGCGGCGCAGATCAACAAGATCTCCACCGACGATGACCCCACCCCCCGCCTCTACGAGCTCTCGATCGCCCAGGCGTTGAAGGCAGGGAGCCCGTCGGTGGTCGTGTTCGCCACGCCGAAGTTCTGCTCCTCACAGACCTGTGGGCCCACCCTGGATGTCGTCGAGGGGGTCGCCGCCGAGTGGCCGGGCGTGAACTTCGTCCACGTCGAGCCCTACCAGCTGCCGGCCGACCCCGGCAATCTCAAGCCGGTGCCCTCGGCCCTGGAGTGGGGGCTTCCTACCGAGCCGTGGGTGTTCGTGATGGACTCCTCGGGCCGCCTGCAGGCGAAGTACGAGGGCATCGTCTCGGGCCGAGAGCTGAACGGGGCCCTACGAGGTCTCTGAAGCTCGGCCTGCTCGACCGGGGCTCTTGGCAGAAGTAGCTGGATTTCGGGGCTCGGGCCGAACATTGTCGCTGCAACCACCTGGGGCGTGGTTGGGGACACAAAGTTGGTGGAAAGCACCCGGCTGGTACCACTCGGTCCCTAGGCATCGTCCACCGCCACCGCGTAAAGCCCCCCTTCTCGCTTCTTCACTTCCACGGCCACGGGCTGCCCCGTCGCTCGGTGCTCGTTCAGATGGCTCGGCGCGAAGGCGAACTCGGTCTTGTCGTCCACGAGGATCGTGGTGCGCTTTCCCTCGTCCTGGAGCGTGAACTGCTCGACCCGTGCCAGGCCGCTCGATTCGATCTCGACGACAACGCCCGTCACTCGACGAGAGCCCGGCTGGGACGAGCAGGAGGCCAGGCCCATCAGCGCCAGGCACAACAGCAGGCAC
>DASRPA010000107.1:0-9486 GCA_035646635.1 Actinomycetota bacterium | reverse complement strand
CGGCGTTCGGCCTACGGCCCCAAGGAGGAGCGCAACAAGCTCTCGCGCACGGTGGGGACGCTGCTGGACGAGGCGGGTTTCCAAAGAAAGGGCCCTTTGAGGCGAGGACTAACCTCGAAACGCACCGAGCCAAACGCGCCTAACGAGCAACTCTCGCTGCTCTAGCGCGATCTTCGTCACAACCCGCGCTGAGCGCGGGTTACGGTGAAAAGTCGAGGGGGCTACGGGCGCCAATCTCTCAGACGAGTGATGCGCTCTTGGGTCGAGGGATGAGTCGAGAACAGACGAGCGAAGTTAACGCGGCGGCCGGACAACGGGTTCACGATGTACATGCTCGCCTGCGCAGGGTTGACGTTCATCGGGATTTTCTTGGCTGAAACCTCGAGCTTCTCGAGCGCCCGGGCGAGCGACTCGCCGCCCCCCATCAGACCAGCCCCGCTGCGGTCCGCCTCGAACTCGCGCGACCGCGACAGCGCCATCTGGAGAAGGCCGGCGGCCATCGGTGCCAGGAACGCCATCGCCAGCAATCCCAGGGGATTGCCACCCTCGTCGTCCCGACCCCCGCCGAACAATGCGCCCCACATCACCATGCGAGCTAGAAAAGTGATCCCCATTGCGACCGCGGCGGCGACCGAGCCGATCAAGATGTCGTTGTTCTTGACGTGCGCCAGCTCGTGTGCGAGCACGCCGCGCAGCTCGTCCTCCGAGAGGACGCTCATGATCCCCTGGGTGACGGCGACCGCGGCGTGATCCTCGTTGCGGCCGGTGGCGAAGGCGTTGGGCTGGGGGCTGGGCGTGACGAAGAGCTTGGGCATCGGCATGTTCGCTCGCATCGTCAGGTCACGCACTATTCGGTAGAGCTCAGGTGCCTCCTGCTCGGAGACGGGTCGCGCCCTGGAGGCCTTGATCGCGAGCTTGTCCGAGAACCAGTAGGACCCTCCGACGAACACCAGCCCGATGAGCAGGCCGATGATGGCGCCGCCGCGTCCGAAGAAGGAACCGGCCAGAACCAGGAGTCCGCCAAGGCCGGCCAGCAAAACATAGGTCTTGAGAGTGTTTGTGCTCATAAGGACATTATGTAGCGTGCGTGCCGCTAAATGGGAGCTTGAGGCCTACGCCGCCGACCTCGAATTGACGGAGCCGTTCACTATCGCCCGCCGGTCGTGGGATGTGGCAACGAGCGTGTTCGTGAGAGTGTCCCACTCCGGTTACACCGGGATCGGTGAATGCAGCCCCGAGGGACCGCCCGAAGAGGTCGTGGATCAGCTAGAGAGGCTTGACCTCGACGTGCTCGACGGCCCCTTCGATCTCGAGGGCCTCTCCACGCTCCTGGATGCGGGACCCGCCCGGGCAGCGCTCGACATCGCTCTGCACGACCTCGCCGCCCAGAGTGCAGGAGTGTCGGTGCTCGAGCTTCTGGGTTTGTCCGGCCGCCCTCTGCCCCAGACCTCGGTGACGCTTGCGATCACCGAGCCGTCCCGCACTGTGAAAAAGGCAATGGATCTGAGCGACCATCCCATCTTGAAGGTGAAGGTTGGTTTTGACGGAGACGTCGCCATGATCGAGGCGGTGCGCGCGGTGTACTCGGGGCGTATTCGCGTCGACGCCAACGAAGGCTGGAGCGAAGCCGAGGCGACTGATCGGCTGAAGGCGCTGGAGCGCTTCGACATCGAGCTCTGTGAACAGCCCATTCCTTCGGGAGACTACGCCGCCTTGAGCCGCGTCACGAGAGCCACTTCGATCCCCGTCTACGCCGATGAGGATGTCCGCACGGCGGCGGACGTTGCCGCGCTCGCGGGATCAGTCGACGGCGTCAACCTGAAGCTGCGCAAGACGGGAGGTATCAGGGAGGCGGTGCGCGCGGCGGCGGTGGCTCGTGCTCATTCGCTGGGAGTCATGCTCGGCTGCGATCTCACCTCTGGGGTTGCGGCCACCGCCGAGGCGAGCGTCGCCCCGCTCGCCGACTTCGCCGATATCGACGGTCCTTTGCTGCTGAGGTACGACCCCTGGCCTGGAGTGGGTTATGACAAGGGGATGCTGCTCTTGCCACCGGGTCCCGGCCTCGGCGTGACAAGGCGGGCGTGACGGCCCGATCTTGGCTCGTCCTCACCGACGGCTACCTTGCCGCGCGCGACGCCAAGACGGCTCATGGTGTGATCCGCTACAGCCGGGATGAGATCGCAGCTGTGATCGATCCCGAATATGCGGGACGCTCGCTGGCCGAGGTGATGCCGCAGCTGGAACGGGATGCTCCGATCGTGTCCACGGTCGCAGAAGGGCTGACCCACGCTCCGACTTCTTTGTTGCTCGGCGTGGCAACTCCGGGAGGGTGGCTCCCTGACCATTGGCGGGCGTGGATTCGCGAAGCGCTGGAGGCCGGACTCGAGATTGCCAATGGTCTTCACCGTTTTCTGCGCCACGACCGCGAGCTGGTCAAGCTTGCGAGCGCCTCCGGGGCGACGCTGTGGGACGTCCGCGAACCTCCCTCCAAGATCCCGTTGTTCACCGGAAGGAGCATTGGAATCCCCAAGCGCACGGTGCTCACGGTGGGGTCCGATTGCTCGGTGGGCAAGATGACGGTCGCTCTCGAGCTCGCCCGCGCCGGGCACAACAGGGGATTCTCGACCGAATTCGTCGCCACGGGACAGACTGGGATCATGATCGCGGGCCGGGGTATCGCGGTCGATCGTGTCGTCGCCGACTTCGTCTCGGGAGCCGCGGAGCAGCTCGTATGTGAGACGCATCCCTCGTCCGACGTGCTGATGGTCGAAGGGCAGGGAAGCCTGTGGCACCCCGCCTACGCAGGCGTGACTCTGGGTCTGCTTCACGGAAGCGCTCCTCATGTACTGGTGCTGTGTCATCAGGCGGGCCGAACCGCCATCGAAGAGCCTCCTTACACGGCAATCCCCCCGCTCCCCGAGGTGATAGCCCGCTACGAGGACATGGCCGCCACCGTGCGGCCGGCTCAAGTTGCCTGCATCGCCTTGAACTGCTCCCGGCTAAGCGCCGCCGAGGCGCGCGCCGCGGTCCAGGAAACCGAGGAGCAGACCGGGCTGGTCACCGGCGATGTGTTCGCCGGAGACTCCCCCCGCTTGTGGGCTGCGCTGGAGCAGGCGTTGCCCGAGCGCCGTCAGCCGAGCCTCTTGAGTCAGTAGCCGGTCGTTACTTCCTTGTGCACGCTGGCGGCCACTCTCCAAGTGGAGAGCTTGGGCGCGGCGAGATAGAACATTGTGAGCGACAGGCTCAGGAACACGAAGGCGTAGACGGGCTGGCTCCAGCCGACGAGGCCACGGGCGAGGATCGCGTCTATCACGAAGTAGGCGGTCGACAACGCGCTCACGGAGGCGACAAAGCCCATCCCCAGAGGCCGGTAGACGAACACGAGGGCGAAACGAGACCTGTAGGCGCGTGGACAGGTGGACAGCGCATCGGCCGCGCCGTCGAAGCCAGGGTGCTCGGTGAGCGGTCGCACATAGGGGTCCCGGAGGCGTTCCAGCACCGAGCGAACCTCGGCGCGGTGCAGCAGCCCGTAGATCACACAGGCCGCTACCAGGCAGGCGACCACTAGCGGGGGCCAGTCTCTGAGTGAGGTTCGTCCTCTTACCACTCCGAAGCTCGCCGGCGACAGTAGCCCAATGACGCCCATGAGGGCGAGCCCGGCGAGGAGGGCCGTGCGAGTGCCTCGCCGGGCGAAGGCTGCCCGCCTCAGCGGAGGCGGCTCCGCTTTGATCCATCGCACCGCGTCTCTGTAGGAGCGTTCTGCCGCTACGACCATGATGGGCTCAACCTAGCGGAGCCCGCGGGGACCGGGTGGCGCGGTGGTTGACATGCGACTGTCTCACACCAGCCACCTTCGTGCTCCGCACCGGAAATACGGTCAGCACCGAGAGCGTCACCGGGGATGCAGGGGCGCTCGAATGCGAGCGTATTTACGGGGAGGTGCACTTAGGAAGAGGGCAGCAGCTAAACGCCGGGGCGGCCCGCTCCGACGTAGTCCGAGCGGTAGGCCGAGACCACCTGCACGAAGGCGCCGGTGTAGGGCGCCTCCACCATCTGTCCGTTGCCGATGTACATGCCCACATGGTGAATCGGGCTGCCGGCAAAGATCAGGTCGCCCGGCTCCCAATCGGACTGGTCGACCCGAGTGGTGGCCGCGTATTGGGCGCCGGAGTTGTGCGGGAGCGCCACTCCCGCCTGGGCCCAGGACCACATCGTGAGCCCTGAGCAATCGAACGAGTCGGGCCCGGCAGCGCCCCACTGATAGGGCTCCCCCACTTGGTCCAGGGCGGCCTCCACCGCGACCCGGGCGCGTTCGCTGGGGGCTGGGGCGGGAGCGATGGAGATGGGGTCCTGAGACTCCGTGGCGGCATCCTCGGTGACCTGTGTGGCGGCCTCCTCGGCGGCCTGGGCCGCGGCCGCCTCCGCAGCACGAGCGGCCTCGGCTGCGGCGGCAGCTCGCGCCGCTTCCCTGGCCTCCCGGCGCCTCTCCGCCCGCTCGATGGCGGCGTTGATCTCGACGATCTCGTCGCGCTGAGCAGCCACCTTGTCCTCGATCTCCGAGCGCAGCGAGTCGAGCTCCTGTTGTGACTCAAGTGCCTGGGCTCGATCCTTCTCGAGTTGGGCGAGCGCGGCATCGAGCTGCGCCCGGTCGACCGAGAGCCGCTCGAACACCTCGGTCTGAGCCTCCTCGGACGATTGCAGGTACTGAAGGCGGGATTGGATGTCGTCGAGAGAGGAGGACGACAGGACGACCTCCAGCGCACCGGTTGTCCCACTCTTGTAGAGCTGCTCGGCCACCGCGGCGGCCGAGTCTTCGGTCGAGCCGAGGCGGCCCGAGAGCCGCCGGGCGAGGATCTCGTTGCCGCCGATGCGGACCTGAATCGACTGCAGCCGCTCTCGTACGAGGTTGTATCTCTCGACCACCAGCTCGAACTCGCGCTCGAGCTGGTGCAGCCGCTCTTCGGCGGCCCTGAGCTCGGACGGGGAAGGGGCAGCCCGGGAGCTCAGCTGTGAGCCCGGAGCGAGCGCGCCGAGCCACAGCACGAGAAGTACGGCAACGGTGGCACGGCCGAGAGACGGGGTTCGGGGAGCCATCATCCCTACCCTATCGGCCGCAGTCGCCGATTTCCTTCGCCCCAAGGCAGAAAATGCCTAAAGTGTGGCGCGCGCCACAGCGCGTGCCCTCCCTCTGACGCAGTGTCTGCGCAATGCAGAGGAAGCGGCATTCGGAGCGGAGCACGGCCGGTGAGGTCCGGATTGCGGTCGTGGCGCGCGAGCCGGGCATGCGGATGGCGGCGGCCAAGGCCTTCGACGGAGCCCCCCCGCAATGGTCGGTCGACCTTTACACGGACCCTCCTCCCGAGTGCGATGTGGTTCTTGTGTGCCCGGATGTGTCAGACGCCCGTCCTCCCGGCGCCATCTCGTTCGACCCCGAGGATCCGGCCGGGGCTGTGGCCGAGATCACAACGCTCACCTCGGGGCGACGACTCCCCCTGGTCTCGGTGATAGGCCCCGGACGGGGCTGTGGAGTGACGACCCTGGCCCTGCACCTGAGCCGCGCCCTGACGGCGTTCGGCAGCGTCTGCTTCGTCGACCTGGATGAGCGCTGGGGTGCAGCCGACAGGCTGGGGCTCGAGCCGGGCGCGCTCAAGACGTGGCGGGACTTCGACGGCTCCGCCGAGTCGATGCGCTCGTGTGCGCTGCCCACGCCGGGCGGCTTTCGTGCCCTGTTCTCTCCCCTTCCGGCGAGTTTCGGCTCCGCTGAGAACGCAACAAGACGGCCCGAGGAGGGCGTGCTTCTGGCCCAGGCACGCTCATTGTTCGGGGCTGTGGTGGCCGACGTTTCGTCGCCTCGCGTCTTCGAGCGCACGGCCCCCCATTGCGAGGTTGCGGTGCTGGTTCTGTCCCCGACCCGGCCTGCAGCCGTGCGCGCTCGCTCCCTGCTCGAAACCTGGCCTGCGCTCACCTGGATGGTGGTCACCAACCGGATGGGACCGGGAGGAGAGACGACCAGGTCAGAGCTCGAGCACATCCTCGGACGCCGCATCTCACTCGAGCTTCCCTGTGCCCCGTCGCTGCGCGACGCAGAGGACGACGGCCGTCTGCTGGCATCGGGCCTCAGCAGATGGATCAGACGAGTCGAACGACTGGCCCGGGCTCTGGCGAGGTCGTGAACGCTCGGCTGCGGGAGCTGCTGTTGGAGCACGACGAGCTCGCCCAGCTCGACCCCGCCCGACGCCGGCTGGGACTGAGAAACCTCGTGACCGCTATCGAGCCCACCGAGGACCTCTCCGCGGTGGTGGTCGCCCTGGTGGACGACGTCGACGGCTACGGTCCCCTGTCGCGGCTCATGCGAGACGAGGACGTCACGGACGTGCTCATCAACGGCCCGTTCGAAGTGTGGATCGAGCGCGCCGGAACGCTCGAGCTCACGGAGGTCCAGTTCGAGGGACACGAGGCACTGAGAGCCTGGGTCGAACGCAGCCTCAGTCGGGCCGGGGCCCGTGCCGACGCAGCGCGACCCGTCGCCGATGCCCGACTTCCAGACGGCTCCAGGATGAACGTAGTGCTTCCCCCGCTGGCCCCCCACGGCCCCCTGATCTCGATAAGACGATTCCCGAGTGCCCGCTTCGACCTTGATGCGCTGATTGGGTCCGGGATGCTCGACGTGGACGACGCCGACTTTCTTCGTCGGTGCGTCAAAGAGCGCATCAGCGTGGCCATCTCGGGTTCGACCGCAAGTGGAAAGACGACCCTGCTCAATGCGCTGCTGGGACAGATCGACCCGAGCGAGAGGGTGGTGCTCATCGAGGAGGTCCCCGAGCTCGACCCTGGCTGTCGCCACTTCGTTTCGCTCGTGGCACGCGCCGAGAACGTAGAGGGGCGCGGAGCAGTCGGGCTCGACGCGCTGTTGCGGGCTGCCCTGCGCATGCGACCCGACCGGATAGTGGTGGGCGAAGTCAGGGGGGCCGAAGCTCTGGCGGCGCTGGGAGCGCTGTCCACCGGCCATGCCGGCTCGATGGTGACCGTGCATGCGTCGTCCGCTTCGGACGCGTTGGAACGGATGGTCACGCTGGCGCTGCAAGCTGCGGGCGGTCCCTCGGAGGCCTCTTTGCGGCGCCAATTTCTCAAGGCCTTCGGTGCCGTCGTGCACCTCGAGCGAGCCCCTTGCGGCCGCAGGGCCGGCGAGATACTTCGCCTGGCGTGACGACAGCGGCGGATCGGGCGGTGGCGCTGCGCGAGCTGGCCGCGCTGCTGCGCGCAGGGCTGACGTTGGGCGAGGGGCTCGATGAGTGGGTGGATCGTGCTCCCGAGTCGTTGAAAGCCCCTCTGGAGCGCCTGCGTCGGCGCCTGAGGCTGGGGGCGTCGGCCGAGGAGGCTCTAAGCAGTCTCGTCCCGGAGCTGGGAGAGGAGGGCCCGGCCGTGGCCGCATTGGTGACGGTTCACGTCCGCCTCGGGGGGGACGCAGCCGCCCTGCTCGAGGACGCCGCAACCGCCGCGGAGGATCGCCTGGCGGCGACGGAGTCGGCGACCGCAGCGGCGTCGGGGGCTCGACTCTCCGGCCGCATGGTGGCTTCGTTGCCGTTCGCTCTGCTGCTGCTTTCGCCTGCGTCCAGAGCGCCACTGTTCGACGCGGCGGGGCTGGTCTTGCTCGCCGTCGGTATCGGCCTCGGGGTCGTGGGGCTTCTGTGGATGGGAAGGATCGTCCCCCGCCCCGAGGGCCTCTGCGACCCCTGCGCCGCCCTCGCAAGCCTGCTCGCCGGCGTATGCGAGGCGGGGGCCTCCCCCAGCGCCGCCCTCGAGGTCATGGCGGGCTGCGTGGGGGTGCCGCTCGGGGAAGAGCTGGGCCGGGCCCGGCGGCTGGCATCGTTGGGGGTGAGCTGGCCAGAGTCGCTCAGGCGCTCCGACGGCGACGGCCTCGGCGAGCTCGCCGCCGTTATCGAGAGAGCCACGAGCAGCGGCTCTCCGGTCGCGGCCCCCCTCCGTTCTCTGGCGGCTTCGAGGCGGCGGCAGGGAGCGCGTGACTTCGAAGCGCGCCTGCGCCGGGCTCCGGTGGTCATGGTGGTGCCCCTGACCCTGTGCGTGCTTCCCTCGTTCGCCGTGCTCGGTCTGGGGCCGTTTCTCAGGGGAGTGGCCTTTTAAGGCTCCTCTCTATCTTGAGTGGGTAACCCAATCGAAATCCAGGGTTCACGGGAGTCGTCTCCTTACGTTGGTCTCGACATCAGACCAACCCTGGGAGGCTCGCACGATGGACAAGCTCTCGTTGTTTCAGGCCGCGCTCGGTATCCAGGATCCGTGGCACGTGGACAAGGCGACCTTCGACCCCGAGCAAGCCCGGCTCGACGTCCACCTCGAGTTCACCAAGGGAGCGCGCTTCCCCTGCCCGGAAGGTGACGAAGACGCCTGCCCGGTGCACGACACCACCCGCAAGACGTGGCGCCACCTCGACTTCTTCCAGCACCACGCCTACCTGCACGCACCCGTGCCGCGCGTCGTCTGCCCCGAGCATGGGACCCGCCAGGTCACAGTCCCGTGGGCTCGTCCCGGGTCGGGCTTCACGCTGCTGTTCGAGGCCCTCCTGCTAGAGCTCGCCCCCCACATGCCAATCGCCGCCCTCGCCCGGCTGGTGCGTGAGCACGACACCCGCATCTGGCGCCTGCTCGAGCACTACGTCGAGGAGGCGCGCGCGGCGGCCGATCACTCCGAGGTGACCTCGGTGGGGATCGACGAGACCTCGGCTCGGCGCGGTCACGACTACGTGTCCCTGTTCATGGATCTCGGCATCGAGAAACCCAGGGTGTTGTTCGCCACCGAGGGCCGGGACGGGTCCACGCTCAAGCGCTTCGCGCAGGATCTCAGCAACCATGGCGGCGACCCCGACCTCGTGACCTCGGTGTGCTGCGACATGAGCCCCGCCTTCATGCACGGCGTCGAGCAGCACCTGGGCAACGCCGAGATCACCTTTGACCGCTACCACGTCGTCCAGCAGCTGGGGGCCGCCGTCGACGAGGTCAGGCGCTCGGAGCGCAAGGACCGCCCCGAGCTCACCAGGACGCGCTACATCTGGCTCAAGCGCCCGAGAACCTCACCAAGCGCCAACAGGAGACCCTGGCGTGGCTCAATCGCCCCTCGCTTCAGCTTGCGACCGTGCGCGCTTATCGCTGGCGCCTCGATTTCGATGCCTTCTACGAGCAGCCTCCAGAGCTCGCCGAGGCCTACCTCGACCGCTGGTGCTATGGCGCCACGCGCTCGCGCTTGGAACCCATCAAGGACTTCGTTCGCATGGTGGAGGCCCACCGGGACGGCATCCTCAGATGGCACACCACCAAGGTTTCGAACGGTGTTCTGGAGGGCGTCAACTCGCTGATCCAGGCGGCCAAGCGCAAGGCCCGTGGCTACCGAACGAAGAAGAACCTCATCACAATGACCTACCTGATAGCCGGGCGTCTCCCGCTACCCGTTACCCACATGATTTAGAGAGGAGCC
>DASRPA010000106.1:0-3641 GCA_035646635.1 Actinomycetota bacterium | reverse complement strand
AGCTAGAACCGGTGCTCGGCGTGATCCAGCGCTTCTTCGGCGTCGAGCTCGTCACCTTGCCCGTGCACTCCAGCGTCGTCTCGACGAGCGTCGAGGAACGCTCGCAGCAGCGAGAACGCTCGATGGCCGCGTACTTCCATGGCGAGCTGCAACGGTTCAGGGTCAAGCCCACCGTGTTCATGCCATCGCTGCCGCCGCTGTTCGACTTGCGTGAGCTCGACCGGCTGTTGGTCGGCCTCTCCGACGGCGCAGGCGGGTTCACGGGGCTGGGGTACCTCGAGTACGTGCCCGAGGACCAGGGCCTCAGGTTGATCTCACCCGTGGCAGAGCCGCCCAAAGCGCTTAGACTGGGCTCTGTTCGTCTGGAGGACAGCTTTCGGGTGAAGCGCGTCGACCTCCGGAATCTCTTTGGAACCGAGTGAAAGGGCTACCGCTTGGGGTCGCTGATCAAGAAGCGCCGCAAGAAGATGCGCAAGAAGAAGCATCGCAAGATGTTGAAGCGCACTCGCTGGCAGCGCCGCCAGCAAGGCAAGTAGCGCAGGAGCACTAGGCGCATGGCCTCAGGGATAATCACCTTCACCTCGGACTACGGGTGGGAGGACGAGTTCGTGGGCGTCTGCCACGGAGTCATGTTGAGCATCACTCGTGATCTCCGCATAGTCGATCTCCACCACAGCATCGCCCGCCACGACGTGCGGCACGGAGCGGTCGTGCTCGAGCAATCCGTTCCCTACATGCCGGATGCGGTTCATTTGGCGGTCGTGGACCCGAGCGTCGGCTCGGAACGACGGGCGATTGCTGTTGAGACGTCGTGGGGAGCGGTGCTGGTGGGCCCGGACAACGGCCTCCTGCTCCCCGCCGCCGATGCCTGCGGCGGGATAACCGCTGCCTATTCGCTGGAGGACACTCGCTACTTGCTGTCGCCGGTGTCGCGCACGTTTCAGGGGCGGGACGTCTTCGCCCCCGCCACGGCCCACCTTGCGTCGGGTGTGCCGGCGGCCGAGCTGGGGCCGGCTGCAGAGATCTCGAGCCTGGTCCGGCTCGAGATTCCGGAGGCGTGGGAGCACGACGACCACCTTCATGCCGAGGTCCTTCAGGTCGATCGCTTCGGGAACCTGCAGCTCAACTTCGACGGCGCTCGGCTTGAGAAGATCGGTCTGTCGGAACGCACTTCTTTGGAGGTGCGCCTCGAAGGGCACAGGCTGCAGGTCCACCACGGCGCCACCTTCGCCGACGTTCCCGCCGGCGACTTCGTGCTGGTGGAGGACTCCTACAAGCACCTCTCCCTGGCGATAAACAAGGGTGACGCGGGCGCCAAGCTGCGGGCCGCGTCGGGCTCGACGGTGATCGTGGGGCCGATCTCTACCTGAGCCGCGGGCCTGGCTGGGCCGTTAGCCCGAGCCGAACCCGTAAATTTGCAGAACCCCCAGGGTTCCGGCTATGGCAATGGCGGCCAGCAACAGGACCAGCGCCAGCAGGGTGTTCCTCCTCATTTTTTCCTTCTAAGCTCGGGTGGGCGATCTTATGCTGCGACCCGCGCGGAGCGCGGGTTCTGGCGAAAGGTCCGGCTTAGTACACCTCCCCATAAATACGGTCGCATTCGAAGGCCCCTGCATCCCCGCTCGCGTCGTTCCACGGCTCCGCCGAGGTCGGAATTGGGATTCAATCTGTCGCTCACGTACCCTCCGGGTACGCTCACTCCTCGCGCCTTGCGACCAGGGCGCAGTGACGCTCGCGGTGCTGGCCGTATTTCCGGTGCGGAGCACTTAGTCTCTCCGCCGTACCCTCTTCACCCTATCCATGGGCCGGGCCATAATGGGTCATGACCAACTTCTGGCGGATGGCGGCGCCGGCGCTGGCCGTGGCGCTGTTGAGCGCTTGCTCGACCTCCGGCTTCCAGTATGTCTCGAGCGCCGAGACCAACACCGTATTCAAGGTGCCTGAGAGATGGACGCTGTTCTCAGAGGACGATGTCTTCCAGTTCCGGCCCCCTGAAATCTCCCCCCAGCAGGAGGCCGCCAACCGGGCCTCGCAGTGGGTGATGGCCTTCGACGGCGCCACCGAGCCGACCCTCACCCACCTCTTCAACGCCGATTCGACTGAGCCTGCGGGTTACGCCAAGGTCCGGATCCTCTCCGAGGAGGAACGCGCCGCCTACTCGCTGAGCTCGCTCCGCAACGAGGAGTTCGAGATCGACAAGCTCGTTCGCCGGCAGCAGGTGGAGCTCTTGAGCGAGGAGGAGGTCAGCCTCGACTCCGAGGTCAACGGCGTCCACCTCGTCTTCAACGTCCGGCAGGGCGCGGAATTCATCACCGTGAACCAGACCGCGCTGAAAGACCCACAGACGCGCGTCCTCTACCTCTTTCTCATCGGCTGTCAGGCGGACTGCTACGAATCTAACCAGGGCACGATCGACGAGGTCGTCAGCTCCTGGACTATCAAGGAGCGGTGACAGATGAGCTCTAAGGGCAACGGCAAGCCCGGGCTGGCGTGGCCCGATCACGACTCAGGTCCGGTGCCTCCCGGCGAGTACCAGAGTCGCGAGCGGGAGGAGGATCGCAAGACACGCCGGCCGTTGGCCCTGTGGGACAGGGTCAAGATCCTGATCCTTCTTCTGGGCGTGTGGTTCATCCTGGTCTGGTACACGATGGTGCAGTTCCAGGGCATCATGCCGTTCGTCGACGCGCTCAACCAGACGGCTCGGGCGCAGGGATGGCTCCTGGTGCTCGCAGGGCTGGAATTCGTCCGGCAGATCCACTACTTCATTTCGGAGCATTGGGCCGCCTACTATCGCTTCTTCACCGAGCGGCTCTTTGGCGGCTGGGACCGGCGCCTCCACAGGATCAACGACTGGAACCGCTTTCGCATCGCCCGTGCGCTCAAGTGGGTGCTGGTGCTCGTGGTGCTGGACCTTGTGGTCGCCCAGATTGTCGGAGTGTCGCCCGCACTCGCCTTGTTCCAGCTGCCGGTCCTCGCCTTTCAGGCGCTGCCGTTCGCAGTCCAGCTCATCTTCTACTTCTTCATCATCATCTTCCAGTTCGTCGGTTTGTTCTGGTTCCTCTCGCGCGGCGGCGTCGACGTCTACTTCCCCGACGACGTCAAGACCCGGTTCACCGATGTCTGGGGGCAGGACAACGTGCTCACGAAGATCAAGGAGAACATGGTCTTCCTCGAGGATCCCGAGTCGATCGAGGAGCGCGGCGGCTACGTCCCCGGAGGCGTCCTGCTGTGGGGCCCGCCCGGGACCGGCAAGACCCTTATCGCCGAGGCGGTCGCGGGCGAAACCGGGAGGCCGTTCGTGTTCGTCGACCCCGGCGCCTTCATCCAGATGTTCATGGGCGTCGGCATCCTCAAAGTCAAGTCGCTCTTCCGCAAGCTGCGCAAGCTGGCGGTGCGCTACGGCGGTGTGATCGTGTTCTTCGACGAGGCCGACGCGCTCGGGAGCCGCGGCGCCACCGCCCAGCAGGGTCCGTGGGGCGGCCACATGACTGCAGGGCCGTGGGAGCCCGCGCCCGCCTGCAACGGGCTCGGCTATCTCTCTCACGACACCGCCTCCCTGGTGCTGCAGTCGAGCCTGCACGCGGGAAACGAGGAGCGGCGCGGCCCCCAACGTGATCGCATCATGATGGGCGGCATGGGGG
>DASRPA010000105.1:0-30926 GCA_035646635.1 Actinomycetota bacterium | reverse complement strand
GGGTGGTGTCGGAGCGCTTAGTGAGGGGTGGTGTCGGAGCAGGGTGTCGACCTCGGGGGAGGGCATGGCTCGCAGAAGGACAGAGAGGGCAGAGAGCGTCGCTTGTCGCCATGCCCCGTGAGCCCTCCTCTGGAATTTCTTGTGGCACCCGACGCCGCGCATCTCACTCGACCATTCTGGCTACATCGATGTTGTCCGGTCGTCCCGCGTGAAGGAGGCAGAGGGAGCCATGGCTAGGAGCAGATCTCGTGGAGTGCGGTACGGAAGCGGGATGAAACGCCGAGACTTCCTCAAGCTCAGTGGCGCGGGCATCGCCGGCGCGGCGCTGCTGCCGGCTTGTGGCGGGTTCTCGGGTGGAGAAAGCGGGAGCTCGGGCCAGCTCATCTTTTCCCACGGCCCGGAAGAGTCGGGAGCTCTCGAGAGCCTCATCAAGCAGTTCAACGAGGAGAACAAGGGCAAGATCGAGGTCCAGTGGCGCCAGATGCCAGCGGACACGGGCACGTATTTCGACCAGCTGCGCACCCAGTTCGATGCCGGAGGCGGCGACATCGACGTCATCTCCGGCGACGTCATCTGGCCCGTCCAGTTCGGCTTCAGCGGCTATATCGAGGACCTCTCCGACCGCTTCACCGAGGACATGCAGGCGGACTTCCTCCCGGGGCCCATCGAGGCAAACGTCTACCAGGGCAAGATCTACGGGGTGCCGTGGTTCACCGATGCTGGCATGCTCTATTACCGCAAGGACCTCCTCGAGAAGAGCGGCTTCAAGTCTCCTCCGGCGACCTACGACGAGCTCTTCTCCATGGCCAAGAAGGTCCAGAGTGACTCCGGAACTAAGTTTGGCTTCGTCTATCAGGGCGCCAAGTACGAAGGCGGGGTATGCAACGGCTGCGAGTACATCTGGGGCGCGGGCGGGCTGATTCAGGACCAGGAGGACCCGAACAAGATCGTCATCGACAGTCCAGAGGCCGCCACGGGGCTCGAGACCGAGCGCTCCACAGTCGAGGATGGAATCACCCCCGAGGCCATCATCACCTACACCGAGCCCGAGTCGGACACGGCGTTCCGCAACGGCGACGCGGTGTTCATGCGCAACTGGCCCTACGTCTACGGGATTGTGCTCGGTGGAGATGCCAAGATCAAGACCGACCAGGTAGGTGTGGCGCCACTGCCGACGAGCGGGAGCGGGGACATCGGCTATAGCACGCTCGGAGGCTGGAACCTGTTCATCAACGCGGCCAGCGATTTGAAGGACCAGGCGTGGGAGTTCGTCAAGTTCATGGCGAGCCCCGAGGCCGCGAAGCTGCGAGCGCTCAAGGGCGCTTACCTGCCCCCCCTGAAGGCGCTCTACGAGGACGCGGAGATAGCCAAGGCGGCTCCGGTCGTCCCGCTTGCGAAGCAGCTCGCCGACCAGATCCGGCCGCGACCGCCGTCGCCGTTCTACTCGGATATGTCGCTCGAGATGCAGGAGATATTCAACACCGCGCTCAAGGGCGAGGTCTCTCCCGATGAGGCCGTCAGCGGTCTGCAAGGTACGCTGCAAGGCATCATTGACAAGGGCACGCAGTAGAGTTGGTCTCAAGCGGAGCAGCGGGACCGTCCGAGCAGTAGCCAAGGGCGGAAGGTGAGCGTATGGCCGAGACCGTGACCGGTGTCGAGGCCGAGCCTAGACCCAGCCGCGCGACCCCGGGCGGCATGCTGCGGGCGCTGCGGAGCGAGTTCACCGACAGGGACCGCCGCCTCGCCTACTATCTCGTGTCGCCGGCGGTGATCATCATCCTCCTGATCGCCGTCTTCCCGATCCTTTATGCAATCCTGCTGAGCTTTCAGGATGTGATCCCCAACCAGCCGACGACGTGGGCGGGCATTCAGAACTACATAGACTTGTTTGTCGACCCGGACTTCCACAAGGCCCTGGTCTACACGACGATCTTCACGGTCGTGAGCGTCGGCATCGAGGTGGTTGTGGGCATGGCGATAGCCCTCGCCCTCAACCGGGTCTTCCCCGGTAGAGGCGTCGCCCGCGCGACCACGCTTGCGCCGTGGGCGCTGCCCCCCGCAGTCGCCGCGATCATGTGGCGACTGATGTTCCAGGACCAGATCGGGATCATGTCTTACCTGGCCCGAACGCTGCACGTCTACTCGGGCACGATCCTCGGCAGCGAAAACGCGCTGCTTGTAGTCGCGATCCTGGTCGACGCGTGGAAGACGACGCCGTTCATGGCGCTCTTGCTCCTTGCCGGGATGCAGGTCATCCCGGGGGACGTCTACGAGGCGGCGAAGATCGACGGCGCGACCACCGCCCAGCAGTTCTGGAGGGTGACGCTGCCGTTGGTCAAGCCCGCCCTCCTCGTCGCTCTGCTCTTCAGGACGCTTGATGCGTGGCGTGTGTACGACCTCTTCTGGGTCATGGGCCTTCGCCAGCTGCAGTCAGTGTCGGTGTTCGTCTACAACGGGGTGAGGATCAGTCAGCTCGACTTCTCGTTGGGCAACGCCGCGGCGGTTTTCGTGTTCTTGAGCTCGATAGCTATCGCCTTCTTTTTCTTCAAAGTGCTCGGCACCCGGACGACGGAGTAGAGATGGGAACCGGAAGCTTCGAAACGCGCAAGGGTCAGATCCTTTTCTACGTGCTCATCGTGCTGTTCATCATGATGACGACGTTCCCGCTGCTGTGGATCGTCAAGATGAGCATCATCAGCCAGAGCGAGCTCGACGCCACCCCGCCCACCATCCTGCCGCACACGTTCGACCTTCACTCCTTCGAGACCGTCTTTGGTGAGGACCGCTTCGTGAGCGGTCTGCGCAACACCGTGATTATCGCGGGTACAACGACGGTGATCTGTTTGTCCGTCGGGTCGATTGCCGCTTATTCGCTGGCTCGCCTGAAGTTCGCCCTGCAGAAGCCCGTGCTGAGCCTCATCCTCGCGGTGGCTTTCTTCCCGGCGGTGGCCATCCTGGGCCCGCTGTTTCTCATGTTCGACAGCGCCGGCATCACCGACACCTATCAGGCGATGATCATCCCCGACATCTTGTTCGCTCTCCCTTTGACCGTCTATCTCCTCGTTGCCTATTTCCGCGAGCTTCCCCTCGACCTCGAAGAGGCGGCCAAGGTAGACGGGGCCTCGCCACTGCAAGCGTTCTTCAGGGTGACCCTGCCGCTGTCCATACCGGGGGTCGCGACAACCGGGATCCTCACGTTCATCTTCGCGGCCACTGAGTTCTTGTTTGCCAACACGTTTGCGTTTACGTCGGAGACGCAGCCGGCAACGGTGATCATTCCGCAGTTCGCCACCCAATTCGTAACGGACTACGGTGCGCAGGCGGCGGCATCGATGGTGCTGACGGTACCGCTGACAATAATGGTCCTCCTTTTCCAGAGAAGGATCGTGTCGGGGCTCACCGCCGGCGCCGTCAAGTAATGGCGCGCATAGGTGCCCGCCGGGCGCGCTGACGCTTTTCTGGGGGGCGCGGCGAACCGCTGCAGGTATCGCAATAAGTCCCGAGGAAAGGGACGTAGTTATGCTGGGACACTCAAGCTATGTGGTTCCGCCGTTCCCACAATCTCCTTTACTAAGCAACTTCCTACACCGTACTTCACATGTTCGTATTTCCGCCTCTATGGCTTCCCAAGGTCTACCGTAGCCGTTTGAGATACTGAACAGTTTGTCGCCGCGCACGCAACAAAATGTAATTTGGTCGCGTCCTCCGCATAGGCCGCACTCTACGCATCCCGCACCTTGCTTGATCTCTGCGAGCTTACGGAAGTAAGAAGTCTTCGCGTAACGTGTTTTTTGCTTTACAGCGGGTCGGTTCTACTACTCTCGGTAGTAAGCAAGCTCGGCATTACGTTCTTCCGGCGTTTGGGTAGCACGTTTCAAATTTAATGTTGCGGATTTCCCTTTAGCTGGTTCAATCGGGTCAACTTTGTACGTTCTTGTGTATACGTCGTCTCGATATCAACGCTCCAATCACTACACGAAGTGGGGTTGAGGATGTCCCGATCGCCGTTGAAGTTCGGTGACGACCCAACGACATGACTACGCAACCTTACGACCTTCCTGTGACACCTTCTCGGCATGTCTTTGAAGTGCCGCGGTGAGGATCGAGAGATCGCGGTAACCGTTGACGCGGCGGAACTGAGACTGCGCGACTTCGAGACCTGCTGCGGTCCAGCGCTTGACCATCTTGCCGTCTCGCCAGCGTGTGACGTTTCGCATCGTCGTGCGAGCGACGGAGAACGCGGACTCAATCGTGTTGGTCGAGCGCAGCGTGCGCGCCAGCGACGGCGGCAGGCCGAGGCGCGTCACCGTGAGCGTCTCCTCCATTCCCTCCCTCAGCGACGCAGCCGCGTCGGGATGAGTGTCGTCGAGCTTCTGGGCCAGCGCCTTCAGCGCGGCCAGCGCCTGTTCGGGATCCTTTTTGGCCCACGCCTTGTCGAGCTTTGCTCCGATGAAGCCCTGCTCGGATTTGGGCAGGTAGTCGAGGACGTTTCGTCTCTTGTGCAGGCGGCAGCGCTGGATGAGCCCGAGCTCTGAGAAGACCTCCTTGGCCGCGTACTTGAGCCCCTTGCCGCCGTCAATGACGAGCAGGATGCCTCGGGAGAAGTCGAGACCTCGCTCCGAGAGGTCGTTGAAGAGGTCCTTGCACACGGTCTTGTTCTCGGTGGTGCCCTGGCGCAGGCCCAGGATGTGCTTGTGGCCCTTGGCGTCTATGCCCAGGGCGGTCACCATCGAGTGGTCCGAGACCTCGATGCCGTCGGCGACCAAGGCCACGATGGAAAGCTCGGAGAGGTCCTTTCCCATGAGCTCGTCGAGCGCCTTGTGGGTGCGGGCAACGAAGCGCCGGCTCACCGCCGAGCGCCCGGTCCCACTCTGATCGAGATTGTCACCGACCGGCTTCAGCCCGGCCGGATAGCGGCGCGTCGACAGCCCCGCCAGCATGCGCTCGAGCGCCATCTCAGACAGCAGCTCGTCGCCTGAGAACGCGGCCCAAACAGGGAGGGCCATTTCCTCGCCGGCGACGGAGCGCACGCGCGGCTTGTTGATCCCGACCTTGCGTCCCCCGAGCACGACGCTCGAGCGCTCGGTGGTGTGGCGGTAGGCGGTCCGCTCGGAGTCGTGCTTGCCCTTCTCTCCGACGACGGTGTTGATGTCCTCTGGGAGCAGCGTCTTGAAGACCTCCAACCCGACTGCGACCGCGAACGCCAGCAGTCCCTGCTTTACCGAGCCGGCCATCTCGTGAAGCGACACCTGGACCTGCTCGGGAAGCTCGATCTTGCCCTCCCCGGGCTTCCCCCCGAGGGGTATGGGAGTTACCTTGGCCACGGCGGCCCCTCCTTTCTCTCAGCCTGACCACTACCACGGTGTGGCAGGGATCAGGCGGAGGGCCGCCACTTCAATTTCAACGAGGCCGGGGACAACCTCGTGGGGTTACCCGCTTGTGATTTGAGGGAAGCTCTGTAGTGTGTCCAACGCTGGGAACAGGCAGATAGTCCCCTGAAACAACAAGGATGTGATTCTGATGGACGTACGGATAGTGACCCCTGATAAGCTCGTTTTCGCAGGTCAAGACGTTAGTCTAATCTCTGCCCGCTCCCCCGAGGGTGAATTCGGCATCATGCGCGGCCATATTCCGTTTCTGGCCGCGCTCGTGCCGGGCCGCGTGCGAGTGGTATCTGGGTCTGAATCCGAGGAATTCTTCGTCCCCGGCGGTTTCCTTGAGGCATCCGGCCCCATGGACGACTATCACGTGATCGTTCTGGCCGACGATGCCGACGGTGTGGCCGATCTGGACCTGTCCGAGGCACGGGACCGGCTCGAGGAAGCGCGCCGGCGAAACGAGAAAGAACAGGACGAACGGACCCAGGCCCAGCTTCAGATCGAGCTGGCTCGGGTGGAGATCGCCGAAAGCCGTGGCCAGTAGAGTGCCGGACTTCGGTGGCGTCGATCACGCCAGCCTGTCGGTGACGGATTTGGATAGGAGCCACCGCTTCTACACGGAGGTGCTCGGCTTCGGGATGCTCATGGACCTTGGTCACACTCGCCTCTACCTGTACGAGAAGACCGGGTTCGTCCTCGGCTTGCACCGACACGACGAGAGTGGGGGCCCCTTCTCGGAGCTGACTACCGGCCTCGATCACATCAGCTTTGCCGTGAACAAGGAGGACGTGGCCGCCTGGGAAGAGCGGTTCGACGCCATGGGTGTTGCCTACACTCCAAGCCGAGAGATGGAGTTCGGCTCCCATCTCAACTTTCGGGACCCGGACAACATCGCACTCGAGTTCTTTGCTGCGGATGCGGCGGTGGCGGCCGCACTTCGTGCCCTGGCAGCCGGTGAGCTATCGGCAGAAGGGTTTGCAGGAGTCGCTCAACAGCGAGTGGCCGGCTTGGAGAGCCACGCCTAATGGCCCGTAGGATGACGCTTTGCATGTGAGCAGCGAAGAGCGCTGCTGTCAGACCGAGAGGAACCTGTGGGGGAACCGTCCTTCAACCTGCGCAACCGCGTCCAGTGCGTGTCGTGCGGCGTTTCCGCTCCCCGCCGCAACGGAGTGGCTCCATTGGGATGGACTGAGTTCGTTGCGGAGCTCGGCCGCCATAGCGCCCTGTGCCCGGCCTGCCTGCGGCGCAACCTGTGGCAGATCGAGGCCCGCCTCGACGTCGACCCCGAGCTCTAGAAATGTGCGAGGGGCGCGGCCATGAGTGAGCGACGGCGGGTGTTCTCGGACTCTCCCTACGAGGCCCGCTTCGGCTTCTGCCGGGCTGTGCGAACCGGTGATCGTGTGCTGGTCGCAGGCACGGCCCCCATTTGGCCCGACGGCTCTTGCGATCCCGACGCGGGCGTGCAGGCGCGGCGCTGCTTCGAGATCATTCTCGCGGCTCTGGCGGAGCTGGGGGCCGAGACGCGCCACGTCGTGCGGACGCGTGTCTACATCACCGACGCGTCCCATAACGAGGCCGTGGGCAACGCCCACGGGGAGGTGTTCGCCGGGTCGCCGCCGGTCAACACGATGGTCGTGGTGGCCGGCTTGGTTGACGAGCGTTGGAAGGTCGAGATCGAGGCCGAGGCCGTTCTCGACTAGGCAGGCTCAGTAAGGAGAGCGGCGGCTGCGGCACGGTGCTGCTCCAGCGCATCAAGTTGTTGCCTCGCGCGCGCCTCCAGGCGTTCGGCTCGCACCCGAGTGTCGGGGAGGGGCGCCAGGGTGTGCCACAGAAAGATCCTGTGGTGGGTCAAGAGGCAGAGCCCGTGAAGCTCGTAGACACGGCTGAGGTCCGAGTAGGAGAGCAGCGTTCCGTTGCGCTTGAGCCGGCCCAGTTTCTCCGAGGAGGCCAAGATCGCGTTCTTGAGCCGCGTCGGGCGAACGCCTTCGGAGAGCATCGTCTCCTCTAGCGCCCGCCGTTCATCCTCGAGCTCATCGCCGAGAGCTGCCAAAAAGCCGCCGAGCGCCCCGGAGGAATTGCTCCCACGACAACGCTCGGCCAGGCGCCGGTTCACGATCAGGACCCCGAGATTCTCCTGCATGAAGATGCCGAGCAGCTTTGCGTTCATTGGGGTCATTGTGCCGCCCTGGTGACACCTCCCTATTTCCGGCGGGGAGCACTGAGACCTGGGTAGGGTTCAAGTGATGCTCTTCAGCACACTGATGATCGTGTTCGTTTCGGCCCTCATCCTCCTGTTCATTTCCTTCTATCGGCGCACTCCGGGAGCCGGAGGGCCAAGCCTCGGGGGATGGCGAGGGGCCTATGAAATGGCGCTGGTGCCCGCGGGGGTGCTGGTCGTGGTCGTGTTCGGCTTCCTTAGGGTGCGCTCTCTCGGAAGCTCATGATGGGCGGCGCAACGGCGTCACTCTTGCGCAGATGCGCGGCGGTCCTCGTAGCGTTCGCCCTAGCGCTCCCATGGACGCCGGCCCCTGCGGGTGCCGAGCCACTGAGGACATTGGAAACGCCTCTGCGCCTGGTTCCCATAGGCTCGGTCGAGACGAAGGTAGCGGGCCTACATCGCTTCTTCGGCCCGCTCGAGATCGACTCTGCCTCCGATGGTCTGGTAGTGGTCAACCGGCTCCCCTTGGAGCGCTATCTGCTGGGGCTAAACGAGGTCCCCCCCGAGTGGCCGCGGGCCGCCCTTCAAGCCCAGGCGATCGCAGCTCGCACGTATGCCTTGTGGACCCTCGGCCAACCGCCGGCCGGTTCGGCCGGAGCCTACGGCTTCGACATTTGCGCCTCGACCGACTGCCAGGTCTTCAGCGGCGCCGACCTTCTGGCGGAGCCCGATGGCCCGCGCTGGTTCGATGCAGTGGCGGCGACCAAGGGTGAGGTCGTCACCTATGGCGGAGAACCGATCCTGGCCCGCTACCACTCGGTCTCGGGCGGCCGCACCCTGGACAACTCCCAGGCGTATCCCGGGGAAGACGGATTCCCCTACCTGAAGGGTGTCCCGAGCCCGTCCGAGGACGCCTCCCCGCTCGATCACTGGCGGGTGTCGTTCCCGATCGACGACCTTCGCTCGCTGCTGTCAGTGGCGGGATGGTGGAACGGTTCAGAGCTCACCGAAGTCCACACGATCGACTCTCGCTCGGAGCAGCATTATCCCGACGTCGTCTTCGACGGCCCGGCCGAGCGGACAGTTCGAGACGCTCAGGAGGTTCGAGAGGTCCTCGGAAGCCTTGCAGCCCGGCGCTTCCCGGCTCGCTATCCCTCCTTCGCGATGATGTCCTCCGGCCGGCTCCCAGAGACCTTTCCCTCCAACCGTTTCGAAGTCTCGACCGAGAGCGGCGCCGTCCGAGTCGACGGCCGCGGCTGGGGGCATGGAGTGGGGATGTCGCAGTGGGGTGCGCACGGCCTTGCCCTCAAAGGATGGGGGGACGAGGAGATCCTCGAGCACTACTACACGGGTGTGCGTGTATCCAATGTTCCCGGCCCCCGAATGCTTGACGTGGGAGTGGCGACGGGACTTGACTCAGTGCAGGCGACCGGCGCCTTTCGGATCGACGACGGCGACGGCAGCACGGTCGTGCCGCGCGCGGTGGGCCGCTGGGCGATCTCCTTCGAAGGATCGGGAGTGGCCTCGCTCTCGCCCCCTCCCGGGTTCGGCCGCCCTCTCCACCTGAAAATCGTGCGCGCCCCCCGCACTCTTCGGACAGATGCCAATGGCGTTTTCGGGCTGCGTCTCTCGGCCCCCGCCGAGGTACGAGCGTCGCCCGGTGCCGCCGCGACCTTCGTCGCTTCCACCGGCCGCAACAACTTTACGTGGCGAGCTCCGGACAAGCCCGGCCGCTACCGCGTCGAGGTCGCGGCAGTGGGCTCGAGAGGCCGGGAGACCAAGGTGGTCGAGGTCGAGGTGGTCGCCGCACAGACGTCGTCTCCGCTAGCGGCCCCCGGAGGCTCCCAGGGGGCTGCGCTGATCGGCGTAGCGTTGGGGCTTGCTCTGATGATCATCGGGGGCCAGGCGCTGGTCAAGGAGGTCAAGCGCTGACCGGCCCCGTCCGGCCGCCCATTCGAAAACGGTGGCAAATGACCACGGTGTGCGTCTACCCACCGTTTTTCGTGGGTAGACGTCCACGGTCCGCGTTTGCCACCATGTCATGTTGGTGGTGACCTGTTGTAGGGCCTGCAGTGACGGCCGCCGTGCCGGTACGATAAGCACGTGAGACAGGCCACCACGATCGAAGAACAGGTTAGGCAGGCGCTCGAGATCATTCGGCCCGCCATCCAGCTCGACGGCGGCGACATCGAGTTCCACGGCGTCGAGGACGGCGTCGTGACCGTGATGCTTCTCGGCACCTGCGAAAGCTGCCCCATCTCCCCCGTCACGCTCAAGCAGGGCGTCGAAAGACTGCTGCGGGAGCGCGTCCCTGGGGTCACAGAAGTCGTCGCCATCGAGGCCTAGCCCTGAGCGGGCTGGCGGAACATGTGCTGAGGGGCGAGCGGAGGGCGCTCGCCCGGCTCATCTCCTTGATCGAGGACGGTGGGCCGGAACTATCTGAGGTGATGCGTGCGCTCTACCCACACACGGGCCGGGCCTACGCCGTGGGTATCACCGGAGCACCCGGCGCCGGTAAGTCGTCTCTGACCGACCGCCTCGTCGCCAGGGCGAGGAATGATGCCACCTCGGTCGGGGTGCTGGCCGTCGATCCCTCGAGCCCCTTCTCCGGAGGAGCCCTGCTGGGCGACCGGGTGAGGATGCAGGGCCACGCAACCGATGACGGCGTCTTCATCCGCTCGATGGCCACCCGCGGACATCTCGGAGGCATCGCGCTTGCCACGCCCGAGGCAATGAGGGCACTCGACGCCTCCGGGGTCGAGCTGATCATCGTCGAAACGGTCGGCGTCGGCCAAGCCGAGGTGAGGGTCGCAGACGCCTGCGACACGGTCCTTGTAGTTATCAACCCGGGCTGGGGCGATGCGGTGCAGGTTGCCAAGGCGGGCTTGCTCGAGGTGGCGGACGTATTCGTACTAAACAAGGCCGACCGGCCCGGGGTCAGGCAAGCCGAGCGGGAGCTCCAACAGATGCTTGAGCTGTCAAACCTCGAGCGAACGCCTGAGATCCTCCGCACCGTGGCCACAGAAGAGGAGGGGATCGAGGAGCTGTGGGCGGCGATCTGCAGCCATCGCTCGTTTCTGGAGCAGGACCATCGCCTGGCCCAGAGGCGGCTCCGGCGAGCCGCGCTCGAGATCAGGGACATCGCATTGGAGCGCTATCGCTCTCGCCTCGACGAGGATGCGACCGCCCTCATAGAGGAGCTGGCCTCTGACGTCGAGGCTCGACGCTGCGATCCCTACGAGGCCGCCGACCGTCTTCTCGAGCGCACCGCCGAGCGTGACGCCTCCCGGCAAAGCTAGAATCGCGAACATGAAAGACACCCCCAAAGAACGCTGGCAAGAGGCCTACGACAAGGCCAAGCTGCGAGACGACGTCGACTTCGACACGCTCTCGAGCGCCCCCTTGGACCCCCTCTACTCGCCCGAGGAAATCGATCCGCGCGTCGGCGTTCCGGGTGAGTACCCCTACACCCGTGGGATCTACAGCTCGGGCTATCGCGGACGCCTGTGGACGATGCGCCAGTTCTCGGGTTTCGGATCTCCCAAGCAGACGAACGAGCGCTACAAGTACCTTCTCGAACACGGCCAGACCGGGCTTTCGGTCGCCTTCGACATGCCGACGCTTATGGGCCGTGATTCCGACGACCCGCTGTCGGAGGGAGAGGTCGGTCGCTGCGGAGTTGCGGTCGACTCGCTTTTGGACATGGAGATCCTGTTTGAGGGCATCGACGTCGCGGCTATCACGACGTCGATGACGATCTCGGGGCCGGCGCCAATGCTGTTAGCTCTCTATGTCGCCGCCGCCGAGAAGCAGGGCGCCGACGTCTCGAAGCTTGATGGGACTTGCCAGACGGACATCCTCAAGGAGTACATCGCGCAGAAGGAGTGGCTGTTTCCTCCTGAGCCTCATCTGCGACTGACCGCCGACATGATGGAGTACTGCATCTCAGAGGTGCCCAAGTACCATCCCTTGTCAATCTCCGGCTACCACATAAGGGAGGCCGGTTCGACTGCTGCGCAGGAGCTCGCTTTCACTATTGCGTCGGGCTTTGCGCATGTGGAGCTCGGTCTCCGGCGCGGACTCGATGTCGACGACTTCGCTCCGGGCCTCAGCTTCTTCTTCAACTCGCACATCGACTTCTTCGAAGAGATAGCCAAGTTCAGGGCCGCCCGCCGTATCTGGGCGCGCTGGATGAAGGAGCGTTACAAGGCGGCAAAGCCGCGTTCGTGGATGCTCAAGTTTCACACGCAGACCGCGGGCGTCTCGCTGACTGCGGAGCAGCCCTACAACAACGTGATCCGGACCACGACCGAGGCGCTTGCCGCGGTGCTCGGTGGAACCCAGTCGCTGCACACGAACTCGCTGGACGAAGTACTTGCGCTGCCGACCGAAGAGGCCGTCGAGATAGCACTTCGCACGCAGCAGGTGATCGCCTACGAGACCGGCGCCGCCAACGTCATCGATCCGCTGGGGGGGTCCTGGTTCATCGAAGCCCTGACCGATCGCATCGAGGCGGAGGCCGAGGATTATTTCAGTGTCATCGAGGAGATGGGCGAGGGTTCCATCCTCGACGGGATGCTGGCCGGCATCGAGCGCGCCTACTTCCAGAAGGAGATGGCCGACGCGGCCTTCCACTATCAGCGGTTGCTCGAGCAGGGCCGCAAGGTCATTGTTTCGGTGAACCGCTTCACCCACACCAAGCAGCCGCCTCCCGAGGTGCTGCTCATCGGGCCCGAGATCGAGGAGCGTCAGAAGAAGGCGCTCGCAGAAGTTCGTGCGAATCGAGACCAGGCCCGGGCGGATGAGGCCGTCGGGGCGCTAAAGGAAATGGCCTCGGACGATACCACCAACTCGATCCCCGTCCTGATCGACGCCGCCAAGGCCTATGTGACCCTGGGCGAGATGGTGGGAGCGCTGAAGGAGGTCTGGGGCATTTACTCCGAGCCCCCGGCGTTCTAAGAACTCTCGGCATCCCAGACCTGGAGTACTCAGTCCGTTGAGACGGCGAGGGGGTCCTCGTCCAAGATCCCGTCGAAGTAGTGGGGGGCGTTCGCCTGGGATTCGAGCGTGTCGGCGCGCTTGACGTCGTCCTCGACCTTGCCGACCGCCTTCTGGCAGATGTTCGATATCTGAGTCAGCTCGCCGAGCAGGTCCTCCGAATAGGGCAGGCCCATCTGCATGAACTCCTTGGCATGCTTCACGTGAAGCCCGATCCTCTCGAGCTCGCGGTTGACGCTGGAGGCAATTTCGGAAGGCATGGACGATCTCTCCTTTCGCGGTGGGACAGGAGGCCAGCACTCTAACATTAGCAACAGGAACAACAGCAGAGACACCAGGATAATGGCGGAGAAGGTGTGAATCGCGCGTTTACGCGCGTTCCAAGACCGAATCGGTGGTGGATGTCGCGTTATGCGCGATCGAGGACACGGCCGGCGTGGCCCCACCGTCACAGCCCCCGGCCCCCCCGAATGATGCGGTAGCCGAGAACCCCAGCCGCCAGCGCGAAGACGATCGCCACCACCGCCCCAACGACCTCCAGGGGGCCCGCAGGAGGCGCCTGGATGATGGTGGGCGAGGGTTCGGGGGTCGGGGTCGGCGTGGCCTGGAGCGCCGCCCACACCAGCATCCATCCTTGCGTGGCCTGAATCTTGTCCCAAAAACGACCGTATCGGTCCTTTTTGGGATAAACCCCGGCGACGGTCACTGCGAGACCGGCCACGGGGACTCGGTTTCGCCGGGGGCCGAGGCGAGCCCCGCGCCGGCCAGCAGTCCCAGGAACATCCGCAGCAATCTGGCGGTCACGCCCCAGATGATGTGGCCTTCGTAGATCCACGCCTCCGTCGGGTAATTGAAGCCTTCATGCACGAAGCCCGGTTCCACGCGGATTTCCTCTGTGAGCCCGGCGATCGGCGCCACGATGAGGGCGGCGACTTCGCTCGGGTTCGGCTGAAAGGGCTGCGCGGGTACCCACCCGACGACCGGTGTGATCACGTAGCCGGAGACGAAGGTCGGGGTCTGGTCGAGCTGCCCCAGTACCCTCACCTGTGAGGGATCCAGCCCGATCTCCTCATGAGCCTCCCTGAGGGCGGCCTTTTCCGGGCCCTCTCCCGGCTCGAGTGAGCCGCCGGGGAAGGAGATCTGGCCTTTGTGGGTCGAGACGGTTTCGGTTCTCAAGGTGAGCAGCAGGGCGGGCTCGGCGTCGTCGAGCACGGGAATCAGCACCGCCGCGGCGCGCCCCTCCGTAGCCTCGCTTCGCCGGGGGGCACGGGCCGAAAGGGCATGTGCAAGGTTGTGCTCGAAGTCACCTATCACGGTCGGCATCGTAGCCTGGGACTCTTTGGTCGACGATAAAGACGATAAACAGGAGGAAACCACGTGGGGCAGCTTGTGCGGTTGGAGGTGAGCGACGGGGTCGGGGAGATACGGCTTGAGCGTCCTCCTGTCAATGCCTTGAACCGGCAGTTGGCCGAGGAGCTCGGGGACTGCGTCTCGGCCATTCGCGATGATCCGAAAATCAGGGCCGCCGTCGTGTGGGGCGGCAAGAAAGTGTTCGCCGCGGGCGCAGACGTGAAGGAGATGTCAGACCTTGACCCCGCCGCGATCCAGCGCCACATCGATCCATTTCAGGAGGGCTTGAGCGCGCTGGAGCAACTCCCCGTCGTGACGGTGGCTGCGATCACCGGCTATGCGCTGGGTGGCGGCTGTGAGCTGGCCCTGGCTTGCGACCTGCGAGTCTGCGCCAACAACGCCCGGCTCGGCCAGCCCGAGATCCTCCTGGGCATCATCCCCGGAGCGGGCGGCACCCAGCGGCTACCTCGGCTCGTAGGCATCGGCCGGGCCAAGGAGATCATCTATTCAGGACGAACCCTGGACGCCGCGGAAGCTCTAGCGATCGGGCTGGTAAACGAGGTCGTCGAGCCCGCCGAGGTTCACGCGCGCGCACATGCCGTCGCATCCGTCTATGCGAGTGGGCCGACGGTGGCGCTGGCGGCTGCCAAGCAAGCGCTGCAGACGGGCATGGAGACCGACATCACCTCTGGGTTGCTCCTCGAACAGAGGGCCTTTGCCGCTTTGTTTGCGACCCAGGACCAAAAAATGGGGATGGCTTCGTTCATCGAGCAGGGGCCGGGGCAGGCGGAATTCTTCGGCAAGTAGTAGTCCGTACTCCGATACCCTTAGGGGTGCGGCCCACTAGGTAATCGTCCAGGCTGTGAGCGCAAGGAGATCTATTGAATATCGCCGTGTGCGTCAAGCATGTTCCCGATCCCAACCTCCCCATGGAGATGGACGGAGTTCGCCTCAAGCGGGCAGGCGTTCAAGGCGTGCTGGACCCCGGCGACGAGTTCGGCGTCGAAGCCGCGCTTCAGATCAAAGAAAGACTCGGGGCCGAAGTGACTCTCGTGTCGATGGGGCCGGAGGCTTCATCCGAGGCCCTGCGCCGAGGACTCTCCATGGGCGCGGACCGGGCGATCCTCGTCTCAGACGATGCCCTCGAGGGGGCGGACGCTCTGGCGACCGCCCGGGTGCTCCAGCGAGCCATCGAGCGGGCGCAGCCGGACCTCGTCGTCGCCGCGGTCGAGTCCACCGACGGATACACCGGCACGATGCCGGCCGCCCTGGCGCAGCTCATGGGATGGCCACAGGTCACCTTTGCCACACAGGTGGAGATCACCGATCGAACCCTTCGGGCTCACCGGCAAACCGCCACGGGCTACCACGTCGTGGAATGTGAGCTGCCGGTGGTGGTCACGGTAACGGCGGGCATCAACGAGCCTCGTTATGCGTCGTTCAAGGGAATCATGGCGGCGAAGAAGAAACCGCTCGAGCGGCTGGCGCTCGCAGATCTGGGTTTGTCGCCCGACGATGTGCGTCCGGCCCAAGAGATCGTGGAATTGAGTGCGGGCGAAGAGCGCAGGTCGGGAGAGGTGATCGTGGACGAGGGCGAGGCAGCCGCCAGAGTGGCCGCCTTTCTGCGTGAGGCAAAGGTCATCTAGTGGGAAGGGTCTGGGTTTACGCCGAAGTTACGGAGGGTGGGATCGATCCCAGCGCGCTCGAGCTGCTGGCCAAGGCGCGTGCCTTGGATCCGGAACCGGCTGCGGTCGCGTTGGGCCCGGGCTCGTCCGCGGCCGCGGCAGTGCTCGGCCGCCATGGTGCGGCAACCGTGTACTGCTCCGACGACTCCGTCTACTCGGACTTCGTTGCCGAGCCTCCGACGTTCGCGCTCCAGCAGCTTGTGGCCGAGCATGGGCCCGAGCTCATTCTCTTCGCCACCAATTACGACTCGCGCGATGTAGCCGGCCGGCTGTCGGCTCTGACCGGTGCCACGCTGGTAGCGAACGCCGTCGACATCCCGAGTCTCAATGTGGCTCAGACCGCGATCTTGGGGGGCTCCACTCGAGTGGACGTGAGACTCGAGGGAACACTAAAGCTCGTGCTCGCGCGACCCAAGTCTTTTGTGGCAGAGGAGACGGGCGGCGACTGCGTGACGATTGCGATCGATATCGTGGTGCCGGACAAGCTCAAGAGGGTAAAGCTCATCGAACGACACGAGGCTCGAGCGACAGGTCCCAAGCTTCAGGACGCGTCGGTGGTGATCGCCGGGGGCCGCGGTCTGCAGGGGGCCGAGAACTTCCGCCTTCTGGACGAGCTCGCGGAGGCCATCCCGGGAGCGGCGGTGGGAGGCACCCGGGCAGTTGTCGATGCGGGGTGGGTTCCCTACTCGTATCAGATTGGGCAGACGGGCAGCACAGTCAAGCCCGAGGTTTATCTAGCTTTCGGAATTTCGGGAGCGACCCAGCACGTCGTGGGAATGAAGGGGGCGAAGAGGATCGTGGCGGTCAATAAGGACGAAGACGCACCCATCTTTACTTTGGCGGATCTGGGAGTGGTCGGAAACGCGCTCGAGCTGCTACCCAAGCTCATCGAAGAGATTCGCAAAGGATAGCGATGGGCTTTTCCGATTCGTTTCGGAGGTTCTTCAATCGGGGCCGGGCCCCCGACCTCAACCCCCTGCGCACGTTTGCAGCCGAGCGCAAGGGCGTCGAAGGTTACATCGAACCCCAGACCGCGACACAGCCGCTTACTCTGTTGCTGGTCGATCGCCATGGAGATTCGATGCGCGGCGCGATCAGGGGGCCGCGCGACGCGAAAGACTTCTGCGCTCAGGCTTCGATACCCCTGTACGATGCTGCCGTAATCGGATACCCACAGCGGATGGTCGACTTCGAGCGGCGCGGGGGTGGGCCGGGCAAGGATGCATTGGACGAGCAGATCGCCGACCTCGAGCGCCGCCTCCAGGAATCAGACTAGGTGCCCTATATATTGAACTTTTCGCCGTAACTCGCGGCCGCTGCGGGTTCTGGTGCCAAGGTCAATTCGGGGGAGGCGAAGTCTTGTTGTCTGAACGAAGGTCGCGCCGTTCCACGTTCGTCTTTCTCGTGGGGGCCGGGCTCTTGTTGTTCGTGGTCTTGCTGCTAGTGGGCCTTGCGATCTCTCGTTACCTGGGGGATGACGCTCTCGGCCGCATGGACCGAGGACTGGCGCGCTATCTTGCGCGCAACCGCAGCAGCGGCCTCAACCAGACGACGGAGATCCTCTCCTATCTGGCTGAGACGACAACCGTTATCGGTCTGGGCGTGCTGCTGTTCTTCGGGGCCAGGTTGACATGGAAGCGCTGGGGGGACTCACTGCTGGTGCTCGCCGCTATCGCAGGAGAGGTCGCCATCTTCTTGGGTTTGACGGCGTTGGTGGATCGCAATCGCCCCATGGTGCATCGCCTCGATGTAGCACCTCCGACCTCGAGCTTTCCGAGCGGCCATATGGCGGCCGCGGTCGTTCTCTACGGAGTCGTCGCGATCATTGCCTCGCGACATCTGCGGAGTCGCGCAGCCGTCGTGCTGTTGTGGCTGGTGGCGATTGTCGTTCCGCTGGCGGTGGGGGCCTCCCGGATGTACCGAGGGATGCACTATCTCACCGACGTTGTGGGCGGAGGTGTGCTCGGCACGGTGTGGCTCACCGTATCGACTCGTGCTTTGGCGCCTTTCAGGAGCTGGCGATCCGGAAGAGGCGGATGAGAGAGACACGCCGGGTCGTGGTGGTGTTCAATCCGGTCGCCCGCAATCGTGAGTCGGACGAGCGCAGGCGAGCAACTCAAGAGGCACTCGATGCCAGAGGACTGGAATACACGTGGTTGGAAACTACGGAACAAGATCCCGGCAGCGAAATGTTGCGAGGCGCCCTCGAAAGAGGGCCTGATCTCGTGATGGTGTCGGGTGGGGACGGGACGGTGATGGCATGCGCCACGGCACTTGCCAACAGTGGCGTTCCCTTGGCGCTGTTGCCGGCCGGCACCGGCAACCTGTTGGCCGCGAATCTCGACATCCCGCGGGACCTCTCGGGGGCCCTGGAGGTGGCGTTGTCGGGAGGATCTCGAACGATCGACGTCGGTTCCAGCCCACACGGTTGTTTCGTCATAATGGCGGGGATGGGCTTCGACGCAGCGATGCTGCGCGATGCCGACCCGAAACTCAAGTCTCGGTTGGGGGCGGTGGCTTACGTGGTGAGTGGACTGAAGCATGTGCGCGCGCCTGCACGGCGCGTCGAGCTGCGCATTGACGACGAGAAGCCTCTTTTTTGTGAGGCACACATGATCTTGATCGGTAACTTCGGAAAGCTGCAAGGTGGACTCATGGCCCTGCCCGACGCCGATCCCGAGGACGGCCTGCTGACGGTGGCGGTCGTGAGGGCCGGAACGGTAACGGCTTGGCTCAAGCTCTTGTGGCGAATGCTTCGTGGCCACCGGGGTGATGACGCCAGGATCCAGATGCTGTCGGCTCGCCGGTTGCAAGTGACCGCGGAACCGGCCATGCCGCTCGAGCTCGACGGAGATGTCTTCGAGGACTCGAGCTCGTTCTCCGTGGAGGTTCTTCCCGCCGCACTCAAGCTGCGAGTCCCGACCACGCACGCTTCGGGGGCGATCTCATGAGTACGGCGTCTCCGGTTCCGCAGACTTATAACCTCGAGGACGACGAAGCGCGCGAGACCCTGCGCGATTGTGGGCAGATGCAGCTGGCCAAGGACGCCTTCAAGCGTTTTCGGGTTGCCGACGGCTTCAGCCACTCGCGCGCCCTCGCATTCCAGGTTGTGCTTGCCCTCTTACCAGGCCTCATTGCGTTCGTCGGCTTCATCAACGTGATCAATCAGGACGCGCTCAAGCGGGCCGCGCAGACCGCCCTCGTCGATTTTGCGCCGGGCCCGGCCAGCAAGATACTGACGCAGACATTTCAGCAAGGCTCCTCTACCGGGACGACGCCGTTATGGGTCGGCCTCATCGGGACCCTCGTCGCCGGAACCCTTGCCATGGGTCAGCTCGAGCGCGGCGCCAACCGTATCTACGGAGTCGAGAGAGACCGTCCCACTCTGCTCAAGTACGGGACGGGCTTCGTCCTGGCCATTAGCGCGGGACTGTTGACGGTGGTCGCCTTCATCGCTTTCGTGGCCGGCTCGGCGGCCGGGCAGGCGGCGCAGGCGACCGGTATCAACAAGTCGGTGATCACGGTATGGACGTTCGCGCGCTGGCCCCTCGGAATCATCGCTGTGGTCGTCGCCTTCGCCCTGCTCTTCAAACGCTCGCCGCGACGGCACCAGCCGGACGCGTCGTGGCTCGCTCACGGCTCTGCTCTCTCGACGCTGTTGTGGTTCGTTTTTACGGGCCTGCTGAGCCTCTATCTCACCGCGAGCAAGTCCTTCGGTCAGACCTATGGCCCGCTGGCCGGCATCATCGGGATCATGTTGTGGTCTTTTTTGACCTCTCTGGCACTGCATCTGGGCCTGGCGTTCTCAGCTCAACTCGAGGCTGTGAGGGCCGGCGTGCCCAACCCCCAGACCGCCGAGGACCGCTACGACCCGCCCGAATTCCAGAAGTCCTGACGCCTGAGTGGCGCCGGTTGCGGGCGCCGTTCTCTATGAGATCGGCTCCCCTTCCAGGCTCCTAAGAACTGCCTGGACGACCTGCACGAACGCGGGCCAGTAGTCGGCGCCATGCAGCCCGCGATCGTCCTGCACGGAAACGTCGGCCGCGCGAAGATCGGGTCTAATTCTGTCCATTAGGCGGCGCGCCTCGCTGGCCTGCATGTAGGCCGACCTCTGGACGGCCCCATCCTCCTCTAGCCATAAGTGCATTTTCGTTACTGCTCGCATCAAAGGCACCCAGGGGACATAGACCGGTATGTCCTGCTCAGCAATGCCAAAGAACCCACTCCACCTGTTCCGCTCCACTCGATAGGTGCGACTCTTGGCCCTCTGTGCGGTCTCTGTGATCCCTGCCTCGATCAGCGAATGAAGCGTCTCACGCACGTTGCGGGGAGCGTACGCAGCAGCTTCTGCGATCTCATTCAGAAGTCGGTCGCTTCGCGAAGTCAGGAGGATACGACTCACCTCCGCTCTACTGCCGACACCGAATACCTCTCTTAGCCGAAACCCGAGGTTGATCGGCGCGGAAAGATCCGGGACACGCGATTTTCCACTTGGACCGGTTGCCGGCCGACGGAAGCCATGGACGGCAAAGATCGCATCGGCCTTGCCGACCCTCGCTTCCCGCCCGTCGATCCGGAACAGCGTTTGGGGCTCAGGAGGGACGCTGGGAGCAACGGGAGCACGACGCGTCACTTCCTTGGCGTGCGTGATTGACCATGCCAGCACCGCGTCGACGAGCCGTCGCACAACGTCGTCCTGCTGGCGGGCTAGGTTGCGGAGTCGCTGGATGCTCACGAGACGGAGATTGAGCGCCAGCCAATCGAGGATCTCGTCAAATAAACGAGGCTCATGGCGCGACACTACAAGTGAGAGGACCAGTAGGGCTTCAGGATCGGCAGCCCACAAGTCCTCGCGATCACGTCGGCCAGAAACCCCCATCTGCGTCCACTGGCCCCACGAGAATGAGACCAGGTTGGCTCGGAAATCGTCCCTAAGCCCCGAGGTCTGCATCCTCCACCCCCAGGTGCTCCAGTGCCCCCAGCAGCTTCCGGCGGAAGCTCTCAGACGGATCGTGGGTGCGCGTCCATCGGGCGGCAGCGAGTAACTCCTCTTCTGTGGGACGAAGATCGTCTTCGTGCCGTCCGGGGTCCACCATCGCGTAGAGCTTGAAGTGGATCTGATCGAACCGGCCGGCAAAGTGGACCGTGAGCACCGAACGGAAGCGACGAGTCTCGACTCGCTCCATGAGGCCGTCCGGGAGTCCGAATCGTAGAAGCTCGGTAGGGCCAGGATTCAGCCAGTCGGGCTCCAGTTCGAAGTCCCGGGCCACCCGGTCCCTCGCCTCCACAAGGGGAGGGGGAAGCGGATCGGCGGGTTTCAGGCCCTCGTTCGAACCCAAAGCGAGGACGTCGACGTCGCTGGTCGTCCTGTTCACCAGACCGAGCGCCAGCAGTGCAGCTCCGCCTATTACAACGATCTCGCAGCGCGCATCTAGCGCACTGAGCTGCTCTCCGAGAGCCTTTAGTAGGACATTCTCTTCCCGAGCGTCGAAGTTCATTCAAGATGTATAACATCCCCTTCTAGGATGTTCAACATCTGAAAGGCAACATGACGGCAGTAAGGGTTTCGCGCCGCCAGAAGGCTGAGCCCCCGGCCTGGACCGCTACGACCCGCCCGAGTTCCAGAAGAGCTGACCTCGTTTCGGCGCGCACCGTGAAGGGGTCCGTCTAGGTCGAAGCTAGTTATAGCGGGTTAATAGGTTCTAGATAAACTGGCAAACCTGCCACAGTCCGCGTAAGGTGGCGAGCAAGTGGGTAGAGGGCGAAGAGCGCCGCCACCGAGTCGGTGACCGTTTCGATTGATGGATCAGAGTCAGTCATAAGACGATTCAGCCGAGTCAGTTTCTATCGATGCCTCTGCAAACTGCTGCATCGTACTTCTGGGAGATCGAGCTAGCCAAGGAGCCGTTCACGGCGACTACCTCGGTGCAGATTGCCTTCACAACCACTCCTTTCGGCGGCTGCTTCGTTGCGGGAGTCCAGACTTTCACGAGGTTCGTTCATCATGAGTAAGCCCCCGGCCCTCGGATCGAGTGCGCGCTTATGTACTTCTGAGGTACATGAGCATGCATTGGATGAGGTGCGGCTAGCGGCCGTTAACCCTCCGGGCCCTCGCCGCCCTCCCTGCTCGGCCAGGCCGCGGTCGCCTTCGCCATGACGCCGGTCCAGCACCCGCCGAGCACTAGTCCGCCGATCACGTCGGTCGGCCAGTGCGCGCCGAGGTAGACCCTGCTCACGGCGACCAGGCAGGCCAGCAAAGCCGCAACTCCCCACACCCACGCGCGGCCCCCGTTCATCCGCCTGGTGAGCAAGAAGGCGAGGGCCAGGAACAGCGCCGCGGCCGCGCTCGAGTGTCCGCTGGGAAAGGCGCTCCCCGTGACGTCGGTCAGGCGGTGGAAGTCGGGCCGGGGCCGGTCTACGAGCATCTTGATGAGGTTGTCGAGACCCACGCTGCCGACGATGGTCCAAGCGAGAAAGACGGGCCATCTCTTCTGTCGCTCGACGAGGAAAACGAGGACGGCGGCTCCCCCCAGGGCGAGAGTCACGAAGAGGGTTCCTCCTAGAAAGGTGAGAAAATGCATGAGGCTGTTAAGGAGCGGCACGCGGATCTCGACCGACTGCTGAATGACCTCTCGGTCGACCTGGGTAATTGCGGCCGACGAAACCAACTCGCCGAGCGGCCACAGGACGGCGATCAGGAGCGCCGCCCCGGCCACAACTGAAATCAAGGGTGAGGCGCTCGCGGCCTGGGAGCGGCCGACCGCGGTTCTGTCGCTCACCTGCTCCCGCTCCCGCTCCCGCCTCGTATCCTTGGCGTCATGCACTACCTCGATCATGCGGCAACCACGCCGATTGTGCCAGAGGCAAAGGTTGCATTGCTGGCCTTTCTCGACGGCGATTTCGGCAATCCCTCATCGGTCCACGCCTACGGGCGGGCCGCGCGACGGGGAGTGGAGGATGCCCGCGAGCAGGTAGCCGCCGCCATCGGCGCCAGCCCGGCCGAGATCACCTTCACCGCAGGCGGGACCGAGGCCGACAACCTTGCGGTCAAGGGGGTTGCGACCAAGCTGAAAGGCAACGGCAACCACATCGTCACCACCGCGTTCGAGCACCACGCCGTGCTCCATTCCGTCGAGCATCTCCAAGATAGCGGATTCAAGGTCTCGGTTGTGGAGGTCGGAAACGATGGGCTCGTCGACCCGGGCCGAATCCGCGATGCCGTGCGCCGGGACACCATCCTCGTGTCGGTCATGGCAGTCAACAACGAGATCGGCACGGTGCAGGACATGGCAGGTATTGTCGCGGCCGCCAAGGACGCGAACCGCTCCACGTTGGTGCATTCCGATGCGGTGCAGGCGCTCGGAAACATCCCCGTCGACGTGCATCGTTGGGGCGTGGATCTCGCCTCCTTTTCCGCGCACAAGCTCGGCGGCCCCAAGGGTGTGGGCGCGCTGTTCGTGCGAGCAGGCGTTCCCGTGGCGACCCAGCTGCACGGAGGCGGACACGAGCGGGGGTTGCGCTCGGGGACCCTGAATGCTGCAGGTGCCGCCGCGTTCGGCGCCGCCGCCGAGGTTGCTGCCAAGGAGGTTCATGCCAAGGCCGAGCGACTGTTGCGGCTTCGCACGCGCCTCTTGGAGGGCGTACGCGCCGCCGTACCGGACGTCGTGGTCAATGGAGATCTCGATGCGCGCGTGCCGGGCAATTTGAATGTGTCGTTTCCGGGCGGCTCCGGCGAGACTCTGCTGCTGCTGCTCGACGCGGCCGGCATTGCGTGCTCGTCGGGCTCGGCCTGCCAGTCGGGGGCGCTGGATCCCTCACACGTGTTGCTCGCCATCGGTCTTGAGCCGCGCCTCGCAGACGCAAGCATTCGCTTTTCGTTGGGCCGCGCCTCCACAGAGGAGGACGTGAGCGCGGTGTTGGAGGTGCTCCCGGAGATCGTCGAGCGGGCCCGCAAGGCGGCATGACCAGTACGCCATCTGCTCGAGTGGTGGTGAGGTGACCACATATGACATCTGACCACCACTCGGCGAAGAAGCAGAAGGCGGTCGTGGCCCGGGGGTCTGGGGGCGCAGGCGGACTTGGCCGGCGGAGCCCCCAGCGGCCAAAGGCCGTGGTTGCCATGTCCGGCGGGGTCGACTCGTCCGTGGCCGCGGCGCTCATGGTCGAGCAGGGCTACGCCGTCACCGGCATCATGCTCAAGCTGTGGCGGCAGGGCGAGACGAACACCGAGTCCGGCTGTTGCAGCGTGGGCGCAGCCGACGATGCCCGGCGGGTGGCGGACCTCCTCGAGATCCCCTTCTACGTCTTGAACTTCGCCGAACGCTTCGAGTCCTCGGTGGTGAGTGACTTTAGGTCCGCCTACGCCTCGGGCCGGACTCCCAACCCCTGCGTCCGCTGCAATCAGTGGATCAAGTTCGACGCCCTGCTCGAGCGGGCCGAGGTCATGGGCGCAGACGTCCTCGTTACCGGGCACTACGCACGCGTCCGAACCGATGACGGCCGTGCCCGGCTGCTGCGCGGAGTGGACGGCAGGAAGGATCAGTCCTACGTGCTGTGGATGCTGACCCAGGAGCGCCTGGCCCGCTGTCGGTTCCCGGTGGGCGGGATGAACAAGAAGGAGACGCGTGCGCTGGCCGCTCGCCTCGGGCTCAGAACTGCGACCAAGCCCGACTCGCAGGAGATCTGCTTCGTTCGAGGAGGCGACCTCGGCGGCTACATCTCCGAGCATGTTTCAGAGGCGTCGCACCGGGGGGCGGTGGTCGATGAGCGCGGCCGGGTGGTGGGCGAGCATCACGGCTTTGGCCGCTACACCGTGGGGCAGAGAAAGGGTTTGGGCGTGGCGCTCGGGAGGCCGGTGTACGTGACCTCGATCGATGCCTCCTCGAATCGAATCGTGGTGGGGGAGCGAAAGGATCTCGAGATCGCCTCGGCTCGTCTCGAAGAGGTCAGCTTCGTGGGGCCCGCTCCGAGGCCGGGCGAGCGCGTGCTGGTTCAGCACCGGGCTCACGGAGACGTCACGCCGGCGCGTGTGACCGGTGCCAACGGAGCCGCGCAGCTCCTTTTCGAGCGTCCCATCGAAGCCGTGGCGCCGGGGCAGTCGGCGGTCCTCTACTCGGTGGCGGACCCCGACGAGCTCGTGGGAGGGGGCATCGTCGCGTCCACCGAGGCGGCGTGAGCGGGCGAGGTGAGCGGCACAACCGACTCGTCCAGGACGAGTTCGAACGGGCCGCAGAGGGTTTTGCCGAACGCACCGCACACCGTTTCGATGCCCTCCGGGTCGTGGAGTTCTCCCGACTCGAGCCGGGAGAGATGGTGGTGGAGGTCGGAGCGGGAACCGGCAACTTTCTCGCTCTCTTCGAGAGCGTCGCCGGGTTTCGGGTTGCGCTCGATCTGACCCCCGGAATGCTGCAGGTGGGCCGGCTCAGACACTCCGGCATCGAAGCCGTTGCCTCAGACGGCGCCCGCCTTCCGCTGCGGGACCGTTCAGTCGACCTCGCCTGTACGGCTCAGGCACTGCATCACATCAGTAAGCCCGTCCCCGTCCTGCTCGAGATGCGGCGCGTGGCGAGGGACTCGGGACGAGTGCTTATTGTGGATCAACTGGCGCCCGAGCGCTACGAGCAGGCCCAAGCTCTCTATGAGTTAGAAGTCCTGCGTGATCCGAGCCATGCGGCCAGCCGTCCGGCGTCGGCTTTTCGCACCATCGTGCTTGCCGCCGGCTTTCAGATCCTCGATGAGCGCATCGTGTCCCAGCAGACCCGCTTTTCCGAGTGGATGTGGCCGGGCGAGTTCCCCGAGGAGCGCATCGCAGCGGTGAGAGCGTTCATCGCGGCCCGGGGCCACGAGACGGGCAAGGGCTTCGAGCGTGACGGCGACGACTGGGTCTTCACGAGGCGGCGCATCATGCTGCTTGCCGGCCGAACGTGATCGGTAGCTTTGCGTATTGGCTCTGCCAGGTTCTTCCCCTAGTCTTCAAACATCACCTCAAGGCGGCATCAGAAGGTGGGGGATCAGAGGTGGGGGTACGAGTCGAGGTTGGCTCGTCGCAGAGGGAGCCCAAAGGGGCTCCCTCAGCGCGTCGGGGGTTCAGCGGTCACCTCTCCCGCACTGTGTGCTGAGACAATGAGTACATGAGCGACTCAAGAGGCCGCACCGCTTCGCGGCGCGCCGAAGAGCTTCGCAAGGAGATCGACCACCACTCCTACCGCTACCACGTCCTCGATGATCCGGAGGTAGCCGACGCCGAGTACGACGCGCTCATGGGGGAGCTCATCGCTCTCGAGGAGGCCGACTCCTCGCTGGTCGTCCCCGAGTCGCCCACGCAACGCATCGGCGCTCCGCCCTCGGGCCTCTTCGCGCCGGTCCGGCACCTCAGCAAGATGATGTCGCTGGACAACTGCTTCTCTCTGGAGGAGTTGCTCGCGTGGGGAGCGCGCGTCGAGAAGGGCATCGGAGTGCCGGACTCGTACGTCACCGAGCTCAAGATGGACGGCGTGGCCGTCAATCTCCTCTATCGCGATGGCCGTTTCGACACCGGGGCGACTCGGGGTGACGGGCGCACGGGCGAGGACATCACTTCGAACCTCAAGACGATCGCGTCCATCCCGCTGCGGCTTCGGGGCGAGCCGCCTGCCGAGCTCGAGGTCAGAGGCGAGATCTACATGCCGTTGCGGGACTTCGCCAAAGTGAACCAGGGGCTCGAGGAGCGCGGTGAGCGCCTTTTCTCCAACCCCCGAAACGCCGCCGCCGGCTCACTGCGGCAAAAGGACCCCAAGGTCACCAGTAAGAGAAACCTGGCGCTGGTCGTCCACGGTGTAGGGCGGGCCGAGGGCATTCGCTTTCGCACCCATTGGGAGGCTCTCGAGGCGGTGCGTGGCTGGGGGCTCAGGACCAACCCGGAGAACCGCCGGCTCGCCGATCTCGATGAGGTTTACCGCATCTGCTCTCACTGGGCCGAGCATCGCCACGACGTCGACTACGAGATCGACGGGATCGTGACGAAAGTGGACTCGATCGCGCAGCAGGACGAGCTGGGGTTCACCTCGAAGGCGCCTCGCTGGGCGATCGCCTACAAGTTCCCGCCGGAGGAGCGCACCACACGTCTCAACGACATCCAGGTTCACATCGGACGGACGGGGGCGGCAACTCCCTTCGCCCGGCTCGAACCCGTCTTCGTGGGGGGCGTGACCGTGTCGACGGCGACCCTGCACAACGAGGACGAGGTCGCCCGCAAGGACGTGCGGATCGGCGACACGGTCATCGTGCGCCGCGCCGGCGACGTGATTCCCGAGGTTGTGGGGCCGGTTCCGTCACTGCGCACGGGGGACGAGCGGCTCTTCTCGATGCCGAAGACCTGCCCCTCATGTGGCTCCGACATCGTGCGGCCGGAGGGCGAGTCGGTGGCCCGTTGTGTCGGCATCGACTGTCCGTCGCAGCGCATAGAGCGCATCTTTCACTTCGCGGCCCGTGGCGGGATGGATATCGAGGGCCTCGGCTACCAGACGCTCTACGCCCTCATCACCAAGGGGTTTCTCAAGGACCCGGGCGACATCTACTCACTGACAAAGGCCCAGCTCCTCGAGCTGGAGGGCTTCGCCGACAAGTCGGCGTCGAACCTGGTGGAGGGAATCGAGAAGTCGAAGAGGAGGCCGCTGGCGAACCTCCTCATAGCTTTGAGCATCTTCCACGTGGGCGGGGCGGCGGCCGAGCAGCTCGCCGCCGAGGCGGGCTCTCTGGAGCGCCTCCAGGAGATGAGCTACGAGGACCTGCTGGCGATGGAAGGGATAGGGCCGGTCATTGCTCGCTCGGTCATCAGCTTCTTTGACCAGGAGCGCAATATCGAGGTCCTCGACAAGCTGCGCCGGGCGGGCGTCAACACCACGGGTGAGCGCAGGGACAGGAGCGGGTCGCTGCAGGGAAAGACGTTCGTGCTTACCGGCTCGCTGGAGGGTTACTCGCGGCCGGAAGCGCAGGCGGCGATCGAGAGCCGCGGCGGCAAGGTGACCTCGAGCGTGAGCAAGAAGACCGATTTCGTGGTCGCCGGGGAGTCTCCGGGTTCGAAGCTGGACAAGGCCGAGAGCCTCGGCACCGCGATCCTCGACGAGGGGGCCTTCGAGGAGCTGCTCGGCTCGTGATGCCGTCCGGTAACAGCTCGCAAGAAAGGTGGTTGATATGCGACTGTCGCACGTCAGCCACCGCGTGCCGATCCGCAGCTTGGTCCTGAAGCCCACGGCGAGCAAAAGAAGACCGGCGCAAGAATTCCCTGCGCCGGTCTTCTGTTTATGGCCTGTTGCCGCCACTCGTTGTCTCTGATGAGCCCGGTGGACCAAATCCGGGACGAGGGAACGGCGGTGAACCGGTGTGGATTCTGCCCGTGGCCCAAACCAATGGCCAGAACCCGAAATCGAGGCTTAGACCACTAGCAGCCGGTCACCTCACGAGGTCCGTCGGATCTATCGCTCAGTCTGGACCACCTCCTCTCTCGCGTGTCTCAATGTTAACCACAATTGGGACCCTAAGGTGGCGCGATTTCCTCAAATTCGTATGGGAGCCGTCGGGTAGCGTTCCCGCATGGGAGTCTGTGAGGAGGCCTGTGGCTGAGGCCGTGATCGTGTTCGAGTTGCCGGTCGAGCGAGGCAAGGTGCGTGAGTTCGCTCTGGCGGTCGCAGAGGACAACCCGATTCACTACGACGCCGACGAAGCTCGCCGCCGGGGGCTGCCCGACATCGTCGCTCCCCCGACATTCACGGTCACGCAGATGTGGCAGGTGCCGCGCGAGGAGCGAGAGCGTCGTCTCGGCGCCAACCTGGCCTACGAGCGCGTGCTGCACGGCGAGCAAGAGTTCTTCTATCGGCGGCTTCCAGTCGCGGGCGAGGTGCTCACAGGCCGCATGCGGATCGCATCCGATGTCACCAAGCGAGGGCGCCGGGGCGGGGCGATGCGGGTGGTGACCTACGAGTCTGTCTTCTCCGACGCGTCTGGTGACGAGGTCGTGAGGGCGCTCTACACGCTCATGGAGCTCCCCCCCTCGTGAGCGTTCCGTCCGACCTTCGGCTCGGCGACGTGTTCTCCGGCATGGATCTGGCAGAGGTGGTGTTCGGTCCCCTGGAGCGCGCCGACATCGTCCGTTACGCCGGCGCCGCCGGGGACTTCAACCCCATCCACCTCGACGATGCCTACGCGCGGGGGGCCGGGGCGCCCACGGCTTTCGCCATGGGAATGCTTCCGGCGGGCTACCTCGCTCACGCCGTTAGCGACTGGTTCGGAGGGCCTCAGCACCTGAGGCGGTTTCGGGTCCGCTTCCTCACGAGGGTGTGGCCGGGGGACGAGATCGTCTGCTCGGGACGAGTCGACGAGATCGAAGGTCGACTCGTGCGGGTGCGCTTCGAAGCCGATCGACGGGGGCCGGGCCCACGGGAGCTCGAGTTGCCCGAGCGCGAGCCCGCCATCAGCGGCGACGCCGACGTCGAGCCGCCGGCCTGAGGATGGGGCTGAACCAAGCGCTCACCGGTAAGCGCTATGACGGCGGCAGCTACAAGGTCACGGTCGAGGCCATCGCCCGCTATGCGGAAGCCACCAACGATCTCAACGAGCGCTACCGCGGCCCTGCCCCCATCGCGTCGCCGGTCTTCGGCATCGTGCCCGCCTTCCCCACAATCATGAGCGCAGCTCGCGATCCCGAGCTCGGAGCGGACCTCCTCCGGCTGGTCCACATCTCAGAAGAGCACGTCATCCATCGCCCGCTGCGCGCAGGCGACGTGCTGACGGTGAGCGCCGAGCTGTCCTCGATCTCGGAGGACGAGACCGGCGAACGTTTCACAATCGAGGTCGAGCTCGAAGCTGAGGGCCAGGTCGCCATGCTCGTGCGGGCGACGATGCTTATCAGGGGAGAGGGCGCTCGCCGCAGGCGCGCGGCCCCCACGCGCGCGGCCCCCGCGCGCGCGGCCCCCACGCGCGCGGCCCCCACGGGGGCCGCGCGCTCGGCAACGTCCCCGGAGATACTCGGCGAGCGTCCCCTCCGAGTGGATGATGACCAACCCCTGCGCTACGCACAGGCGTCCGGGGACCACAACCCGATCCACCTCGACGAGGCCATCGCCCGCTCCGCCAAGCTCCCCGGCGTCATAGCCCACGGCATGTGCACGATGGCGATGGCGACCGCAGGCGTGGTCGATGAGTTGGCCGGGGGCGACCCGGGCAGGGTCCGGATGGTCGCTGCCCACTTCGCCAAGCCCGTGTTCCCGGGCCAGGAGCTGCGCTCGCGCTGGTGGCGGTCGGACGACGATTACGAGTTCGACGTGGTCAACGGGGCGGGCGTGTCGCTGCTCCGGGGCAGGGCCGAGGTGGCTAACTAACTTCTAAATCTAAAGGCCCACGCAGGTGAAGTTAGCCGTCTTCCAGGCGACCAGAGCTATTCCGAGCGCGATCACGAACGCCAGCGAGGCCACGTCCACGAGCGCACCCCTCGGCCCCTTGTAAGCGTCGAATCCTGCCCCCACCATAATGCCGCCCGCGAGGCCGCCGAGGTGCGCGAGGTTGTCGATGCCGGGGACGATGAAGCCGAAGGCGAGGTTGATCAGCACCAGGATCGTGATGCTCTTGAGATAGCCACGCACGAACGCCGAGCGGCGCCGGTTGTAGAGGTAGATCAGCAGGGCTCCGACCACTCCGAAAATGGCGCCCGACGCCCCCACGCCCAGAGCCGGACAGGGCCCGAACGCGTAGGAGGCCGCGCCTCCGAGAAATCCTGCGACCACGAACAAGCCCACGAACCGGGGGGTGCCGAAGGCGCGCTCGACCTCGGGGCCGTAGAGCCACAGGACGTACATGTTGAGTCCGATATGCAGCAGCGAGCGTGGGGCGTGCAGGAGCATGGGGGTGAGCAGGCGATACCACTCCCCGGCGGCGATGGCCGGCTGGAAGGAGCCGAGGGAGCGGATGATGCTGGGGTTGAAGGTCTCCACGAACCAGAAGAAGACGCACACCGCGATGATCACCATCGTTGCCGGAGAGTTCTTGGCCCCCACCGAGCGCACCTTGCGCTGTGAGCGCCGGGCCTCGGCCACACACTCGGGGCAGTGCTGGCCCACCGAGGCGGGGATCGCACAGCGGCCGCAGATGGGGCGCTCGCAGCGGGAGCAGCGAAGCCGCGTGGGAACGTCCGGGTGGCCGTAGCAGTTGGTCTGCTCGGCGTGACCCAGTGTCTGCTCGGGGGTCTCTGAGGCCATGTCTTGCTCTCGTCTCGGTGTCGTTGGGCCGGCTCGGGGGCGTGTGTCGGCGAGCCGGGCTCCCCTCAATCGTCCCACAGGGAGATAGCTAAGGTGGATCGTGTGGAGGGGGGGACCCCGGCCCCCGAAC